>CAMAVI010000023.1 GCA_945861625.1 Candidatus Sulfopaludibacter sp. SbA3
TCCCACCGCTCCTACGACTCTTCTCTCATTAAGAACCAAAACCAGAAAACCTCCTTCGGCCAGCCGTAGAGGTGCAACGGGATGAATAGACGAAACCGGACAGATCACGTGTGAATAAAACCGGACACATTGACTTACTACCGACAGAGCAATCTTTAAGTGTGGCTTCGCAAAGCCGAGGCGAAGGCGTCCAGCGCGATCGGTTTCTGGATATTCCGGCGCAGAAGATGAACCAATTCGTCCACGCGGGCGACGGCGGCGCGGAGCCAGTCGAAGGAAACGCGGGCAGCCAGGGGCTGGAGTTGCGCCCGGGCGTCTTCATTCCGCAAAGGACCGCCGCTATGACCCATCCGCAGGACATCTTCGAGCAGAATATAGAGAACTTCCAGGTACGAATCGAGCTTTTCGGTGCGCCGTGCGGCAATGGAATCGGAGTGCTTCAGCCAGGCTCCGAAGGGATCCAGGCCGCTGGCCACGCGTAGAAGGGCCAGCATGGCTTCGCGACGGCGGTCATAGGTTTCCAGATCCAACGAGACAGCCGCTCCGGGGCAGCCTTCGGCTAGTCGCAGGCGGCGCTCGGCATGATCCAGCTTGCGCGCGGAGGCGAAGGCTGCCATTTCTTCATCCGTCAACCGGGCGAGCGCGAAGGGCACGGCGCGCGAGCGGATGGTGGGCAGTAGATCGTAAGGATTGCGCGCGGTCATGATCAACACCAGATGCGAAGGCGGTTCTTCCAACGTCTTGAGCAGTGAGTTGGCGGCCTGCTCATTGGCGCGGTCGATGCCGTCAATGAGAAACACGCGCCAGGAGCCCTTTAGAGGCTTCAGCGACGCGCGGTTTTTGAGCAGGCGCATTTGTTGAATCGAGATCTGGCGCAGCGGGCCATCGGGCGGAAAGGTGACGAAATCCGGGTGCGAAGAAAACAGGAGCGGGTCTTCGTTGCGCTTTTCCGAGGGCCACTTCTCGCGGTCGGCGATGATCTGGAGATTGGAGTCGAGGCTGAGGTCGTCCTGGTCGATTCTGATCGAGTCCGTCTTCAGTAGTTCTGCCGCGAAGCGCCGGGCGAGCGTGGCTTTGCCCACGCCTTCGGGTCCGGAAAAGAGCAGGGTCTGCGCGATGCGCCCGGCTGCGACCATTTCATGCAGGGCCGCGACGGTAGGGGTGTTGCCGAAGAAAGCGTTACCGGAGAAATTGGTCAAAGTTCAAAGTGCCGAGGCGTACCGGACTTTAGAACGGTACATCATCGTCCGTGATGCCTTCGCTCATGGACGCGGCGGGTTGTCCTGTTTGTGGCGCCGCGGGTTGCGCCGCTGACCGTCCACGGGGCGAACTGCGCAGCCCGGAAGACGGCGCCTCCTGCGAGAAGCCTTCGTCCATTCCTGATCCTGCGCCCGATCCCGCGCCGGCTGACGAGCCGCCGCCTTCACCGCGGCCGCCGAGCAGGATCACGTCTTCGGCCACCACCTCGGTGGCGTACACTTTCTTGCCGTCCTTGTCTTCGTAGCTATAGGAACGGAGCCGCCCCTCCACGTAGACTTGTTTGCCTTTGGTCAAGTACTGCGCCAGGTTCTCACTGCGCCAGAGCACCACGTTGCTCCAGTCGGTTTCTTCTTTCCACTCGCCGGATTGCTGGTCTTTCCAGCGGCGGCTGGTGGCCACGGAAAACTTGGTCCGGGCGACCTGCGAGGGCGTGAACCCGGTCTCGGCGTCACGTCCCAAATGCCCGATCAAAATCACTTTGTTCACACTGCGGCTAGCCATGATTTTGAACTGTAGCACAGGTCGTCAAAGCGCGCCTTAGGAGCGGCGAGGCCACTTGTGGTAGCGGGCGGTGTATGATGAATTGCGCATTATTACCTTGTCGATGACCCGGTTCCCTGTGCTCTATTGCATGGCCGTTGTGGTGGGTGCGACGTGTACTGCGCCTCTGCGCGCACAGGCGGTGCTTTCTTCCGATAGCGGCGAGGTCCACTTGGTGGGTACGGACCTGGCGGTGCTGGAAGCCCAGGAGGTCCGCAAGGAAATCAACTGCACCGTCACCCCTGAAAAACCCACGCTGGGCTTCGATCTGCGCTATCACGCCGGGTTCAATATCACGATTCCGCTTAAAGAATTGGCCGGCGAGGAAAACACCCTCACGATCCTCTTCCGTGTGACGCCGCAGGACCCAAAAGCCGATCCCAATTATTTCATTCAGCGCTACTCGGTCCCGCGGGTTCCGGAGGATGCCGGCGGGGACACCGTGTTGCAGGGGATGCTGGATCTGGGGGAAGGGAACTACCACGTCGATTGGCTGATGCGGGATCGCCTGCAGCGCGTGTGCTCGTTCTATTGGGATATGGAGGCGGCTCTTCCCGCCAAAGACCGCGACATGAAGCTGGAGATGCCCGCCGGCACGGTATCGGCGTTTCACCTGGAGCAGTTCAGCGCGGAGCCCCCAGCATCACGCGTTCTGAACCAGGAACCGCTCAAGATCAAAGTGCTCGTGAATTTTGCCCCGCAGAATTCCGGTGCCAGCACCATGCGGCCGCAGGATACCTCGGCGCTGGCCGGCATCCTCCGCCGGTTGGCCCGGGAGCCGCAATTCGGCAAGTTCTCCATCGTCGCCTTCAATATTCAGGAGCAGCGGGTGCTCTATCGCCAGGACAGCGCGGAGGCCATCGATTTTCCGGCTTTGGGGCAGGCCTTGACCACCATTAAGCTGGGTACTGTGGACGCCGCGAAACTACAGCGCAAGCACGGTGACACCGAGTTTCTCACGGAGCTTATTCGCCAGGAGATGGGCGGCGAGGACCACCCCGACGCTTTGATTTTTGCTGGACCCAAAGTGATGCTGGAAGCGTCTGTATCGGAAGAAGCCTTAAAGCCACTGGCGGGCGTTCGCTACCCGGTCTTTTATATAAATTACTCCCTGAATCCGCAAGCCGCTCCCTGGCGCGACACCATTGGACGCGTGATTCGCCTGTTCCGGGGGACGGAATTTACCATTACACGGCCGCGCGACATGTGGTTTTCGGTTTCCGACATGATTTCCCGTATAGTAAAATCAAGTTACGGACGGAAACTGGCGGTCCGGGCAACTCCATGAAACTGTATAAGCGCTTCGCAGCCCCGGCATGTGTTTTCCTGTGGATGGGGATATGGGCGTGCGCGCAGGATTCCACCTACGTGAACCGGCTGGCGCCGTATGTCTCCTCCCCGGAACATATTGTGGACCGGATGTTGGAACTGGCCAGTATCCGGCCAGGTGAAAGTGTTTACGATCTGGGGGCGGGCGATGGCCGCGTGGTGATTGCAGCGGCGGAGAAATACAAAGCGCGCGCCGTGGGCGTGGAGATTTCGCCCAAGCTGGTGGCGGAGGCCTCCGCCCGCATCGAGAAGCTGGGCCTTGCGGACAACGCCCGGGTCATTCAAGGCGACATCTTGAAAACGGATCTGAGCCGCGCCGACGTGGTGATTATTTATCTGGTAACTTCCTTGAATGAGAAGCTGCGGCCCCGTTTTGAGAAATTCCTGAAAGCCGGAGCCCGCGTCATCTCGCATGACTTCGCCGTGCCGGGTTGGAAGCCGTCGCGCGTGGAAAAGACCGCGGACCGCCATCCCCACAGTATCTTTGTCTATGAGATGCCTCCGGTGAAGGCGCCCGAACTGCCTGGCGCGAACTAGGCGCGCGGTTCCTGGCTGAGCGCGCATGATACCGTTACGATCCACGGAGCGAACCTATTCGGTGGCCACCGCCACGGCCACGCTCATCGTGGTGAATATCCTGATTTTCCTATACGAGATCAGTATTCCTCCCGTGGCGCAGGAACCGTTTATCATGCGCTGGGGCATTGTTCCCGATCAGATTACCGGACACCTGTATTCGCTGGTCACTTCCATGTTTCTGCATGGGGGATGGCTCCATTTGTTAGGAAACATGATGTTCCTGTGGGTCTTCGGCCGCAATGTGGAGGACCTGATCGGCAGCGGCCCCTATTTGGCTTTCTATCTGGCGTGCGGTGTGGCTGCCGGAGTGTTGCAGGTGGTGACCAGTCCGTATTCCCGCGTACCGACGATTGGCGCCAGCGGCGCCATTGCCGGCGTCATGGGCGCGTATCTGGTGAAGTTTCCCCGCGCGCGCATCGTCACACTCGTTCCGATTATCGTCTTCATTACAACCATGGAAATTCCCGCGTGGATCATGCTGATCTGGTGGTTTGTGATTCAGTTATTCAGCGGCTTTGGCTCTCTGGCGACGGCGAATTACACGGGCGGCGGCACGGCGTGGTTCGCGCACATCGGAGGATTCGTGGCGGGAATGCTGCTGATTCGCAAATTCGCCGCGAAGCGCCCGCGGTGGAAGGCCTGGAACGACGAGTAGCTCCGGCTACTCTTCCGGTACAGTCCACTTTTCGCCGATCTCAAATACTTTGAATTGCTGTTGCGGCCGCTGACCCAGCATGTGCGTGACGAACGCGCTTTCCTCGCCGGGTTCGTAATGCATGGGCACCAGCCAACCCGCGCCGATGTCTTCGGCCAGTTGCGCGGCTTCGCTCGCGGCAAAATTCTTACCTCCGATGGGCAGTATCGCTACGTTTACGTTATAGGGGCGCAGACGATGCGCAAGCGTGTCATACGGCACGCCGTCACCGGCGTGGTACACCGTCCAACGTCCGAAGCGAATCAGGTAGCCCAGATACGGATAGCCGCCGCCAGGGGTCCAATCGAGCTCCGGATGAGCGGAGGGCACCGAATAGATCCGTCCATACAGGTTGTCTTTGAAATATTCCACGCGCAGGCCGGAATCGGTGGTGGTCATGCGCGGATACGCGATGCCGCGGACATGAGCGTCATCGGCGGCGCTCTTGGGCAAAATGATCTTGGCGCGTTTGGAACCTTCGAGCATCGGTACAACCGTGATTGGATCCAGATGACCGCGATGCGCGTGCGTGGCGAGGATCATGTCCGCATGCTTCACGTTGGAACCAGAGAGCAGGGAGCCGGGCCGGGAAAAGAACGGGTCGACGTAGAACGTAATATTGGCGAAGCGCACGATGAAGCTGGCGTGACCGAGCCACCAGAGCGTCGGGGTTGCCGTCAACGTTTGGTCGATCTCGGCAATCAAGTCAAGACCCGTTTTCATCGCGTCGCGGCTCTCCTCAAGCGGTCGAGTATAGCAGTCCACTCGGGTGTATCGGGAGGTGCTTCCACCGCGATCCAGGGCCAATCTTCGTGATCGAGTATATGCAGAACATCGTAGAGCCGCGCGGCGTAGGCGGCCGCCCTGGTGGGCATCTTAATTTGGCGGCCGATATTCCCAGCAACAGGCGCCCGTTTTTCGCGCCATAAGTATGCGCCGTAGCCCGCGGGCAACTCTTCGGGATCCGCAACCAGAAACAGCGGCGTGCGTGGGCTGTAGTGGCGCTCGTGCATGCCGGGAGCGGGATGGGCGGATTCAGGTGCGGCAGCGAGTTCCAGTTGCGGGAAGGGAATCATGCCCGGCCGCAACAGAGTCAGCTTGCCACCCGCGATCGACACCACTGTCGATTCTATGCCCACGCGGCACGGCCCACCATCGATCACGTGGACTTTATCACCGAACGCGTCGAAGACGTGCCGCGCCGTTGTGGGGGAAAGCTGCATGAAGCGGTTGGCACTGGGCGCGGCGATGGGCACTCCTGCCTCGCGAATCAGTTCGAGCGCGACCGCGTGATCCGGCATGCGCAGACCGACTGTCGGAAGGCCCGCGGTGACGATATCGGGAATCGCGGCCGTCTTTGGCAACACCAGGGTCAGCGGCCCGGGCCAGTACCGGCGTGCGAGTTGATCGGCCTCTGGGGGCCATTCGGCGACGAGGACGCGCGCCATGTCGATCGAGGAAACGTGGACGATGAGAGGGCTGGTCGCTGGCCGGCCCTTCATCGCGTAAATCTTCGCGACGGCTGCCGCATCGAGCGCGTTCGCGCCCAGGCCATATACCGTCTCCGTGGGAAACGCCGCAAGCCTGCCCGCGCGGATGAGATCGACGGCTTCCTGGATGGAGATCTCCATTAGTCCAAATCGTCTTTGTCGGCGTCGGTCGTGGCCGCTGTCTTACCTGTCTTTCGCAACACGAGATAGGCGTGGATCAGCGCTTCCAGATCGCCTTCCAGCACGCGGTCCACGTCGCCGATCGACAGCTTGGTGCGGTTATCCTTGATCATGCGGTAGGGAGCCAACACGTAGCTGCGGATCTGGCTGCCGAAGTTGATGCCGAGTTTGGTATCTTCGAGCTTGCGCTCCTCGACACGCTTCTTGGCCAGTTCGTGCTCGTATAACTTAGCGCGCAGTTGCTTCATCGCGCTGGCGCGGTTCTTGTGCTGGCTGCGCTCATTCTGGCACTGCACCACGAGGCCGGTGGACAAGTGCGTCATGCGGATGGCCGAATCCGTGCGGTTGACGTGCTGCCCGCCCGCGCCAGAGGCGCGAAACGTATCGACGCGCAAATCTTCAGGCCGGATGTCGATGACGATTTCATCGTCGATCTGCGGATAAACAAATACAGAAGCAAAAGAAGTATGCCGGCGCGCGTTGGCATCGAACGGTGAGATGCGCACCAGCCGGTGCACGCCGACTTCGCTCTGCAGCAGCCCGTAAGCGTTTTCGCCGTTGACCTCAAACGTGGCGGACTTGATGCCCGCGCCTTCGCCCTCCTGGCGGTCCGTGAGTACGGTCTCGAAACGATTGCGCTCGGCCCAGCGCAGGTACATGCGCAGCAGCATCTCGGCCCAGTCCTGGCTTTCGGTGCCGCCCGCGCCCGGGTGGATGGTGACGATAGCGCTGCGCGCGTCGTTTTCGCCGGAAAGCAGCATCTTGGTTTCCAGCGCTTCCAGATAGCTGGTCAGACCCTTGAGGTCGCGTTCAAAATCCGCGCTCACGCTCTCGCCCTCTTTGCCGAGTTCGAGCAGCGTGTCGAGATCCGACGTCATGGCCGAGATCTTCTCGTCCTGGGCGATCTGCTCTTCCAGGCGCTTGCGGTCCTGCATGATCTTCTGGCTCTTCTCGGGCTGGGACCAGAAATCCGGGGCGTTGATCTGCTCTTCGGTTAGGGCGAGCTGGGACTTGCGGGCGGGCGCGTCAAAGATAGCTCCGCACAGCGTCAGCCTGCTGGCGGAGCGAAACGTACTCTCTTTCCAATTCTTCGAGGGTCATCGGATACAAGTTTAGCAAGCGGAAGAGGGTCGCATTCCTAAAGGGCGACGGGCGGATCATTAGGGGACGAACTCGAGATGGCCGGTGGTCTCACTTGACCCGAAGCGGTTACAGTAGGCGGCTGAAGTGTTATGTTCGCAGAGCCAGATACATTAAGCGAAGCTGCGAATTCCTTTTTGTAAAGATTCGAGATTTGTCGGACCTGGGGCAATGCGGTAAGTAGCCGTCCGACGTGCACTTGCCCAAGCCTACCGCTCTTCGGGCCTCGAAGAAGTTGAAGCAGCCGTCGATCCTTTAGCCACTTCTCCAGTACCTCCGAGTGATCAGTGGTCCCCTCCAGCCTGCTGATGAGTTCTGGGTTCTTCTCAGCTTCCGCGAGAAACAGGGGCCAGCCCAAACTCAAGGCTACAAACGTACCGAGCTGGTCGATGGTAATACGACCTTGCACAGGAATTGAAGCCCCCACTGTCATGTCCAAAGCCTCGTCAATTACAAGACCGCCATCTTCGTCAAACAATCCTGTTTCTTCAGCGATGAATAACCGAAGCCGGAAGAGATTGATGAATACCTTCAGGCGGCGAGGGTTATTGTCGAACGAAGGGGCAACCCTCTCCGCCACGCCAAGTATTTCAGGCGAGTCCTGATTCGACAGTCTTATCCGCTCTTGGCGCAAAGCATCATGTCGCGATTCTTGTTCACTTGGTGTAGGCGCAGTCCCGGATTGAGAGCGGATGTATCTCGCCATTTCCTTGGCGCTTGCACGGGGAAGTACGAACGGTATCTGAATGAACTTTTCGATGAATTCGTAGCCAAACCGTAGGCCTTGCAAATTCGGATCATTTGACGATTCACCTGCATATAAATAGGGAAGAATCTGAGAGTGCTTGAGGGCGATGCCGGCTGCGATCTTCTGTCGGTCCATTCCCAGAAGGAAGAATAGTTTATTCTTCGAAGACAGCATCAAGTTCAGTGCCTGCATGAGTTCCGCTGCCTTGGGTATTTCGCAACGGTCGAGGTCATCTACGAATACGAACACACGGCGCTTTACGGCGTAGGCATTCAGAATATTGACGAAGTCCTCATGAAATTGCTCAAGAAACGAAATCTTCTGAGTGTAATCAGGAGACTTGGAGTGCTGCTTCAGATCAATTTCAAGTGGGTTGCCAATTCGCTGCGCCAACCATGATGCCGCACTACCCAAACCTACGGCAGTAGTGGCGATCCCTAAAAACCACTTAGTTACGACGTCCTTTCCGTAATAAATGCCAGCGAAGATGGAAGCGCTAACAATGACGAACCAAGTGAAGGCACGCCCTACGTCACGCCACCCTGAGCCCCACTTGAATCGAAGCCGAAACAGCTTCCAATACGCATTCCATCGCGCCGAACGCGTCAGCTGTTGTTTTCTGATTTGGCGCATGAATTCCAAGGCAAAAGAGGCCCACAATTCATCCGCCCGATCATAGCGCCACGCGTTGAACCGAATGATGATCGGATGGTTGGCGGACTGTTCTAGCTTGGCGGCAAGTTGCATCATGAACGACGACTTGCCACTACCCCATTCCCCTTCGATTGAGATCGTCAGCGGTCCATGGGTTTCCTCGTTCGTCAAGAATCGTTCGAGCGCGCTCACGTAAGGAGTGAAACCAAGGTTATCTACGGACGCAGGTAGATCTGCTGAGCTGTGGAGTCGCAGCTCGGCATCCACCGGGCGCTCGATCGGCGCATTGTCTTCCATGGCCTATAACTCTAGCAAATACCCCTTCTTGCCCACGTTCATCGCGCACGTCGCGCCCATTTGCGTGATGAGGTGTTCGGCTTCATGGATGTGGCCGCAGAAGAAGTGGCCGGGCTGGCGTTCTTCGATGAACTCCGGGTTCGCTGACGCACCCTTCGGCGACCACGCTACTCCGCGAAGAAAAACGGGGCCAAGGCGGATTCGGGGATATAGCGGATAGCCTGGCGGAAGATGGCGTGTAGCGTGCCCTTGTCCACTTCCTTGTGCGCCACGATGGTCAGCGTTTGACGCGTCCCGTTCGCGAGCACACGCCGCAGTTTCACATGACTGCCGCGTTGGGTGTGCGTCGTAGATCCGAATTGCGACAGGATCCGCAGCAGGTCGTCGCCTGAGAGCGTCCTCAGTTTTGGCATCAGGCCACTGCGTCTAGCTCCATGGTGACAACTACCGCCGGATGCTGCGCGATACCCAGTTCCGCGAGGTCTTCGCCTTCCAGATGCAGCCCAATCGCCTCGCGAATATTCGCGGTAACCTCATCTAGCGTGCTGCCTTCGGTGACCACTGGGAGGTCCAAGCACTCGGCCACGTACTTGGCCTCGCCTCGAAAAACACGAACCTGGATGGTTCTGCGCAGCATGCCCCCAGTGTACACCGGCCTGTTTACTACACGCTTAGATTTCCAGCAAATACCCCTTCTTGCCCACGTTCATCGCTCGTGTGGCGCCCATTTGGGTGACGGTGCCTTCGGCTTCGTGAATGTGTCCGCAGAAAAAGTGCGCGGGCTGATGTTCTTCGATGAATGCGCGCACGCTGCGGCTGCCGGCGTGAAGTCCTTCGCGGATGCGGTCGAGCGGCGTTCCTAGCGGCGGGGAGTGGCAGATCAACACCTGCGGCTTCCACTCCGCGAAGTGCGCGAGGCGCTCGGCGATTTGCACGTCGCTGTATTCGCCGGGCGTATCGAAGGGAGTCGGCGTTGAATAACCGAGGCCCGCGAAGCGCACGCCGCCGATCTCCGCCTTCTCGCCGTGGAAATCCACAAAACCGAATTCGCGGCAAAAGGTCTCGATGTCCCGCACGGACTCGTGATTGCCAGGCAACACGTACACACGTCCGGCACGCGGCTTCATGATGTCTCCCATGGTGCCGAGCCCGCGCGCCCAGCTCACCAAGTCGCCGGCCGCGAAGTAGGCGTCCGCCTCGATGGCCATCAACTTTTCGAGCGCGGCTTTGTCATTGTGGATGTCGGAGAAAATCAGAGCCTTGGCCATACTATTGGGCGGTTATCTCCACGACGATGGAGCGCGCGCTCTCATTGCCGGTGATGTCGATGGCGGTCACGGAATAACTATATTTCTTGCCGATCTCGACGGCGCGGTCACTATAGGTGGGCGCGGGAATCGAATCAGCCACGCGTTCGAACACGCCTCCGTCCGTGGAGCGGTACACGTGGTAGCCCAGGAAATCGCTTTCCTCACTGCGCTCCCATACGAGCTCGATGGAGTTGATTCCCGGTACTCCGGCGAGTCCATTCGGCGCAGCCGGAGGAAACGTGTCGCGAGGGGTAATGTTCACGGCCACCGATAGTTCGCTTTGGCGCAACGGGGTTTCAATCGCCTGGATAAAGTACTTGTATGACGTTCCGTATTCCACGCTGGTGTCGATGTATTCCGCTTTTTCCGACTCCGCGACCATCGCCATGGGAGCATCGCTGACGGCCCGGAAGATCCAGAAATGCGGAGCCGCGTTTGACCACGTTAGGCGAACGGCCTCCGGCACGGTGACTGCCCGGATATCCGCGGGCGGTGGCAAGGGCGGTCCCACCGGCAGTTGGAACGCATTGGATGGCTCCGACGCCTTCCCCTTGGGTCCTGTGGCGCGAACAGTCAGCGTGACCTGCTTGCCGGCCCAATCCTGGGACGGAAAATCGTAGCGCACGGCGCCTGGGCCGCCGGCGGGAACTTCGTAGTCTTTGGCCGATGATCCGGCGGCAGACGCGTGTAGCTGGGTGGCCTGCAAGCTAGTCAAGCCCAGCCCTTCGGTGGTCAAGGGAGGTACCGTGAACTCCACCAGGATCTTGCCGCCGTACTGCGCCGCGCGCAGATCCGAAATTCGCCCCGGGATATCCAGAGTGGGGGGCTTGGGGTCGCCAACGTAAGCGCAGCCAGATAGCGCTGCGCTTGCCAACAGCACGGCTGCGGGAAGGGCGGAGAAGCGTCTCACAGAATATAGCGGCTCAGGTCCTGATCCTTCACGATCTCGGCCAGTTGTTTGCGCACGTAAGCGGCATCGATTTTGACGGTCTTCTTCTTTAGATCCGGACCCTCGAAGGAAATCTCCTCGAGCAGCTTTTCGAGGATGGTGTGCAGGCGGCGCGCGCCGATGTTTTCAGCGTTCTCGTTCACGCGGGTCGCGAACGCGGCGATCTCCTGAATGGCGTCGTCGGTAAAGGTCAGCTTGATGCCTTCGGTATCGAGCAGGGCCTGATACTGCTTGAGCAGCGCGTTCTTGGGCTCCTTGAGAATGCGGATGAAATCGGCTTCGGTCAGCGACTTCAGCTCGACGCGGATCGGGAAGCGGCCTTGTAATTCGGGAATGAGGTCACTGGGTTTGGAAACATGAAACGCGCCGGCGGCAATGAAGAGGATGTGATCGGTGCGCACGAAGCCATAGCGCGTGTTGACGGTGGTGCCTTCCACGATGGGTAGGATGTCGCGCTGGACGCCCTCGCGGCTGACATCGGGACCATGGCCGCCTTCGCGCCCGGCGATCTTGTCGATTTCATCCAGGAATACGATACCGTTGCGCTCCAGGCGCTCGATGGCGATGCGCGTGACCTGATCGATGTCGACGAGTTTTTGCTCTTCCTCAGTCACCAAGTAATCCAGCGCCTCACCCACGCGCATTTTGCGCTTCTTGGTGCGGCCGCCGAACAAACCGGGCAGGACATCCTTGAGATTGATGTCCATCTCCTCCATGCCACCCACGGCGGAAATTTCGAAGTTCGGTCCGCGCTCTTTGACATCGACTTCCACCATGCGGTCGTCGAGCTTTCCGGCGCGCAGCCGGTCGCGCAACTTCTCGCGCGTGCGCTCGATGCTCTCGGGCGCTTCGGCATTCTCCGTCGGCGGGGGCATCAACAGATCCAGCAGGCGCTCTTCGGCACTGCGCTCGGCGCGTTCGCCCACTTCGTTCAGGCGCTCCTCGCGGACCATGTCGATGGAGATCTCAACCAGATCGCGGATCATGGACTCGACATCACGGCCCACGTAGCCGACCTCGGTGAACTTGCTGGCCTCGACTTTGAGGAACGGCGAGTTGGCCAGCTTCGCCAGCCTGCGCGCGAGTTCCGTTTTGCCGACGCCGGTGGGCCCAATCATCAGGATGTTCTTGGGCATGACTTCTTCGGCCATTTCCGGATCGAGCTTCTGGCGGCGCACGCGGTTGCGCAGGGCGATGGCGACAGCCTTCTTGGCATCCCCCTGGCCGATGACGTACTTGTCGAGTTCGCGCACAATCTCGCGCGGCGTCAGTTCGTCCAGCAACGGCGTGTCATCGGCGGATTGCGCGGGCAGATAGATGACCATTAGCCGAGTTCCTCATAGATGACGCTGTCATTGGTATAGATACAGATCTTGCCGGCGATGGCCATGGCCTTTTCGACGATCTCGTGCGCGGAAAGTTGCGTATTTTCCATGAGTGCGGTGGCGGCGGACTTGGCGAAGGGTCCGCCGGAACCGATGGCGGCGATATTGTCGTCAGGTTCAATCACGTCGCCGTTGCCGCTGAGAATAAAAATGTCGGTGGGATCGGCGACCAGCAGCAGCGCTTCCAGGTGCCGCAGCATACGGTCGGTGCGCCAGTCCTTGGCGAGTTCGACCACGGAACGCGATAGATTGCCGTTGTACTGTTCCAGCTTCGACTCAAAGCGGGTGAACAAGGCGAACGCGTCGGCAGTGGCGCCCGCGAAACCGGCGATGATCTTCCCGTTGTAGAGCCGCCGCAATTTCTTGGCGGAGGCTTTCAGGACTTCGGAACCGAGCGTGACTTGGCCGTCGCCCGCCATCACTACTTTGCCGTCCTTGCGGACGCACAGGATGGTCGTGGAGCGTATGCGTTCTTTCATGGGGTGTAATTTTCAGTGTGACACAACGGTTCCGGGGATGCCGTTTGACGATATATTCAGACATGGCCAATCCCAAGCATGTCGCGATGCTTAAGAAGGGTGTCGATTCATGGAACGTGACTAGAATCACGGAGTGGTTGTTGTTTCCAGATCTCAGTTCGGCGGATTTGAGCATGATGAATCTCTGTGGTGTGAATTTCGACAATGCGGACCTCAACTGCGCGAGTCTCCGCCGGGCCGACCTCTCGGGGGCGCATCTCAAGAATGCCAACCTCACAGGGGCGGATCTCAAGGGGGCGGGTCTAGTTAGGGCGTCCTTTAACTTCGCGCAACTCGCCGGCGCCGATCTATTAGGAGCGGTATTCGGAGATACCGCACTTGGCGGCGTTGACCTGAGCGCTGCGAGAGGACTCGATGCCACGTGGCATGACGTTCCATCGATTCTTGGAGTTGACACGATCCTCAAATCCGGCGGTCGGATCCCGGACATATTTCTGCGCGGCTGCGGTTGCGATCCTTTGATCCAGAAGATATTGGTGGGGGACGGCCATCCAACTCCGACGCTTTTACGGAATGGATATCCCGGCGTCACAACCCTCTACAGCGGTGTTTCATCAGTTACGCCACCGAGGACAAGCCATTCGTCGAGCGGCTCCAGAAGGCGCTCAACGAGCGGGGCGTGGCCTATTGGTATGCTCCCGAACATGGCCGGTGGGGCGTGGAACTCCATCGTCAGATCGATCTTGAAATCTCGTTGCGGGATCGGATTCTGCTCGTGTGCAGCGAGGTCTCACTGACCAAAGATTGGGTTGCCTACGAAATAGAGCGCGGTATCGAACAGGAAAAGAAGCGGAATGCACGGGTCATCTTCCCGATCATGATCGATGATGCGCTTCTTAACTGGAACCACCCGCGTGCCACACGAGTTCGAGAGGTACTTGCGGCAGATTTCCGTGACGCAACTGAAGGCCACGGGTTTGAAAAGAAGATGCCGAGGCTGTTGAAGGAGCTCGGTTATGGCGAGGGGCAGTAGGCGCTTGCGTGCGCCACGCGGCTTCAACTGCTACTCTTCCTCAAACGGAATATCCGGCCGCAAGCGGAGAGTCAGCACGGCGCCAATGAGCAGTCGCACGACGAAGGCCGCTACGCCGGCCCGCGAACCTGGCGCGTCCGCTGAGGCGTATCTTGCGCCATGGCGCGTTGTAAGAGTGTCTTGATAACGGCCTGCCGGCTAACATTCAGACGCGCGGCGCGGGCATCGAGGTCCCGTAGCATCCCTTGGGTCAGGTCGACGTTCACGCGGCGAACTGGCCGAACCACTGTAAAGTCGTTGGTGAAGAATCTGGAGACGTCCTCCCCGCGCGTTGCCATTCTCGCAATTTCATCGGCGGTTGGCTTGGCCTGGGTTGGCTTGGCTGCGGTTGGCCTAGCTACGGTTGGCTTACGTTTAGATTTGTGTGGCATAGGCGTACTCCTCCTGTTTGGTGGCTGTCCAGGCCGTCACCAGGCGATAGTATTCTCCGTGCCGGTCGCGTCGAATCTCAAAGATGACCGAGCACCGGCAACCTTGGCTCCACCCGATGGCGCGATATTGCTCGGGATTGTCATTCTTCCTGTCGACGATGTAGGCTTGGTCAAATATCTCTTGCGCTTCCTCGAGACTCACGCCGTGTTTCCGCCGGACCTCCAGGTTCTTACCGGCGTCAAAGTGAAAACGCATCTGGTATATAACGGTTTACTATCCAGAGCCCGATTGCGTCATTGGATCGAGTGACGCGTTATTCCTCAAACGGAATATCCGGCCGCAAGCGCAGGGTCAGCACGGCGCCGATGAGCAGCAGCACGACGGACGCAACAAAGGGAACCACCCAGCTTCCGGTGCGGTCCACCAGGTAGCCAAACATGGCGGGGGAAATCAGGCCGGCGGCTCCGAAGCCGAAGTTCATCATGCCGCTGGCAGTGCCCGCGTAACGTGGCGCGATGTCCATGGGGATGGCCCAGATCGGCGCGACAATCAGTTCGGAAAAGAAAAACGCCAGCGAGAGGCCGATGGTGGCGACCGTCAGATCGTGGATTAGCATGACCGGTAATAGGAAGACAAACGCGCCCAGGAATCCCACCACCAGCACATTGCGGCGCGCGATCCGCACGCTGCCAGTCCGGCGGAGCAGGCGGTCCGTCATCACCCCGCCGACGGTGTCGCCGATGACGCCCGCGGATAGCACACCCATGGAGAACAGCGCCGACGATTGCAGGTTCAAGTGGTAGTTCTCATAGAAGAACGCCGGGATCCAGCTTTGGAATAACCAAAGGGTCCAACCGTAGCAAAAGTCGACCATGGTGACGGGGAGAATGCGCCGGCCGAGCCGCAGCCACGGAATTTCGGGGCGGGACTTGGCGGATCGCGCGGGAAGGGTCGCCAGTTCGGCGGCCGTGATGCCCGGATGTTCGTGCGGATCGTCCCGGTAGAACCACATCCACACCACCAGCCACAGAAGACTCGCGATGCCCAGGACCACGAACGAAATTCGCCAAGAGATGAACAGCAACATGCTGGCCATAAGCAGCGGCGTCACGGCGTTGCCGATGCGCGCGAAGGCGTGGGTGATGCCCTGTGCGAAGCCCCAGCGGCTGGCCGGGGTCCAGATGGCCATGGCGCGGGTGGCGGTGGGGAGCGCAGCTCCTTCCCCGAATCCCAACGCGATGCGCAGCGCGACGAGGGACGCAAAACCACCGATGGCGCCGGTCAGTGCCGTTGACACGCCCACGATTAAACAGCCGACGAAAAGCGTACGGCGCACGCCGAAGCGGTCGCCGATCCAGCCACCCACCAATTGAAAAAACGCATAGGGGAGGGAAAACGCCGAAAACGCTATGCCCAACTGGGTATTGGTCAGTCCCAGATCCTTCATCATCATGGGACGCGGGGTGTTGAGGCTGACGCGGTCCATGAAAAGGATGAAATACAACACGCACAGCAGGCCCAGTACGGCTCCCGGTGTCGTGAGCAGACCGAACAGGTGAGGCTTCCGCGCGGTTTCTGTTTGTGTGGTGTTCACTGTCGTGTGCTCATGAAGGCCTCATGCGGCCGGCGGCGCACTACCCTTGATCTGAGTGCGATGCATCACACGGCGGGAGTTAGCATCGAACGGATCGCGGCGGTGCATAGTGCAGCGATTATCCCACAGCACCACGTCGCCCACTTTCCAGACGTTATGCCAGGCGAATCTTTCATCGGACGCATGCGTCCACAGTTCGTCGAGCAGCGCTTCGGATTCCGCCAGCGGCATTCCGTCGATGTAGGCGTTGCGGCGGCGGCCCAGATACAGCATGCGGCGTCCGGTCTCCGGATGCGTGCACACCAGCGGGTGATAGACGCCGGGAGAAGTCACGGGATCGTCGACAGCGGTCACGCCCTGGCGCACGTAACCGCCGCTGTTATAAGTTCCATCGTGCTTCACGCGAAGCCCCGCCACGCGCCGTTTAGTCTCGGCGGGCAGGGCGTCGTAGGCGCGATACATGTCGGTGAAATAGGTATTGCCGCCCGCGGCCGGAATTTCCAGCGCGTAGAGCATGCTGGCTTTCGGAGGATCCGCGAGGTACGACATGTCGGTGTGCCAGGAGGCTTCGCCCGCGCCGAGACTGCCGATGGGTTCGCCTTTTTCGATGACGTTGGAGACCACGTAAATTTCCGGTAGGCCTTCCACGAAGCGGCGTCCGGTTTCCTGGACAGGCGCCCAGTCGAGATCACCCAAGCGGCGGCTAAACGCGATCAAGTCTTGGTCGGTGAGCTGCTGGCCACGCACCAGGATCACCGAGCGATCCAGCCAAGCCTTGTAAATCGCGGCAAAATCGTCGTCATTGAGATGCCGGAGATCCACACCCTGGATCTCCGCGCCCAGCGTTTTGTCCGACGGAAGCACCCGCACGCTCGAAGAGATCATCGCAGGATCCAATTTAGCAGATTGGGCTTTGACAAATGCGCAGACGCCGCGGGATGTACAATTGATGGCGGCTAGGAGGCCAGAATGAGATATCCGCGACTCAGCGTTGCCGTGCTTACCATCGTTGGAATCGGAGCGTTAGTGTTGGCTTCCGTTAGGCTCAACGCGGATGGATCTCCGGGGCCACTGGCCCAGTCCTGCGGCGTGACTCCCGCGGCGACTTCCGGCCAAGCCGGCCGCGAGCTTCCACAGTTTCCCCCCGGCCAATATCCCGTCAAATTGCCGCCGATGTCCTTGCTGGGCGCGCGCAATGATCTTCCGAATCCATATCGACCCGGCGTGAGTTGGGGACGGTTGCCGGAGGGACGGAAGTGGGGATCGAGCGCGAGCATCACCGTTGCTCCCGACGGCAAACTCTGGGTCGTTGACCGGTGCGGAGTCTCCGGAGCCGGCGGCACCACCTGCGGTGGCGCGAATGCGACCGTCAATCCGGTCTTTCAATTTGATCCCTCCGGCAAGCTGCTGAAGTCGTTCGGCGCCGGCATGTTTGTCAGCCCCCACAAATTGTCGGTGGATAGAGAGGGAAACCTGTGGCTTGCCGACAACGGGGGGCACCAGGTTTTCAAGATGAATCAAGACGGCAAGGTTCTGCTGACGCTGGGCAAGAAGGGCCTGGCGGGGGCTGGGAATGATGAGTTCGATGCGCCCACCGACGTCGCCATCGCCCCGAATGGCGACATATTCGTTAGCGACGGACACACAGGTGGCGGTACGGCGGCCGGCAACGCCCGCATCATGAAGTTCGGTAAGGACGGAAAGTTCATTAAGACCTGGGGCAGGAAAGGCATGGGTCCGGGTGAATTCGACGTGGTCCACACTCTTGCCTTCGACTCGAGGGGCAGGCTCTTCGTCGGCGACCGGCAGAATAACCGGATTCAGATCTTTGACCAGGACGGCAAGTGGATCGCCCAGTGGTTCCAGTTTGGCCGGCCCAGCGGCATGTACATCGACAAGAACGACGTCATCTATGTGGCCGACTCGGAATCCAGAGATGGCCGGACCAACACCGGACAATTCGCATTGCCGCGCACTGGTTATTCGTACAACCTGGGCGCCCAACGAGGCATTCGGATCGGGAGCGCCCGCGATGGCTCCGTCAGATACTTCATTCCGGACCCCTGTCCGTATCCCTACGCGGGCGGGTCGAGCCTGGCGGAAGGCATCACCACGGATTTCGAGGGCAACGTTTACGGGGCGGATTTCCTCGGCGACGTTAGAAAATTCGTGAAGAAGTGAGCGGGGGGGCGCCTCACCGCAGAATCACTGTGCAACTAAAATCACTGTACAACTACGGGCACCGTGCGCGCCCATGACCAGGGACTGTTCGATGTCGGCGGTTTTCGATGGACCTGAGATAAGAATGCCGAAACTATTCGGGCGCCACTGAATTCGCTCATAGGCCTGGTGGAGATTATCCACGATTTGATCGGAGGGAACGACCAGGATCAGGTGCTGCGCGATGACGAAGATGGCTCGATGAGGCGCGAGAATTTCGCCGGGTACCCATACGGCTCCGTTTTCAGCGACTCCGAACTCGCCCGGAATAACCGCGACGTCGACGCCATCGAGTTCATGGGGGTCTTGAATCGCGTGGAGATCGACGTTCCGGGAGGGAACGCCGGGCACCAGTGACGCCACCTTTGGCGCGTTCGCGTAGACGTCGAGACTGGCCAGATCGCCGCCGCGCACCAGCCTTCCGCCCACTGCGGTCAAAGTCTCCTCAAACTGTTTCAGCGGGTCGGCGTAGCGGGTTCCAATCATCGGGGCCGGACGAGATGCGGGCGGTACTACGCTCTTGCGAAGTGAATCCAAAATGGCGTTGCGGCTACTCATGACAGTTCTTTCCCGATGAGATCGCGAAAACTTTCTTTGGGCATTGCGGGCAACTCGCGCTGGACTCCCCAACGATTCCAGGCTCCGTAAACCAGGCCGCGCGGCAGAACCGGCATCACCGCGCGCAGCAGACTCCCACTCATCCGATACAGCCAAGGCCGTGACAGGACGAAGCCCAGGCCCGCCATCCCCAAGCGCTTTTGGAGCGGGACCACTTTGAGATCCACCAGTTTTTTGCGGAAGGCCAGCAACTGCTGATGGAGATCGATCTTCACCGGACAAACATCGGTGCAAGAGCCGCACAGGCTCGACGCAAAAGGAAGAGACGCGTACTTTTCGGGATCGCGCTGCGGAGCGAGAATCGATCCAATCGGACCGGGGACGATGTATCCATAGCTGTAACCGCCACTGCGCCGGTAGACTGGGCACGTGTTCATGCAGGCGCCGCAGCGAATGCAGCCGAGGGAACTCCGGAAGGTCGGTTGTCCGAGGATGCGGCTGCGGCCGTTATCCACGATAACGACGTGCATCTCACCACCGGGAAGGGGCCCATTGAAGTGGGATGTATAAGTAGTGACGGGTTGGCCGGTGCCGCTCCGCGCCAGCAGGCGGAGGAACACCGCGAGGTCTTCGGCGCGCGGGATGAGCTTCTCCATGCCCATGCAAGCGATATGCAGCGGCGGGAGACTGGTGCCCATATCCGCATTGCCTTCATTGGTGCAAACGACGACACCTCCGGTTTCGGCGACGGCAAAATTCACGCCGGTGAGTCCGGCCTGCGCCTCCATGAACTTGCTCCGCAGGTGGCCGCGGGCCGCTTCGGTGAGGTACTTGGGATCCGACGCGCCCTTCTCGGTGCCGAGTTCGATGTGGAATAGCTCGCCGATGTCTTCCTTCTTCAAGTGAATGGCCGGCAGCACGATATGGCTGGGCGGTTCCTTGCGTAGCTGCACGATGCGTTCGCCGAGATCCGTGTCGGTGACCTCAATGCCCCGGGCCTCCAGGTACGGGTTGAGGTGGCACTCTTCGGTGAGCATCGATTTCGACTTCACCAGCCGCGTGACGTTGTGGCTCGCGAGGATCTGATGAACGATGGCGTTGTGCTCGGCCGCATCGCGCGCCCAATGCACGTGAATGCCATTGGCGGTGGCATTGCGCTCGAACTCTTCCAGGTAATCTGCGAGTCGGGAGAGCGTGTGCGTTTTGATGGCGGATGCCGCTTCGCGCAGCGCTTCCCATTCGGGGATGCTCGCCGCCTGCCGGTCGCGCTTGACCCGCACGAACCAGAGGGACTCGTCGTGCCAGTGCGTCCGGCTTTCATTGGCGGCGAAAGCAGCCGCTTTTTCCGCGTGGCCGGTCATGCGAGCTGCGCTTTCTCCAGAATCTCCGCGACGTGCATCACCCGCTGCGCGCGCTCAGCGCGGCGGATCAGGCCGTCCAGGTGCATCAGGCAGGACATGTCGTAGCCAACGATTACTTCGGCGCCGGCGCGCGCGTGATCCTCGATCCGGTCGCGGCCCATGAGGCAGGAGACGGCTTCCTCGTCCACGGCAAAGGCGCCGCCGAAACCACAGCACTCGTCGGGACGTAACAGGTCCACGATTTCGATGCCACGCAACTGCGAGAGAAGCTGGCGCACCTTGTTATAGGGGGCGGTCATCTGTTCCGAGGAGCGGGCCAGACGGAGTTCACGCAGGCCATGGCAGCTCATCTGAAGGCCGACCTTGAAGGGGAAGTCGCCGTCGATCTTCGTTACTTTGACGACGCCGGTCAGGTATTCGCAAAGCTCGAAAGTGTTGTCGCGAAGATGCTCGAAGCGCGGCTTGCCGTGCAGCCAGTGATCGTAATGGTTGCGCACCATGGAGACGCAACTGCCGGAGGGCGCGACCACGTGGTCGTACTTCCCGAAGATCGCGAGGAACCGTTCCGCCAACGGCCGCGCCGCTGCGTCACAACCGGAGTTGGCCATGGGCTGACCACAGCAAGTCTGCTCCGGGGGGAACTCCACGTTGAAGCCGAGCCGCCGCAAAATGCGCAAAGTGGCGAGGCCGACTTGCGGATAAAGCTGGTCGACGTAACAGGGTATGAATAAACCAACGCTGGGCATCCGCACTCTCAAGTGTTACATTCCCGGAACCGCCTGCGCCAATTCACCAAGCTCACTCGACGGGATGGCCTAATGCGGTGGCGTTGTCACGGACGCGAAGGTCGCGCGTGATGATTGTGAGGAGAGCGGGGGGATCGCCCAGGGCTTCCGCGGTAGCCAGATGAATGGCGTCTAGAGTGCGGATCGGTTCCATGGGGAAGGGGCGTCCGGCGTGAGCGAGGATCGCATCGGTAACACTCACCACGTGACAACGCCGGGCAAACCTTTGCAGCGTGAGAATTGCCGCCCGCTCCTGCTGCGCTGTGATCCTTCCTGAGAGGCGGGCTCGCAATACGGCGCGGCTGGACTCGGCCAGCGTGAGTGCCGAAGTGACCGGCTGCCCCTGAGCACGAATGGAAGCTCTGGCTGCCGCATCGCCTTCAAGGATGGCCGCGATGAGCGCGCTTGATTCGATGTAGCGCCTCGATTTTATGTTGGGCACGGCAGGAGTGCCCCCAGCTGCAGTCGAGGAACGGACGGTCCGCCGAACGCGGCGGGAGGCAACCGGCTTACGCTTCGTCACGGACTGAGTCAATCACGGCCGGAGTCAATCGCGGTCTAAGTCAATCAACGCCGCTGCCGTTCCCGGAGGGAGACGAATGTCCGGGCAGTTTTCCAGCGGATCACCAGACTCGTCGGGCGGGGTGATCACTCCGGAAGCGATGAGTTGATCGAACTGGGTGGTTCGGACTTTGCGGCCCGCCGCTGGCGGAACAAGTTCCGCCACTGCCCGCCCATGGGCAGTCACTACGATACGCTCTCCTCCTTCAATTCGCCGGATGTACCGGCTGAGGTTGTCCTTCAATTCGCGGATTCCTGTTTCCACGCTCTAATTATAGCTACATGTAGCCACGGAAAGCGCGAAGTGTGTCTCGTAAGCACACCTGGCGGTTTACGGCCCAATAGAAGCCGCCGTCTTCCGCTGAAATCACCGCATGCCGCATCTCGGGAAAAATTCGTAACAGAGGCACGAACGTGCAGCGCTTCCGGTAGGGGGTACTCTTAAAGAGTGCTTCGATTCCCGGCTGCATCTGAACGCCCGTTGTCGGGGGATTCACCACGCGGAGACCCGCTAGAGCCAGAGCCCACGCGGCGTGCAATCCAACGATGAACAGCAGGAAATAAATAACGATCCGGCGTAACACTTCTCTATAGTTTCGCAAATGCACGATTCTCCGGCCGATATTGCGTTCTCCATGCTCGTGATCTTTGTCAGCGCGAAAGTGCTCTCGGAGATCTGCGAGCGCGTGCGTCTGCCGGGCGTCGTGGGGGAGATCCTGGCCGGCATCGTCGTGGGTCCATACGTACTCGGCTGGATTACGCCCAACCCGGTGACAACGGTTCTTTCCGAGCTCGGTGTGATGTTCCTGCTCTTCCGGGTCGGCCTGGAAGTGAAGTCTTCGGAACTCATTTCCCTCGGAGGGCGAGCCGGTTTCATCGCTGCCTCCGGCGTAGTGTTGCCCTTTGCCTCTGGATGGGGAATCGCTACGCTATGGGGCTTGTCGTCCGTTGAGTCCATCTTCATCGGAGCGGCTCTGGTAGCCACCAGCGTTGGCATCACCGCGCAAGTGCTTGCCGCCGGAGGATGGCTCGACACTCGCGCCAGTAAGATCATTCTTGCCGCGGCGGTCATCGATGACGTACTTGGTTTGCTGGTTCTGGCGGCAGTGAGCGGGCTCGCGCGCGGGCGTGTGAACTACCTGGACTTGGCACTGACCGCCGGGTTGGCAATCGGATTCGTCGTGTTCGTGGCAACCTTTGGCACACGAGCCATGGGCCGCCTGATCCCGGGCGTGCGGTCGCGGATGAAGCTGGCGGAGTCTGAATTTGCCCTCGCTCTGATCCTGCTGTTCGCGCTGTCTCTGTTGGCGGCTCAAGCTGGCGTTGCGGCGATTGTAGGGGCATTTCTGGCCGGCATGGCGCTCTCGGAAACCGTGGAGCGTCGTGTACATGTGTTGACGGAAGGCGTGACCGCCTTATTAACGCCGTTTTTCCTGGTGGGCATTGGCCTTCACTTTGACCCGGCGCCGTTTCGCGATTCATCCACGTTGATCCTGGCGGGCGTGTTGTGCGTAGCCGCCGTGCTTTCTAAGTTCGTGGGCTGTGGCGGCGCGGCCTTGCAACTTGGACGCCGGGACGCCATGAGAATTGCCGTGGGGATGATTCCGCGTGGGGAAGTCGGCGTGGTGGTCGCACAAGTGGGATTGAGTGGAGGAATGCTGACGGCCGGCATCTACGGCACGATTGTGTTCATATCGCTTGTGACGACAGTACTGGCACCGCCGCTTCTCAGAATCGCGTTCCGTGGCCGGGCCAATGCCTGATCAGCCGCGCTACACTGAAGCGAATGTCCAAACAATATCCCAACCCGCCCGCGATGGGCATCGATCCAGCCAAGAAGTACACTGCTACGATTACGACCTCACGCGGAGAAATCGTCTGCGAACTGTTCGCCAAGGAGGCTCCCAAGACCGTCAATAATTTTGTGTTTCTCGCCCGTGACAAGTTCTATGACGGCACGGTGTTCCACCGCGTCATCGCGGACTTCATGATTCAGGGTGGAGACCCCACTGGCACCGGCAGCGGCGGCCCCGGCTATCGCTTTGAAGACGAATGCAAGGGCAACCCGCACCAGCACCAGATCGGTTCGCTTTCCATGGCCAACGCCGGTCCAGGCACCAATGGAAGCCAGTTCTTTGTCACGCACATCGCCACTGACTGGCTCAACGGCAAGCACACGGTGTTTGGAAAGGTTCTGAAGGGCCAGGACGTCGTCAATGCAACCAAGCAGGGCGACGAACTCAAGAGCGTAACGATCAGCGAGGAGTAGTGAGCCGCTGAAAAACCGGGACTGCCTCGTCTGTCCCAAGCCGGCAGCCGCGACTTGCCACGTCGCTGTTCGTTGGCGTGTGGAGAGAGGTGGCTGTCCCACAGTTTTTCAGCATGCCCTCAGTGCCTCCTCCCATACATCATTTCACCCGCAGTCACCGCAAGTGGTAAGCGATTCCGCGGCGGAGGCAGTGGGCAAGTGGCGTAATTCGTGAATACGCATGGCGGATTCTCGGCCTTGTTGAAGTCAATCTCGAGCGCTCCCGGCCGCGTGATCCCGCTCTTCGGTACCGGCGCATAGAGGAATCGCGATGCGCCATAGGTGGTCTTTCCGCTGGTCTGGTCGCGCATCACGAACCAGAAGTCAGTGCCGTCGAGCACGGGTTCCATACGGTACTCTTTCCCGGCGCGTTGAAAAGTCACATAGCCTGGTGATTCGGCTTCTTCCTTCAACCCCGCCAGGGTCTCGAAGGCAAATTTATGCGGCTTCTCATAGGGTACGTATTTCGCGGAAACCTTCCAGGATTCATCCACCGGATACCACTTGAGCCCGCTGAACTCGCGCCGCGCCGCGCTGTTGTTGTCCTTGATACGCACGCCAAACCGCTGCTCGCGCTGAATGATGAAGAACTTGATCCGGCCGGCAGCCAGCTTGTCATACTGTGGCGTGATATCCGGCTTCAGTTCCGTCTCAACAGCCGGAACGCCATTGAAGGTCACCGCTACACCTCTCTCGGGACGGAATCGAACCTTCCCGCCTTTGAGGGTCAGCGTGCCAACTCTGTCCGGCGCCGCCTTGGGGAGCCGCACTTCGAAACTTGGATTCGACCCGACGCGGTTTTCGCCTTCCTTCAACCAGTCGAGCCCGACGACGGTGAGCCACCCCTCGTCCGCCTTGAGTTTCGCTTCCGTTTGAGCACGATACTCGGCGATGCTGCGTTGGTAAGCGGGGTCGGCTGCATAGCCACTCAGCGCCGCAACGATAACCAATACAGCAGAACGCATCGTGATGAAGACCTTACAATAGAATTATGGACGAAAAAGAGCGCCGCTTATTGGCCGCGCTCGAAGCAATGGGGAGCGTCATCGTCGCCTATTCCGGCGGCGCGGATTCCGCGTATCTGGCGTGGGCCGCCAACCGCGTATTGGGAAGCAACGCGGTCGCGATCACGGCGGACTCGGCCTCATTGCCCGATTCCCACAAAGAGGACGCGGAGGCGTTTGCCCACGAGCACGGCATCCGTCACGAATACATACTCACGCGCGAGTTCGACAACCCCGACTACGTCGCCAACAATCCTGATCGCTGCTTCCACTGCAAAGACGAGCTGTTCACGCGCCTGGATGAAATCGCCAAAGAGCAGGGAATCGCCCATGTCATCTATGGCGTGAATGTCGATGATTTGGGCGACTACCGTCCCGGACAGCGCGCCGCGAAATTGCATGAGGTAAAAGCTCCGCTTGTGGAAGCGGGTCTCACCAAGGCCGAGATTCGCGAACTCTCGAAACGTGCCGGCCTCGCCACATGGGACCGCCCCGCGTCAGCGTGCCTGAGTTCCCGGATTCCCTACGGAACGCCCGTCACGATTCAAAACGTTAAGACTGTCGACCGCGGCGAAGACGCCATCCGGGCCCTTGGCTTCCGTCAGTTCCGCGTTCGCTTCCATGGCGACGTGGTGCGCATCGAAGTCGCTCCGGAAGAATTGGAGCGCGCCATGAACGTGGAGATGGCGCGGCGCTTCACCGCCATCTTCAAGGCACTCGGTTTCCACTACGTCACGCTGGATCTGGAAGGCTACCGCCAGGGTTCGCTGAACGCGGTGCTGCAACACTGATCGCCCAGGCTACGCCCACGACCACAAGGCAGCCGATCAGGTTGTACCAAAGAAAAGCAATCGCGCTGAAGCGCGCGACCGCGAACACCACGGCCTGACCCGTCAGGACGCCCCAGAACGCAGCAGTCCCGCCCGCGCGGCGCATGAAAAACGCCACCACGAACACACCCAGCATGCTGCCGTAGAACAACGAACCCACCTGATTCACCAGCTCGATCAACGCGCCGAATCCTTGCGCGAGATTGGCGAACGCGATCGCGTATGCTCCCCAGAACACGGTCGCCACGCGCGAGGCGAACAGGTAATGACGGTCCGTGGCGCCCTTGTGGAAATGCCGCTGATAGACATCGACCATCGTCACCGTGGCCAGCGAATTAATCTCGCCTGAGCTGGCCGACATCGCCGCGCTGAAAATTACGCCGAGGATCAAGCCGACCAACCCGCTGGGCAGGTACCGGGTCACGAAAGATAGAAAGATGTAATTCGTATCGGACTCGTGGGTTAGCTTGGCGGCGTCCTTGCGAATTTCGTTTATCTTGTCCTGCGCCACGCGGAACGCCCCAGCAGCCCCACCGTCCTGCACCTTGCGTGCCGCCGCCTGACGTTCCTCCAGCGCCGCCTGGTAACGGTTCTGGAGAGCCGGATATTCGGCGGTCTGTTCGAGACGCTTCATCTCCACCGGATGAAACAGCAACGGCGGCCGCTCGAAAACGAAGAACACGAACACCATCGCGCCGATAAACAGAATGAAGAACTGCACGGGAACCTTGGCCATCGCGTTCAGCAGCAAGCCGAGCCTGCTCTGGCCGATCGATTTCCCGGTCAGGTAGCGCTGCACCTGGCTCTGATCCGTGCCGAAATAAGCCAGCATCAGAAACGTACTGCCGATCAGGCCGCTCCACAGGTTGTAGCGGCTGTTGAGATCGAAGTGAAGATCCACGGCGTTGAGCCGGCCCGCCGCCCCCGCGATCCGCAAGGCTCCGAGAAACGAAATATCGTGCGGCAGCTTCCAGAGCACGACACCCAGGGCCACCACCAGTGCGCCCATGATCATGCCCATCTGCAGCACATCGGCCCAGGTGACTGCTTTGATTCCGCCCATCGTTGTGTAAAGAATAATCAAGCTGCCCATGACGACTGTCGTTACGTGGAAAGACCATCCCAGCAACACCGACATTACGATCGCCGGAGCAGCCAGCGCGACTCCGGCGCCCAGTCCGCGCCCGATCAGAAAAATAATGGTCACTAGCGACCGCGTCTTCGCGTCGAAGCGTTGCTCTAGGTACTGGTATGCCGTGTAGACGTTCGCGCGGTGGAAAATCGGCACGGCGGTTGCCGATAAAATCACCATCGCGATGGGCAGGCCAAAGTAAAACTGCACGAAGCGCATGCCATCCACGTAAGCTTGGCCGGTCGTGGAAATGAAGGTGATCGCGCTGGCCTGCGTCGCCATGATGGAAAGCCCCATGGCATACCAAGGCATCGACTTGCCCGCGAGAAGGTATTGATTGACGCTGCTCGAATCGCGGCCGCGCCACAGCCCGTAGGAAACCAGGAACACCAGCCAGCCGAATAGTACCACCCAGTCGAGTAGGGTCATGCGGCGTAGTGTTCGGTAAACAACCAAAACAGGAAGATGACTGCCGCCAGATACAGCAGGACCATTTTGTAAACGCGTCTCCAAGTTCCGCAAAACGGCGGCGGCTCGTCCGGAATGTGTTCTTCGTTGCTCACTGGGTCTTCGCCGCGCTCAACATGTTGGCGAATACGCGATAGGCGCCGGGCACGCCGGCCGGCAGTTCCCGGAACCAGCTATAGGCGGTGAAAATGTAGGCGCCCTTTCCGTAGCGGGTGTACAGCATGCCGCCCAGCATCGGTTTTTCGCCCGGGTCGTGCGATTCCAGCACGCTGATATATCGCGGGTCCCATTCCACGGCAAAGTTTACTCCGCGCTCCTGAATCCATCCCTCGAAATCCTTGCTGGTGATTTCGTTGGGCGAGTGCAGCAATGGAAGTTTCGGATTCGGAAATACCACCGGAGCCTCCTCCACCGTCACGCGATCCTTGTTGTCGCGGCTTTCCTTTAGAGGATAGGGGCCGATGTGTTCCAGTTGCGTGATATCCGGTGTCGCGCCAGTGCTCGCGGAGAGCGCGCCGCCGGATGGCACGCTGCCAGGAGCCGTGCGCGCCCCACCGCCGGCCGCGCCGCGGCCTTGTGGATTTGCCTCGGGTACGTTGTACTGCACGATGACCGTGCCACCCTCTTCGGCGTACTGAAACAGGCGGTGGTGATTGGCTCGCAGATCGGCGCGCGTATTCCAGGCGCGCACTCCAGTCACAATGGCGTCAAAGCGACTCAAATTCCCCTGGACCAGATCCTCTCTGTCCAACAGAGTCACCTCGCAGCCCATCTGCCGGAGCGCCGCGGGAACTTCATCGCCCGCCCCCATGACATAGCCAACGCGCCTAGCCAACGTCTTGACTTCGACCCGCACCAGCCGCGATTCCGCCGCCGGAAACAGCGTCTGGGCAGGGAAGTGCGGATATTCGATCACGCTGGTATCCACCGCAACCTGGCGGGAATTGACCGTCGCCACCGCGGACACCTTGCCGTCCGACTCACCCGGCGGTGGAGCCAAATCGAAGTTAACCACCGTCTCTTCATTCGTGCCGCCTAGCTCGAAATGCTGCGCTTGCGGCGTGGAACGCCATCCCTTGGGCAGGTTCAACCGCACATCGCCGCTGACTTTTCCGCCGTTCGATTTCACCGGAACCTGAATGCGCCGGGGGTTGCCGTCGGCAAACACCACGGGCGAACCGCCGAACTCCAACGCCACTGGCGGAACAATCGCAAGGGGCCGGGTCAATTCTCCGTAGACGCGGTCCACGTAGCGATGCTCCACGGGCCGCTTCAATACGATATCCGTCCCGCCCACTTTCAACGCGAACTCAGCAGTCAGCACCGGAGCGTTTTCCGGGCGGCCTACCTCCTCCAGGTCCGCCACCGAATACATCGCGCCTTCCTTGGGCAAGCGCAGCCAATACGGTTGCGACAAGGGCTGCCCCTCGGGAACTTTCACTGTCACTGGATGTTGGCTCGGCTTGTTGGTGACGAGCTGCGCTGCCGTGATGGCCGCCGTGGGAGCGTTCGTCATGCCTGACAAGCGCGCGCCGGAAAGCGTGACTTGCGCCGGATTGCGGGCGATCGCCGTCAGTGTGACCTTAATCTCACTACCCGGCGTGACTGAATGCTTGTCGGATACCGCCTCCACCCACACGCCGCCGGCCTGGGCGATCGCTTCATCCAGTTGCTCCAGTTTGCGTGTGAACAGAGGATCGTTGCCGGAACGGGCCAACGCGGCCATCTTCGGGCGGGCTTTGGTCAACAGGGGCACAATCGCTTCCGGATGCGCGGGGACAAAGGCGGACGTGGCCTGCTGGAGCAACCCCGCGACCTCCGCGCCTCCCGGCACGCGCGACCAGCCCATGTTGATGTTTTCGAATATATCCTTGCGGGCCTTATCGCCGCGCTCCGTCACCAGATAACTCGGCACCGCGCCGCGCCGCTCCGCCGTCCCCATGGCCTGGCTGCGGTGTTGGCTGCGGCTCATGCCCGCGATCTCGTTATACGAATATCCCAGCTCCGGCGAATATGCGCCCAGATCCAACTCGAGCTTGTCGGTGACCTTCTCGATTTCCTTCCGTTGCTCTTCGTTAAAGCTCGGAAGGTTCGTCATCAACCGCTGCGCCTGCCAGGTCTTGACGTACTTCAGTTGTTCCGGAAAACGCTTCGAATCCGCCGCCGCCGTGAATGCTTCCTTGCCCAGAATCGCCGAAGCCTGATGCTGGCCATGACCGTCGCGCGGAGTGCCCGTAAAGCGCAGAATGATCACATCGGGGCGGAAGCGCCGGATCGCCCACACCACGTCACCCAGCACTTTCTCGCGTGGCCACTTGGTACCCAGCGTTTCATCCGCCGTCTTGGTGAATCCGAAGTCAATGGCTCGCGTGAAATACTGTTCTGCGCCATCGATCTTGCGCGCGGCCAACAACTCCTGCGTGCGGATGATCCCCAATTCGTCGCTCTGTTCGCTGCCGATCAGGTTCTGCCCGCCCTCTCCGCGCGTGAGCGAAAGATAGCCGGTACGGACATGGCGCCCTCGGGCCAGATAGGCCAGCAGCGCTGTATTCTCATCGTCGGGATGCGCCGCGATCATCATGACGCTGCCCAGATTGCCGATTTCATCCAGCAGCAGGCGCAGCTTGGTCTCGCCGGAAACGCTTCGCTGCGCCGCGGCTGGGGAAGGGAATAGCGAGGCCAGGAATAGGGCGCCAAACGCGATGAGGGTAGACTGCAAGCGGGTTGGAGTCGATGGTCTCACGCTAGCACCTAGTTTAGATGCTATCTTACCAGTGCGCGATATCCTCTAAGCCATCACTTGTTCATGCGTGCTGCCCAGGGCGGCGCCAGGCGATGTTCTGCGCAGCGTCAGCGGCGAGTGAGGCTTACGTTCCGGCCCATTCGCGCTCCAACATGCGAGAATACTCGCCGGAAGCGTATATCTCGAAATCGAAGCCGAACCCGGAGATGTCCGCGAAAGTGCCTTCCGACTGCCGGATTTGAAAAAGCTGATCCGCGTAGCGGTAGTAGTTGCGAATAAAGTCGTCCGTCAAACCGTGGCGCTCCGGCGCCGTGGCCAGCATCGCGTTGAGCCCCAGGGCACGGGAGAAAATGGACTTGTAATCGGCCACGCCCCACTTCTTCAGCTTGGCCACCACAGGCTCCGGTGGATTGGTTACCAGATACGCCGCGAAACTCTGGTAGCGGACACCGGCGTTCCACAATTCAGGAGCACGCTCCACCAATTCCATGCACTGCTCGATCCAACGCAGCAGATCCTTGCCGACATAGAACAGCATGCGGATTTCGCAGAACCGGCCGTCCAGAAGCGTGCGTTCGATGTCCTCGGTCCGCCGCTCACCGCTCGGCAACAGCCCCTGCATCATCAGACTGGCGCGCGAGCTTTCGACGAGTTTGTCCGGGCCGCCGCTATCGGCAAACGGATGCAGAATCAACGGCGGTAACGTGCGGGCCAGCATTTTCCTCCGGGTTCAATCTTAAGCAAGATCGGTTCTTAAGCAAATTCAGTATGCCAGATTAACGCCGCTGGGAAAGCAGTACTTTCGTTTCAATTGTCTGGTCCCCGCGGAGTATCTTCACGGCCACTTCGTCTCCCGGCTTATGATCCTGCAAGGCGTAAGTAAAGTCATAGATGTTGCCGATCTGCTTGCCGTCGAACTCAATCATAATATCGCCCGCTTTCAGTCCAGCTTGAGCCGCCGGACTTCCTTCGCGGACATCGGAGAAGCGCATGCCCTTGGGAGGCTCGTTGAAATCCGGTATGCTGCCGAAATATGGGCCATAGCCGCCCTGAGTACTACCCGAAGCCGAGCCCCGGTTGCCGCCCGTGGGACGCGCCACCCGCACAAATTGCGGCCGGTCGTCGGCGTCGGAGAGACGGTTCGTGACATCGGCGATGTACTCCAGGAGCTTGGCCGCGTCGGGAGCATCGATTTTGTCCGCCGTGTCCCCAGGCCGGTGGTAATCGGAATGCAGCCCAGAGAAAAAGAACAACACCGGAATTTGTTTGGACACGAAGGACGCGTGATCGCTGGCGTCGCTCATGTTCGTACCCGCGTTTTTCCCGCCTTGGTCGATGTGCAGCGGCGCAGGGGGATTAACCTCCTCCAGAATCTTGGCCAGCGTGGTTCCGGTCTGCGCGCCGCTGACGTAAACCTTGCCCTCGCGGATGCGCCCGATCATATCCAAATTCAACATGGCCACGGCGTTTTCCTGCGGGAGGTCCGGATGGTTGACATACCAGTTGCTTCCCAGTAAGCCCAGTTCTTCACCCGCGAAAGCCATGAACAGAATCCCGCGCTTGGGCCGCGGCTGCTTGGAAAACCAGCGCGCCAGCTCGATCACGCCCGCCGTGCCGGAAGCATTATCGTCCGCGCCCGGGTGAATCGTCCCCGTCTGGTTCGGCGCCAGGGAGTTCTCGCCGCCCAATCCGAGATGGTCGTAGTGCGCCCCAATCACGATATACTCGGCCGTCTTGCCCGGCAAATAGGCGGCGAGGTTGTGGACCATCTTCGACTCGTGGATGAGATTCACCGCCATGTCCACGCCAACCTTGTTCAACGCAAACGAACGCGGCTTGAGATCGCCGTCGATAGCCGTCTCGATCTGGGCAAGCTGGTGACCCTCGGCGCGCAGCCATTGCTCAGCGTGGTTCTCTTTCATTTGGATGAAAAAGATGCCTGCGTCCCGCGGCCCATGGCTCGTTCCAAACTTCTCCAGCCGGTCCTCGCCGTTCTTGTGAGCCGTAACGTCATTGACCAGGATCAGGCCGCGAGCGCCGTGCGCCTTGGCGTTGGACATCTTGCTCGTGAATGTGGCGTGAGAGGTCAGCCGCTTGCCCCCGAAAACACTCTGCTCGTTGTTTTCCTGCGGCTCGTGCCGCAGGACCAGAACAATTTTGCCGGTGACATCGATGCCCGCGTAGTCGTCGTAGTTATATTCCTTCGCGGTGATCCCATAACCTGCGAACACGACGGACCCGCTGAACTGGCCGCTGGTGGAGTAAGAAAATGGCTCCCAATCGCGGCCCTCCCGCAGCTCCTGCTTGCCTTCGGTCTGATTGCCCTCGGTCCGAGTAAAAGAAAAGCGGTTCCCGTCACCCAGTTTCGCGCTGAGCTCCGCGGGGAAGGAGCGCCGGTAGCTCTTTCCATCCACCGGCTTCAAGCCAAACGAGCGAAACTGCCCTGCAATGTAATCCGCCGCCTTGTCGAGTTCCGGGGTTCCCGTGGCCCGGCCCTTGAGCGCGGGTGAAGCCAGATACTTCACGTGTTCCAGATACGCATCCGGACTAACGGCAGCCGCGCCCAACAGGGCGGGGATTGCGAGCACCAAACATCCGAACACCAACCAGGGGGTGGTCTTCCACATAGGCTGTACCTATTTCTTGGTCCCTACTAACGTGGGAATATTCACCGTGCAGCAACTGTCGTCAGCCTTTGCCGGCGCGGGACCGGCCGCGGCCAGCTTCGCCTCGGCGGCCTTGTGATCGATCTCGATCTGCAGCAACTGCTGTAAGATGGGCCACTCCACACCACCCTCAAGTTTGCGGCCGTTGAGGAACAACGTCGGAGTCGCGCTCACCTGCAGCGCGTGCCCCTGCGCCATGGCTTTCTCCACATCCGCGGCGGCTGTCTTGTCATCCATGCAGCGGCCCAGTTGCAACGCGTCCAAGCCTTTCTGCTTGGCATACTCCTGCAATTTTGCGTCGAATGTTTCCGGCGTGACTTCCTTCTGATTCTGATACATCCAATCGTGATAATCCCAGAACGCGTTCTGCCCGGTGCGATACATGCAGCGCCCGGCAATCGAAGCTTTCATGGCCCAGGGATGAATCTGCGTGAGCGGGAAATCCATGAAATAGACCCGCACCTTGTCGTTGAACGCCGCCGGAATGTTCTTGCGCAGCTCCTGCGCTTCCTTCTGGCAATAGGGACATTGAAAATCGCTGAAGATCACCAGGTTCACCGGAGCCCCCGCTGCCGCGCCAAACGTCGGCTGCTGGTCGGTCGTAATCTGATCCAGGTTGCCCTGGAAAGGACTCTTCGCAATGTCATAGGCGGTCCCTTTGACGATGCTCTTGCCGTCCTTGGAGACGTAATACATTTCATCCTTGGTCGCGCCATTGAACGTCAAATGAATCGTGACGTCCATGAAGCCGCTGATGGTGGATGGCTTGGGGTCGTCGATTTTCACGGCCACCTGCGGAATCCACAACTCGGAGTAACGCAGGTAGGCCTCCAGCGTGGCTTTATCCAGTGCGGACTTGGGCGCCGAATTCGGCGTATTTTGGCCTTGCGCGAACACGGACAGCCCGGCAAGTAACCAGATGGCAATAGATTTCATGCTCAATCCCTCTGACGCGCAACTCTCGGATAAGTTACCTAGGCGTCGCTTCATTATACTGTCGTTCATTATACTGAAGACTTGTTCCGCCGCTGGCTCATGATCCCGCTTCTGGTGTTATACCTGTTGCACTTGGGTGGCGTCGGCTTCTTAGGTCCGGACGAGCCGCGCTACGCTTCCATCGGCCGTGAAATGGCCCGTTCCAGCGATTGGATTACACCCCGCCTCGATGGCCAACCCTGGTTTGAAAAGCCGCCGCTGACCTATTGGCTTACCGCAGCCGGTCATCTGGCGCACTTGCCCGCTGAGTGGGCCGCGCGCCTTCCCCAAGCGCTGCTGAGCGCGGGTTTTCTGGTCTTGTTCTACGTGAAGTTGGCGCGCGAGTTTTCGCCCCGCTTGGCAACCGCCGCCACGGCAATTCTCGCGACGTCGGCTGGGTGGATGGCCTACAGTTTCGCGGCGCTCACCGACCTGCCGATGGCCGCCGCACTCAATGCGGCGATTCTCATTACCTTGTTCGACACCAAGCCCAACCGTGGGCCCCACAACGCATGGATGGCCGGGGCATTTTTGGGCTTTTCGATTCTCGGCAAGGGCTTCGTGCCCGTGGTCTTGTTTGCCCCCTTGCTTTTGATTTTCCGAGGAAAGCGGTGGCCAACCGTCTCGGCGGCAATTCTGGTCGCCGCGCCCTGGTTCCTTCTGTGCTGGCTGCGCAACGGCAGTGCTTTCTGGGACGACCTATTTTGGAAGCAGCACGTCGCCCGCTTCCTCACGCCCAGCCTGGAGCACGTCCAGCCTTATTGGTATTACATCCCCGTACTGCTCGCGGGATTGTTCCCTTGGACGCCCCTGGCGATCCTCCTCACCCGCCGCAAAATCTACGACGACGTCCGCGTTCGCCTGCTGGCGGCATGGGTGGTTTACGGCCTGCTCTTCTTCTCGGTGGCAAAGAACAAGCTTCCCGGCTATTTGCTGCCCTTGATGCCCGCGTTGGCCATTGTTCTGGCCGTGGCACTCGATAAGGCTCCAGGAAAGCAGTGGTGGTTGGCCACCTGCGCTGCGTTTCTGATTGCGCTCCCAACCGCTGCCGCGCTTCTTCCTGTAGCGCTCGTATCCGGACTGAGCCGCGCTCCCCTTGCCTTCGCGCCGCTCGGGATCGTCTTTGGCGTCGTCGCGCTCGGAGTTTGGTGGCTGGCTCGGTCGGGACAATCGGAGATCGCGGTCCTCAGCGTGGCGCTGGCCGCGGGTTTGGGTATTGTCTACATCAAGATCGATACGTTCCCCCAGTTGGATCGGACGGTTTCGGTCCGTGGTTTTTGGCGAGCCAACCAGCCAGCCGCCGCTTTGGCCTGCGTCAACAACGTCAACCGCGCCTGGGAGTACGGATTGAACTACTATGTGGGCCACAAGCTCGAACGCTGCGCCGGAGGCGAAAGCCCGGCAGTTACCGTGCGCGACCGCAGGCTCGTGATGGAAGCCACGCGATAGCGCCATCCACGCCGCCGTCAGGCGAGTCCTCTTGCGAGGAACGAGGCCCAAAAGGCGGTGTAGGATGGGATTCTAGATGTCATTCCGGCTGACCGTAATCCTTGCATTTGTGGCCGCTGGACTGAGCTGCGCGTTTCCGCTTGCTTTCGGTAATCGTGACTTTGGCCGTGTTCTTTATGTGAGCTTCGCTTTATCGGTCGGATGGCTTGCAATAGTCATCTATGCGACTGCAAAATTCCGGAAGCGCGGCATGTGGACCCTCTTCGGACTACTTCCCGCTCTTTTTTGGCCGCTTCTTGCGGCCTTCATCTACTACGCGTGCGAAGTTAATCGTGACTGCTTATGAACGTGATCGTCGTTGCCGCAGGAATCTCTAACGAAGGCAACCGCGACGACATCTATCGCGTCGCCGCAAAGCTCATCCGGCTGGGGTTACTGTAGATCCGCCTTTACCACGCTCACTTGTATCGGCGTTCATCCGCGAGCGCAATCAAAATATCTCCTCTTTTCGCACCATTTCCCGCTCCAACCCGTCCTCGTCCCCATCTTCCTTCGCTATCTTCGAGCCAAGAAGCCGGGTGTTCGTCTTGCAGAGTACCGGCTCGCCAAAGTCCCGGCATCCATGGCACCGCCGGGGCGCGGTTAACACCTCCCGGCGGGGAGGAATGAACGATTCAAGTCGCGAGCAGCCCGCAAAGGGCGCGGCGGCACCATCACTACGGCTAATTAACGCCGCCGCGCTCCGTTTTGCGGCTGTTACTTGGCGAAACCTCAGCCGGACGCCGGCTTCCGATAGTGGCGGCAGGGGTACCCCGAACAAAAAACACACCGAACCGCGTCGGTCACGGAGCGGCACGCCCTTCCCTCCCACGTCTCCCCGCCTCGACATCCACCGCCGGATTTGGCACCATGGTCTGCACTGCTCGTGACGTAAGCAGAGAAGCGAGGCTGCTTTCATGACCAATCTCAAACCTGTGGATGTCGCCATCATCGGCGGCGGTTGGACGGGCCTCCTCATGGCCAAGGAAATCACCGCCAGGAGCGGGCTCACCGTCGCCGTTTTCGAGCGCGGCATTCCGCGCAAGCAGTCCGACTACGAAGTGACGATGGATGAGCTCGACCACAATATCCGCCTGCGCATGATGCAGAACACGGCCGAGGAAACCATCACCCACCGGCATTCGTTGAAAGACCCGGCGGTGCCGGTGCGCCAGCACGGCTCCTTCCACCCCGGCACCGGTACCGGCGGAGCGGGGGAACACTGGGGTGGCGCATCCTTCCGCTTTCCCGTGGATCAGTTCAAACTGCGCACCCACCTGACGCAGAGGCACGGCGCGGCCAAGCTCTCCGCCGATCTCTCGGTGCAGGATTGGCCCGTCACCTACGACCAGCTCGAGCCGCTGTATTGGAAATCCGAGCTGTTGATGGGCATCAGCGGTAAAGCGGGCAACCTGAACGGCAAGAAGATTGATGGCGGCAACGTCTTCGAAGGGCCGCGCAAGAACGAGTACCCGACGCCTCCGCTGAAGCAGTCCTATTCGAGCAGCCAGTTTGATGCCGCCGTGCGCCGCCTCGGTTATCATCCCTATCCCACGCCCGCGGCCAATTTGAGCGAAACCTACAAGAATTTCGATGGCGTTACGCGCGCCGCCTGCCAGTATTGCGGACACTGCCAGCGCTACGGCTGCATGGTAGGAGCCAAGGCGCAACCCACCAATACGCTGATGCCGGTGCTGGTGGGACGCAAGAATTTTCAACTGCGCACGGGAAGCTGGGTGCGCCGCATCGTTCACAAAGATGGCCGGGCCACCGGTATCCAATTCACGGACGCCAAAGGCGAGGAATTTTTTCAGCCCGCCGCCACCGTCGTGCTGGGCTCCTTCACGTTGAATAACACGCGGCTGCTGGCGCTGTCGAAGATCGGCACGCAGTACGATGCCGTCTCCGGCAAAGGCACACTGGGCCGCAACCTCACGCATCAGGTCGGCGTCAACACGCGCGTCTTTTTTGACAAACCGCTCAATGCCTTCATGGGGGCGGGGGAGTTGGGCTCGCGTATTTCGGATTTCGACGGCGACAACGGCCTCACCGGCAAGGAGGATGGCGTGCTGCGCGTCGGCATGATCGCGCTGGCCAGCACCGGCGAGCCGCCCATTGGTTCCTTCGGCCTGATGCCGCGGGGCGCGAGCAAGAAGAACTGGGGCTCGGAATGGAAGAAAACCGCGCTCAAATACAAGGATCACACCGCCGCCATCGGCACTTCCGGCGAGCACCTTGCGTACCGCCACAATTTCATGGACCTGGACCCCACCTACACCGACAAGTTCGGCGACCCTCTGCTGCGCTTCACCTTCAATTGGACCGACCAGGAACACAAGCAGCGCGAATTCGCCAAGCAGGTCCAGCACAAGATCGCGCGCGAGATGGGCGTCAAATTCGACGACGAATTGCCGCCGCGCGCCCGCTACAACACCATCAATTACCAGTCCACGCACATCCAGGGCGGGGTGGTGTTCGGCGCGTCACCCGAAAACAGCGTCGTCAACCCATCCCTGCAACATTGGAATATGCCGAACCTGTTTGTGGTGGGCGCCTCCGCGTTCCCGCAGAACGCCGCGCAGAATCCGACTCTGACGGCGCTCGCCATCACCTATCTGGCGGCCGACGCCTTGATCGACAAATATCTGAAGCATCCGGAGAAACTCATATGAAACGCCGAGAGTTCCTGACCGTTCCCGCAGCCGCCATCGGAGGCACGCTGCTCTACAGCCTCGCCGGCGAGCCGATTCGACTGCAGGCCCAAAGCACGAAAGACGGCAAGGTGAAGGTCCCGCTCCGCTTCTTCACCGCCGCCGAGGCGCGCACCGTAACCGCCGCCTGCGCGCGCATTCTGCCCACCGATGAAAGCGGACCCGGAGCCACCGAAGCCAACGCGGTCATTTACATCGACCGCCAGCTTGCCGGACCTTACGGCCGCGACAAGTACCGCTACACCAAGGGTCCGTTCGTGAAAACGTATCCGGAGCACGGCTACCAGGAAAAGGCCAATCCGCAGGACACCTACCGCGAGGGCATCAAGGATCTCGGCAACTTCGCCGATCTCACTCTCGCCCAGCAGGACGCCAAACTGGAAGCCATCGAGAAGACTCACTTCTTCATCCTCCTGCGCGCCCACACCATCGAAGGCATGTTCTGCGACCCGATGCACGGCGGCAACGCCGGTCTCATCGGCTGGCAGTTGGTCGGCTATCCCGGCCCGCAAATGAGTTACCGCAATGAGATCGACAAGCATTTCGGCCAACCATTCCACCTGAAGCCAGCCAGCCTGGAGCAGATCACCGGCAAGAAGCCGGATCCCTGGGAAGACGAGAAGGGGTAGACGCATTATTCGGCGTAGTCGAGTAGCGGAAGAGTGGTGGATACGATGGACGTGGTATGACTACGACGTACAGCGGCGGGTTTACCTCCAAAGAACGAGATGCCGAGACGGGCCTCGATTACTTCGGGGCCAGGTACTTCAGTTCCGCCCAAGGTAGGTTTACGACGCCGGATTGGTCGGCGAAGCCGCAACCAGTTCCGTATGCTAATCTTACTAATCCGCAGTCGTTGAACCTTTACGGATATGTGCTGAACAATCCGCTTTCGCAAAGGGATGATGATCACGAAATCGTCTATGCGGATGGATTGAAGAATTCGCGGTTGGTGAGAGGTACCGTAACTGCGATTTTGGCGAATCCGAACACTGGCACCTACCTATCCGGGTACGTCGGCAAGGATGCTCCTGTAGCGCATTTTCAATGGGTGATGACGGAGGAATGACACTTCGGTCAGCATCAAAGATTTCACTAGCTCCTTGCGATTGAAGTCTGGCACGTTCCGCCCGTTGCTCTGCTTCTGCCCTTTCGTTATAGAAACGTCATGAAGTATTCATTAGGTTGTGGCTATTCAAAGGCATAGTAAATACATTTGACACGAACCGCGGACGCGCTTGCGAAGATTGCACGCCGGGCGTATGCGACGGGGTCACTCTACGCATGCGGCTGCACGGCGAATCGACTGGATATCATATGTACCTGCGTCGTTTGTCGGCTCAACGCCGCCGAAACGCGGTCGCATTGCTAGATGCTTTCTCAAAGTTGTTGGGATCGCGCGACACGTTTGCCGGCATCGACTGGGCGTCGGTGCCGGAGTGTGACTATAGCGGGGCGGTGCAGTACGTGCACCAGACCTTCCCAACGCGCACTATCAACGTCACGCGCAGTCACATACAGGCGGTTTTGCGTGAGGAGCACCTGATGGGCCGGTTAACCTTACAGCAACTGGACACTCTGCGGCGCCCGTGGGAGGAAGCGGCGAATGGCAAACGTCCGCGGAAGTGCGGGGCAGACCACACTGCTTGGGATCTAGGCTCACTATTGGAGACCTGTGAGAGGGATGCCACACCATGGGGAGCTCGCGACGGCGCGCTCATCTCCTTGATTTGGACTTTGCAGCTCGGTCCGAGTGAGCTCGTGAAAGTGGCTGTGGGCAAAGAATTTGGCCAGTTCACCAGAGGGGGGAGCGATCCGAGGTTGCAACAGGCTCTCCACCGATGGTTGGACCTGCGGGGCCACTCACCAGGTCCGCTTCTGCTTTCGACCCATCGTCAGGGCCGCATTCGTCCGGTCCCGATGACTCAGGCCAGCGTGTCAGCCGCGATCAAACGGCGTGGCCGACAGGCAGGTTTTGGTGGACTCACCGCCTCGTCTCTGATTGCCGCTGCTGCGCTGAGCTCTCAATCAGCCGGATAAAAGAAAAGCGG
>CAMAVI010000024.1 GCA_945861625.1 Candidatus Sulfopaludibacter sp. SbA3
ATCCGCTTTCCCTCGCACCAATCGGTGTTTTTTTGTTGCCCCTCGCTTAATCCAGCAGCCCCAACTCAAACGCCCCTATCCTTTGCCGCTTTCCAACCTTGCTCTATTCGCGCCGCGCCTCAGCCAATCCTTACCGACGGATTAGGGGAGTCCGGTAGTGTCTTAAAGTAGCCACTACCCAGAGTCCAGAGATCTGGTATAGGCGGGCCCGGTTAAGCGCGGCCAGGTTAAGCGCGGCCAGGGTAAGCGCGGCCAGGGTAAGCGCGGCCAGGTTAAGCACGGCCAGGGTTAAGAGAGCTTGCCCGCGAGAACGCAGTTTTTGGCCAGCCAGCCAATGTGGTGGGAGGAAATGACTGTATATTCCTGGGTATACAGTTCATGATTTCGCTCCACGTCGGCGAGCCGGTAAAGGTAATTCACCATCAGGCCGGCGGAACGCTGGATTCCCGTGACAGAGGAATCGGCCAGAAGATTGATACGCTCAAGGCGGGCGCCGTTACGCAAGTGAAACCGGGCCACGGAATCGAGTGGTTCCTTGCCCTGTTTGACGCACTTGAGGTAGTAAGCGCACAGCGGCTCCAGGACCTGGTTGATTTCACTCGCCGCGGCCTGGTCAGACCACCACTCCGGCTGGTCCATTCTTGCAACAAGCGCCGCGATTTCTTCGTGCTGGTAGGCTTGCTGGTTGAGCCAGGAACGGAAGCCGGATAGCGGTGACAGCGTGGCAAATTGCTTTAGACGGGGGAACTCGGCGCTCAGATCCTCCACGACTTTCTTGATGAGGAAGCTGCCAAAAGGTACGCCGCGAAGGCCTTCCTGGCAATTAGTGATCGAGTAGAAGATGGCACAATCGGCGGCCCGCGGGTCGGAGACCGGGGAATCCGGATTCAGCAAAGGTTGAATCCGCGCGCTCATGCCGCGGGTGAGCGCTACCTCGATGAAGATGATGGGAGCGCCCGGCAGAGCCGGATGGAAAAATGCAAAACAACGGCGGTCGGCCTGCAGGCGCCGGTGCAGGTCCTGCCAACCCTGTATGGCGTGGACGGCTTCGAATTGGATCAGCTTCTCCAGGATGTTCGCCGAAGTGTTCCAATCGATTCGTTGCAGCGTCAGGAAGCCCCGGTTAAACCAGGAGGTAAGCAGGTGCCCGAGGTCGCCCTCGACGGCCGACCACTCTGGATGATTGGGCATTTCGCGCAACAAGTCCTGACGCAAATCAACCAACGCCCGCGTGCCGGCGGGAGCCAGATTCAGGCGGCGAAACAGTTCCTGGCGAGGAGATTCGACGGCCCGTTGCAGCGCCGTGAGATGGGCCGGGGAAGGGTCGGCGCGGTAAGCATCGCCGCGGCGGCCGACTTGCTCCGGATCGGGTCCGAATTCGTCGGCCAAAATGTCAAAGAATGCATGCCGGGACGGCGTATCCAGGGTCTGGTAGGCCAGCAGGGTGTCGGCGGCCAGACGGACGCCGGAAATTTCACCGCGTTCGGAGAGGAGGCTCAGGCACAAAGAGGTGACGTGCTGACTCCCTCGTGTCGAGCTCCCGGCCAACGCCTTGGCTGCGCGCGCCGGAAACCCCATGAGCTTTGCGAACGTCATTGGATTCCAATCCGCCCAGTCGCTCATATCGGCCTAACTTCATCTTAGCTTTACCATGCAAGCCACGCCGGTTTAAGAGCCATAACTTTGTTGCGGGAACTCGGCCCGCCTCGTGTATACTAAAGAGAGTTGGCGAATGAGTGCAGTGGGCGCAAGCCCACTTTTTTATTGGTTTTATGGAAAGCAACCGCGAGGCGGCCGTTGAAAAAGTGCGCGAAATAGCGGAAAGAGTCGGCGCAAGCCAAGGCCTGGAGATTGTCGACGTCGAATTACTCGGCGGCGGCAACAACCGGGTTCTGCGCATTTTTATCGACAAACTGGCCGGTGTCACGCACGCCGATTGCGAGTACATCTCCCATCAGGTGGGAACCATTCTGGATGTTGAGGACACCATCCCTGGCGCGCGTTACACGCTGGAGGTCAGCTCTCCCGGCGTGGAGCGCAGGCTCAGCAAGCCCAAGGAGTTCGAACGCTTCGTCGGGCAGAAGGTCAAAGTTGTACTGCGCGAGCCCGTGGAAAATCAGCGCCACTTGACCGGGACGCTTACTCATTTCGCCGGCGGCGTGATCACTCTGGAGCCCGCGCCCGGAAAGAGTGTTCAGTTTCCACTCGAGCAGGTGGAAAAGGCCAACCTCAAGTTTGAGTGGTAACTCCCGAACAACGAAAACGGAAATCATAATATATGAGCCTGGGGCCGATTTTTCAATCCATCGAAATACTCAGCAAGGAAAAAGGGATCGATCCGAAGATCATTCTGGATGCCGTGAAAGACGCCATGCTGGTGGCCGCGCGCAAGCATTTTCATACCAACGAGGAGCTGGTGGCGGACATGGATCCGGCCACCGGCGCGATTCACATCTACGGCGTAAAGCATGTGGTGGAGGAAGTCACCGATCCGATTACGCAGATCTCACTGGCTGATGCACAAGCGTCGCGGCCGGATATCGAGATGGGAGGCGAAATCCGCGCCGCTAAACCCACCGATGTGTTGGGGCGTATTTCCGCGCAAACCGCCAAGCAGGTGATTTTGCAGAAAGTGCGCGAGGCGGAGCGGGACAACGTGTTCTCCGAATATTCGGGCCGCGTGGGCGAAATGATCACATGCGTGGTGAAGCGGATCGAAGGCCAGGATCTGATGGCGGACCTGGGCAAGTCGGAAGCGCGCCTGATCAAGAAGGAACAATCGAAGCTGGAAAGTTTCAGCGTGGGCGACCGCATCCGCTGCGTGATCAAGAGCGTGGAAAAAGCCGGCAAGAACGCAGGCGTGATTATTTCACGGGCGGCGCCGGAACTGGTCATGCGCTTGTTCGAACAGGAAGTCCCGGAAATTTACGACAATACCGTTACCATCAAGGGATGCGCGCGGGAAGCCGGCGAGCGCAGCAAGATTGCTGTATCCAGCCGGGACCGCGACGTGGATAGCGTGGGCGCGTGCGTGGGAATGAAAGGCATGCGCGTCCAATCCATCATTCGCGAACTTCGCGGCGAGAAGATTGACATTATTGAGTACAACGACGACCCGGTGGTCTTCGCGACGCACGCCCTGAGTCCGGCCAAGATTGCGCGCGTCACCATTGTCGACGCCGCCAGCAAGCACATGGAAGTGGTGGTGGATGACACGCAGCTTTCGCTGGCCATCGGCAAGAAGGGGCAAAATGTGCGTTTGGCGGCCAAGCTGCTGGGATGGCGCATCGATATCAAGAGCGAGGAAGAGAAGCGGCAGGAAGTAGAGTCGCAGATGGCGGCGCTGGTGGTGCCGGGCGCGCCGGTCAGCGTGCTGATGGACCACGGTCTCAGCGAGGCCATGGTGGAAAAGTTGATGCAGGGCGGCGTCGCCACAGTGGAGGCGCTTGGCTCCATGACGCCGGAGGAACTGGAGGCGGTGCCGGGTATCGATCCGGAAACCGTGCAGAGCATTCAGGTGGCGGTGAACGGCTATTACGGGCAGTTTGAAACATCGCCGGTGGAAGCCGCCGTCGAAGAAGTGCCCGTGGCCGCCGATGCCGCGGCGGTAGTGGAAGGCGACGCCGATGCCGCGGCGGTAGTGGAAGGCGACGCCGTAGCCGCGGCGGTAGTGGAAGGCGACGCCGTAGTCGCGGCGGTAGTGGAAGGCGACGCCGTAGTCGCGGAAAACGAATCTGTTACGATAGAAAAATCGGAGTCATCCGCGTAATTTGATGCAAGGCGGCGGATGGGGTCCAGTGTTGCTATGCGGGATGATTCCAAAGGAAAGGTCTAGCGCTCAAGTCCCTGGAGCGGAAGTTCAGCTTCGGGGTTTCATGTATGAGTAAAATTCGGATCAACGAGCTTGCTCGAGAACTCGAAGTCAAACCCAACGTCATTCTGGACATGCTTCCGGAACTGGGTGTTGCCGAGAAGAAGACGCACTCCAGCTCGCTCGATGATGACGTCGCGCTGAAGCTTCGCCAACGCATTGCCAGTGGTGACATCGCCCGCGGCGAGGAAGGCGCGCCCGACCTGCCGCCCATGGAGCGGCCGGCGGCCGGCCCCAGCGAGATATCGGCGGCCCCCGTTGCCGTGGCGGAACACGTCCCGCAGAAGGTGGGAACCACGCCCGCGCCCGAACCCGTGGCGAAGGAATCCGTGTCCGCGGAACCTCCTCTGGCTCCGGTGCGCGCCACTGCTCCTCTGCGCCCCCCCTTGTCGACGGGGCCGCCGCTCACGCCCCCCTTGGGGCACGCGGCCGCGCGCGCTGTTCCGCTCCCGCCGCCGGTGGCGGGACCGCTTCCGAGCATTCCGGTGAGCCGCGGTCCAGTGATCCAGCCGCGAGCGGCGCCGCCCGCGCCCAGGCCGGGGCAGATCTTATCGGGACCGAGGCAGCCGCTGCCGCCCGAAGTCACCGAAGCACTGAAGTCCGCGCCGTCGGTCGGCGCCTCTCCCGCCGCCGCGCCGCCTGCCATTGTGCCTGGCGTCCCGCGTCCTAGTGTTGCAACATCTGGCGCTGTGCCGGCGATGCCGGCGCCTCCGCGTCCAGCCATGCGTCCCGGTCCTTCCGCGCCTGCCCCGCAGGCGGGAATGCCAATGGGAGCCGGGAACCCCCTGCGTCCGCCAGCGAGGCCGAATTTAGCGGGACAGCCCGCGGCGCGTCCCGTGGTTCCGCCGCGTGCCGATATGGTCGCGCGGTTGGCGGCAAAACCGCCCGCGATGCCGGGCGCTCCGGCGCCGGGTGTGCCACGTCCAGGCGTTCCCACGGCTCGTCCGGGGAGTCCGGTTCCGGGACGTCCGATTTACCAGGGTCCGGTTCGTCCGGGACAGCCGTTGATGCGCGGACCGGGAGGTCCCGGTGGTCCCAGGCCGGGTGGTCCTGGCGGCCCGATGCGCGGCCGCCCCATGCACCCCACTTCGCCATTGAGGGCCGAGCCGGCCACGCTGCCGGCAGACCCAGGGCGCCGTCACGCCACGAAGCCTGGTACGCGCGGGACCGATCGCCGCCGCGAGGACGAAGAGGGCCGTCTCCGTCCGGTCTCCAGGCGGCAGGAGGCTTTCCAGCCGCCGCCGATCGATCGCGAAATCACGATTGCCGAAGGCATCACGGTGAAGGAGCTCTCCGAGAAACTCGGGATTAAGGGCAACCTGCTGGTGAAGCGGCTGGTGGAGAAAAAGATTTTCGCGACGATCAACCAGACGCTGGATGTGAAGCTGGCCGAGGAATTGGCGCGCGACTTTGGCGCGTCGACCAACAAGCTGAGCTACGAAGAAGAATCGACGCACGACATTCAACAGACCGAAGTGGACGAAGATCGTGAGCGCCGGCCTCCCGTGGTTACCATCATGGGCCACGTCGACCACGGAAAGACTTCGCTACTCGATTCCATTCGTGTGGCCAATGTCGCGGGCGGAGAAGCCGGTGGCATCACGCAGCATATTGGTGCGTACCATGTAGAGAAAACCGGCAAGAACATTGTGTTCATCGACACGCCGGGTCACGAAGCGTTCACGCGCATGCGCGCCCGCGGCGCGAAGGTGACCGATATTGTTGTGCTGGTGGTTGCGGCCGACGACGGCGTGATGCCGCAGACGCTCGAAGCCATCGATCATGCCAAGGCCGCCGGCGTGCCCATCATTGTCGCGATCAACAAGATCGACAAGCAGGACGCCCAGCCGGAGCGCATCAAACAGCAGTTGGCGGATCGCGGTTTGCTCGCCGAAGACTGGGGCGGCGATACGGTGATGGTGCCGGTGTCGGCCAAGGCCAAGCAGAACTTGGATCTCTTGCTGGAAATGATTTTGCTGGTTGCGGAAATGCAGACGTTGAAGGCCAACCCCGCTCGCCCAGCCATGGGTACGGTGCTCGAAGCCAAACTGGACCGCGGCCGCGGACCGGTAGCGACGGTACTGGTGCGGAATGGAACCTTGAAGGTCGGGGATTACTTCATCGTTGGATCGGTGTTCGGCAAAGTCCGCGCCATGTTTGACGACGCGGGGGCCCAAACCAGAGAAGTCGGTCCGTCAATGCCCGCCGAAGTGCTCGGGCTTGAATCTCTTCCCGAAGTCGGCGATACGCTGCAGGTGGTCACAGACACGGCCAAGGCCAAGCAGATCGTGATCTATCGCGAAGCCAAGGCGCGGGAAGCGGCGATGTCGAAGACCAATCGCATTACGCTGGATCAGCTCCATGATCAATTGAAGGAAGGCGAAACCAAGGAGCTGAACATCATTCTGAAGACCGATGTGGGCGGCACCGCCGAAGTCTTGACCGACACGTTGCAGAAGCTTTCCAACGACAAGGTAAAGATTCGCGTTCTGCACTCCGGTGTGGGCGCGATTACGGAGACCGACGTCCTGTTGGCTTCGGCGTCGAATGCGATCATCGTTGGTTTTAACGTGCGGCCGGAACGCAACGCGCAGGCCGTCGCCGATCAGGAAAAGGTGGACATCCGCCTGCACTCGATTATTTACGAGTTGTCGGATCAGATCAAGAAGGCCATGACCGGAATGCTCGAACCGGTCTTCAAGGAAGTCTACAAAGGCCGCGCCATCGTCCGCGAAGTGTTCCGCATCTCCAAGGTGGGTTCCGTCGCGGGCTGCCAGGTGGATGACGGCTCCATCGTGCGCAATGCCGAGGTGCGCCTGCTGCGCGACAGCAAGGTGGTCTTTACCGGTAAGATCGACGCGCTCAAGCGCTTCAAGAACGATGCCAGTGAAGTGAAGCAAGGCTTCGAGTGCGGTATTTCCCTGCAAAACTTTAACGATCTCAAACCGGGCGACGTAATCGAATGCTTCGCCTCCGAGCGCGTGGCGACCGAGGCTTTCGTTTAAGCCTGCTCCGTGCCCTGCGTAGGCGTCATTACCTTTGAGTTGAGCATCGACGATGCGCAGTCACTCAAAGACAAGCGCCACTACGTCAAGGGACTCAAAGACCGGCTGCGCGCCAAGTTCAACGTGGCCGTCGCTGAAATCGACCATCAGGATTCCTGGCAGCGCGGTGCCGTCGCGGCCGTGACGGTTTCCGGCGACCGGGCTTTCGCCGAGAAAGTCTTGCAGAGGGTGGAAAACGAAGCCGCCCACTTCCTGGGCGGAGTCCTGGTGGGGGCCACGGTCGAGTGGCTGGAGTAGAATGAAGCAGTATGGCGAGAGCAAAGAGGGAATCCTCCTACCAAATTGACCTGGTACCCGCGATCGAGGGCGGATATACCGTGATTGTGCCCGCGCTCCCCGGTTGCGTTAGTTACGGGGAGACGATCAAACAGGCCACCCGCAACGCGCGGGAGGCGATCGAACTTCATTTGGAAAATCTGGCTGCCCAGCGTCTGATGCTATCGGCGTGACTGCACAGCGGCTCGCGCAACCTGTTGTTCTTTGGAACTAGGGCAACCCGATGCCGCCGACAACCAATACCAAGCCGTTCCGCAATTCCGTTGCCGTGTGGAAGTATCGGGAACCGATTAAGTCACCAGTGCTGCTCCAGGTTCCGCTCTTTGGGTTGTACAATTCACTAGAGGATAAGGCCCCGGAACCGCCACCAGCTCCCCCGGCGGCGAGAATGGAACCGTTGTCCAAGAGGCTGGCGGTGTGCAGCCACCTAGGGACAGCCATGGAACTGATGTTATTCCATGTGTTCGTTTTGGTTAGGTAAATTTCGGCAGACGATAGTGCGCCGCTGCCCGCCCCACCAGTCACCAGAACCGATCCACTCGGTAGCCCCGCTGATGCGTGCCAACCCCGCGTGGTGGACATACTGGCTTGTGTGACCCAACTACCAGTCTTGGGTTCGTACGTCTCTGTCGAGGATATATAACCTCCAAAGGTCGTCAAGCTGCCGCCAGTGACTAATACGGAGCCGTCCTTTAACAGATTCGCAGTGTGGGCAAAGCGGACAGTGGACATCGTGCCAGCACTGCTCCAGGCGCCGCTCTTCGGATCGTATAGTTCGGCTGTGCCAGTGTAAGGGAGGCCGCCGGCCACCAGAACCAACCCGTCTCGCAATTCCGTTGCCGTGTGAGAACCTCGCCCGAGCGCCATACTGCCAGTGCTCGTCCAGGTACCCGTCTTCGGGTCATACAACTCAGCAGAAGAAAAAAAGCTTGAACTGCCCCATCCGCCCGCCACGAGCACCAAGCCATTGTTTAGCAACGTAGCCGTGTGCTCGGAGCGGGCAGCAGCCATACTTCCCGTGGTGCTCCAGGTACCCGTTTTGGGATCATACAATTCGGCTGAGGACAGGGAGCCAGAGCTATAGTTATAGCCTCCCGCGACCAGCACCTGCCCATTGGGCAACAATGTCGCGCTGTGACGAAAACGGGATTCGCCCATTGAGCCGGCGCCGATCCAGGCCCCCGTGCCGGGATCGTACAATTCCGCCGAGGATAAAGGAATCGGTTGCGCGTTAAGCTGACTCCCCCATACCGAAGCCAAAAGAACAATGACAACAGGTGCATGTCGCCGGAGGAGGTTACGCATCATATGCATAGCCTCTGATGGTACCCCCCCCCCCCACTGAAAAAGCAACAATTATATTGTGGGTAGAAGTACTAATTAGGCGTTGAAGGTACTGGAACTATGGGCGTCGTTCGGCAACTTTCCGCAGCCGGCGGCATTATGCCAGATCGAACTTCTCGTGGTGCAGTTGCGGGTCGCTCTTGATGAGGACGGGACGGCGCAGCAGCTCTTCCAGTTCCTCCAGAAACTTGTTCTGATTCGACTTCAGCACCTTGGCCACATCGGGGTGCACGCGCAGCATCACGTCCTTGCCCTGAATGCTCTTGGATAGTTTGCGGGCTTCGGTGAGGATTTCGCTGACCACCGTTTGCGGGCTCTTTACATAACCGGCGCCTTCGCAATGCGGGCAAGGCGCGCAGAGTGTCCGTTCCAGCGACTGCTTCACGCGCTTGCGCGTAATGGCTACCAGTCCGAAATCGTTGAACTGGAGAATCTTGTAAGGGGCGCGGTCGACCCGCATGGCTTCTTCGAGCACCTGCATCACCTTCTGCCGGTTCTTGCGCTCGTCCATGTCGATGAAGTCGATCACGATGATGCCGCCCAAATCGCGCAGGCGAATCTGGCGGACAATTTCCTTGATGGCCTCGGTGTTGGTCTTGACGATCGTATCTTCCAGCCGGTTTGTCTTGCCGACGTACTTGCCGGTGTTGACGTCGATGGCCACCAGCGCCTCGGTCTGATTGATGACGATGAAGCCGCCGGACTTGAGCCAGACTTTTGGACGCAACGCCTTTTCCAGTTCGTTGGTCACTCCGAAAGCGTCAAAGATCGGGGCATCGCGTGTGTACAGCTTGACCTTGGGGACCAGGGCAGGCTGGAAGCGCTCCACGAAACGCAGAACACTTTCGTAGTGCTCCTCGTTGTCGATCCAGATGGCTTTGAAGCTGTCGGCCAACTGGTCGCGCAGGATGCGCTGCACGATATCCAGATCGTGATGCAGCATGGCGGGCGAAGGCTTCTTCTCGGCCTTGTTGCGGATGTCCTGCCACAGGTTGTACAGGAACAGCATGTCGCCGGCGATTTCGTCTTCCGTGCGTCCCTCGGCCGCCGTGCGTGTAATGAACCCGCCGACGGGTCCGGGGCGCTGGGCTTGCAGGACGCGCTTCAGCCGCAGACGCTCTTCGTCGCTGGCGATCTTGCGCGACACACCCATGTGTTCCAGCGTCGGCATGTACACTACGTAACGGCCGGGCAGGGCAATGTGCGAAGTGATGCGGGCACCCTTTTGGCCCAGCGGCTCCTTGGCGATCTGGACGATGATCTCCTGGCCCTCTTTGAGCAGGTCGCTGATCGAGGGCTGGCCTTGATTCGAACGCGAACCCCCCGCGGGCCGGGAGACGGTCTTTTCCTGCCGTTCGACCGGCGGTTTCTCTGTTTCGGCCGTGCCTTCACCCTGTTCCTGGGTGGCCGGGGCGCCCTGCTGGCCGCCGCGGCCGCGCCTGCGCCGGCGCGAAACACGGTGCGGATAACGTTCGCCGCGCTCGCGCACGCTGGCCGTGCCGGACTCGGCGGCTCCTTCGCCCGGTGCGCCCGCTTCGCCGGATTCCTCTCCTGATTCCTCCTCGGGCTGTGCGAATTCGATTCCCTCGACCTCCCCAAGAATCATGGCCTGAATGTCGCGGTCTTCGTCGTCGTCGAGGAAGGACGCCACAGCCGGTTCGCGGTCTTCCGGCTCGTCGCCATCGCCGGAGGATTCCTGTTCCATCGAGATTTCCTCAGGCAGTACCAGAGAGGCAGACTCCATCTCTGGTTCGTTCAGGAATAACGCAGCTTCCGATTCCGGGATGCTGGTGTGCAGCGGAGCATCCGGCAGAGCGTTCTCAGGCGGATAGTCGTTGGGTTCTTCAAACTCGTTTTTCTCGGCTGCCGGCGGCGCGCCGTGGCGATACTTCGCCAGGGTCTCACCGGGAAGAATCAACGGTTCCAGAGTAGCGGTGGGCTGCGCTTCCACTTCCGGGGCGGCTGCTTCGTCTTCGCCGGCGTCTTCCGGTTTGGCAGTGGGTGTTGTGTCGCTGGCGTACTTCGATTCCGGGAAACCCTGCCCACCACCACGGCGGTGGCGGCGGGAGCGGCGTCCCCTGCGCTCGCGGTCACCCTGCCGGCCCGCGCCCCCTGCCGGTGCGGCGGCCGCCGCTCCACCTTCAGCCGGAACGGTCTCGGGAGCGGCTTCCCTTGCTTCCGCGGGAACAGCCTGGGCTGAGGCTTCGCCTGCCGGCCTGGCCGGCGGAGCGGCCTCGCGATCTCCGCGATCTCCTCTGTCCCGGTCCCTGTCCCGATCCCGGCCGCGATCCCTTTCGCGGGGAGCGCGCTCGTTGCCGGTGATCTTGTCGAAGTCCTCGTGTTCTTCCAGGAAGTCGGAAACGTAAAGGAACGTGTCCCGTTCCAGCCCCAGATCGACGAACGCCGATTGCATGCCGGGCAGCACGCGCGTGACGCGGCCCTTATGAATACTGCCCGCGAGCGAATACTCATTGGAGCGCTGGAAGTAAACTTCCACCAATTGGTCGTCATCGAGCAGCGCCACTTTGGTCTCGTGCCGGTTGGACGAGATCACTAATTCCTTACTCATGCGGTACATCCCTTCTTGAACCCCCAAGGGGCCCGTCTTGAACCCCCGGGGGGTCCAGCGAAAGGGACTGGAACTAAAGGTAGGACGTGAATTCGGCGGAACCCGATGGACTACTCGCTGGCGATTGGGCCGGGATGGAGCCTTCTCTCGCACATCCCCGCGAAACTGCGTTCACCAGTATGCGACCAGATCCCGGAGCGGCTGCGGCTTTACTTGCTATAAGCACGGCACGCTTCGCTCTCCAAGTCCGATCGAAAATCTTTGTTACCGAAATCCGCTTTACGTCCCGGCACCCTTAGCGCCAAGTCCGTCTATATCTCTCAACTCACAAAACGCCGCAGCCGGACACTATTGACCAGCCCCAGCATCATAAATACCGAAAACGTGTTGGAGCCGCCCGAACTCATGAGCGGCAATGGAATTCCCGTCACGGGCATGCGCCCGACCACCATCCCGACGTTGACCAGCACATGGAACAGCAACAGCGCGGCCACGCCCATGCAAACGTACATCCCGGCCCGGTCCGGAGCCATCTGCGCGTTCTGCACGATCTGCATCAACAGCAAAAAATAGAGACCCAGCACCACCAGAACACCCACGAAACCATGCTCCTCGGCAAAGGCCGAAAAGATAAAATCGGTGTGCGGCACCGGGAGGAAACGAAGCTGTGTCTGCGTTCCGCGCGTCACGCCGCGGCCCCAGACTCCGCCGTCCCCCACTGCAATTTTGGATTGAATGACCTGATAACCGGCGCCCCGCGGGTCGCCCGAAGGATCCAGGAAAGTGACCAGACGCGCCCGTTGGTAGTCCTTGAGAACGTACCAGCCGGCCGGAAGGGCCAAGGCTCCTACTAACCCGATGATCGCCAAATACTGCCATCGAACTCCTGCAACCAGAACTCCAGCGGCCAGGATGGGCAGGTAGGTCAGACCCGTGCCCAAATCCGGCTGGTACATGACCAGAAGTGCCGGAATTCCTACTAAGCCTCCCAGTTTCAGGAGGTCACGAGGTTTGATCTCATTGCTTCGCAGCTCTGAGACGTACCTTGCTACCACCAATATTATCACTAATTTGATGAACTCCGAGATCTGGAAGTTGATGCCCAGGATGCGGATCCAGCGCCGCGACCCGTAGACCAGGCGGCCGACGGCAAGCACGCCGACCAACGCCGTCACCGAAGTGACGTAAAGCAGGGGAATTTGCCCGAGCAGCGTATGGTAGTCGATGGACGTGACCACCCACATCAGAGCCAGAGCGATGCTTATCCACACGAGTTGCTTCCACCAGGCGTCATGGAAGCGCGTGTCACGGGTAGCCGAGTAGATTTGGAGAACTCCCAGAGCGCAGATCAGCAGGCTCACAATGAGCAGCGACCAATCCGTGTCGCGAAACCTGCGGTAGCGGCCCATACTGAGACTAGTGTAGCGAAGGATCGGAGTGGCGCAGTAGCTCAATTTGAAATATTCAAAACCAGTAATCGTGCATGCGCTGAAGGAATTCAGTAGTGATGGGGTAACCCGAAGCAGAGCCAAAGACCGAATCCACAGGGGATTTTGGGCACAGTGCAGTCTGGCCGTCATCAACCCACTCAGCAATTTCTGTCGGTGGAAAAATGGCGAGGCAATAAAAGCATCCGCAAATAGCGCTTTCCTCCAATTCGCTTCGATGCCCAGAACTGTGTTTGTGAGCAAGTACGGGGTCTTGGTTCATCTCGCACTCCCCTCGACGTTCATATTCGCGTGTCGCAGATTTGAACAATCTGGTAATTTGACGGAACACGGGCAGTGCCCGATTCAAACACTACCGCCCCGGCGGATGCAGCAGCGCCAGCGGCGGTTGCAGCGTGGTCTGCTGCGTGACGCGAATTTTCTTGTCGAAGTAGGACTTGATCACATCGCGGGCGACGGGAGCCGCCAAGGCCCCGTGCTCACCGCCTTCGAGTAGCACCGCGACGACGATCTCCGGATTCTGCCGTGGAGCGAAACCGATGAACCATCCGTTGTCGCTGGTTTGGTCTTTATCCAGCAAGCCGGACTTGCGAAGATCGTTCGACACGCGCTGTGCGCTGCCGGTCTTGCCGGAGAATTCGACGCCTTCGATGCGCGCGCCGGCACCGGTTCCGCCTTCGTTCACCACGCCGTACATGCCGGAAACGATGCTGGCGACGTTCTCGGGCCTGAACTCCGCGCGGCGGGGTTCGGCAGCCGCGGCCGTTTTCACCAGATGAGGCTTGTACCAGACGCCTCCACTGACCACGCCGCCAATGGCCGAAGCCAACTGCAAAGGCGTCACGGTGACCGCGCCTTGGCCGATCGCCACGGAAATGGTTTCGCCCGCGTACCACTTCTGGCGCTGGGTCCGCAGCTTCCATTTAGTGGAGGGCATCAGGCCTTCGGCTTCGCCGGGCAGATCGATGCCGGTTTTTTTGCCGATGCCCGCCATCTCCGCGTATCTGGCGATCTCGTCAATGCCCAGCTTGTTGCCGAGGTTGTAAAAAAACACATCGCAGGATTGCACGATGCTGTGGTGCAGGTTGACGGTGCCGTGGCCCTTCTTCTGCCAGCACTTGAAATAACGCCCGAAGAACGTAGCGCCACCGGGGCAATGGAAGGTGTCGTGGTCTTCGATGGTTCCGGTTTCCAACCCCGCCAGAGCCATGATCGGCTTGAAGGTAGAACCCGGCGCGAACTGCGCTTGGATCGCCCGGTTCAACATCGGATTATCGTTGCCCGAGGTGAGTTGCTTCCAATATTCAGCCGTGATGTGACCGGCGAACGCGTTCGGGTCGAATGCGGGACGGCTCACCATCGACAACACTTCGCCGGTTCGCGGATCGAGCGCCACCACCGCGCCGCGCTTGCCTTCGAGAGCTAACTCGGCGACGGCTTGCAAATCCAAATCGAGTGTCAGGTGGAGACTATTGCCGGGCGTTGCTTCGGTGCTTTCCAGCACTTCGCGCTCGCGGCCCGAGCTATCAACGACGACACGGCGTTGTCCGTCGATGCCGATCAGGAGATCGTTGTACTGGCGCTCCAGGCCCGCCTTGCCGACAATGTCGCCTTGCGAGTACTTGGCGAACTCCGCGGAGTTGAGCTCCGGTTCGGAAACTTCGCCGACGTAACCGATGGTGTGCGCGGCCAGTCCCGTGCGCGGATACAGGCGCTGCTGATTGCGCACGAGTTCCATTTCGGGGTACGTGTCGGCGTCGCGATGCGATTCGACGAACGCGATGTCGGCGGGCGTCAGATCCTGCTTAACCAGCACGGGTACGTACTTCGGCCGCGAAGCAAAGCGTTTGATGCGGGCGCGAATTTCGGCGGCATCCAGGTTCAGGCCCGCGGCGATCCCATCAATATGCTCGTCTTTCAAGTTCTCGCGAGCCAGCATCAGAGAGAAGGCTGCCTGATTGTCGACGATGACACGCCCGTCGCGATCCAGGATCTTGCCGCGCGGTGCCAGCACCGGCACCGTCTTAATGCGGTTACGCTCGGCGAGCTGGCTGTTGGTTTCGCCGTCGCGGACTTGCAGCACCCAGAAGCCGGTCAATAGAAACAGGAACACGGCGACGGTGAGGTACTGAAATCCGGCGATACGGCCAAGGGCGAACCGCGTATCGTCTTGCGACAACCGCCGCGCCGCATCCGGGCGATTTTCCTGCGCAAGATGATCGTGGTTGGGAACGGTTGGCACGGCTAATCCACTAGCCTCAGTTTATCCAAGATGTGATACAGCGGTACGGTCACGAACGCATTCAGTGCCGCGACCACCAGCGTGCGCTCCAGGTCAAACGTCAGTTCCTCGCCGAGCAGGCCGCGGCTCAGCACCCAATAGAAGAACTGATGGAAGAACAAAAAGAAAAAACCCAGGACCAAGCGAACCAGCGAGTTTTGCACCGCGAAACGCTGGCTCATGCTCGCCGCGAAGTAACCGACCAGCGTCTTTACGATTCCAAACATGCCGAGCGGGTTGTGCGACAACGAATCCTGCGCCAGGCCCACGCACGCGCCAAAGATTACGCCCGCGACCGGTGAGCGCCGCATCAACGAAAAATACACCGTGACCAATAACGGAAGTTCCAGATAGGCCAGGAATGGTGAGAAGCGCGGTACGTAAACCTGAAACAGGATTGCGGCCAGAGGCACGCCGATGAGAGTTGCGGCCTTGAATTTCGACGCGTCTTTCTTCCTGAGAACAGCCGGATCGACAAAGGTTGCCTGAGGGTCGGTCATGGGCGCTTTGCGGATGGTGAAGGAGACGGCCGGGACGGCGATGCGGGTGGGGCGGCCGTCACTGGCGACGCCGGCGGCAGGTTGATGTTGAAATTCGGAGCGCCGCCGCCGCTTTGTCCGTACACTCGTCTTTCCGCCTCGCCGATCTGCCGGTAGCGGTCGACCATCTTATCGGCGTCAGTTGCCTGGGGTCCGGAGCGCGCGGGAGTCACTTGCGTAACAGAAGGAGCACCTGGCAGGGCGGATGATTCCGCGTCTGCTTCCGCGGGCGGCGGGTCCTGCATGTGCACCGGCTGGAAGCCCGGCGGATTCTCCGGAATCGGTCCGTGTACGCCTTCGACCACCACCAGAACCTCCTCCAGTCCGTTCCGCATGCCGCTGGGGGTGACAAAAATTTGCTGGTAGGCCTTGCCTGGACGCACCACGGAAACTTCTCCAACCGGCAGGCCTTTGGGAAAAATACGGTCGTCCCCGGAGGTATAGAACCACTCGCCCGGCTCGACTTTCTGCTCGCTCTGCACGTAGTCGATCAGTACCGTCCCGTAGCCTTGGCCCTTGAGCGTACCGTGCACGCGGTGCTTTTGCGACAACACGCCCGCGGCGAAAGAGGGATCGGTGATCAGCAGAACGTAGGAAGCTGTTGGATACGCGCCCGTCACTTTACCGACGATGCCATCCGGCGTGATGACCGCCATGCCCTTTTGCACCCCGCTGCCGGTCCCGCGATCAATAATCACAACCTTCGCGCTGACCGCGGTGGTGTTGCCGATCACATGCGCGGCGATGGTCTTGGACTGCGACTGCTGTTGGAACAAGGCGAGCGCGCGGGCGCGATCCGCGGTGGAGAGTTCGGAGCGCAGAAATTGGTTCTCCATCCTTACGTGGTCGAGGTCGGTCTTCAAGCGTTGGTTATCCTCGCGCACGTCAAGCAGCACGAAATAATCCCGGAAAAAGTGCACCGTGCTGCTGCGCGCGGCTTCAATCACGCGCGCCAGAGGAGTCACCGCGCCGATGGCCCACACGCGGATCAAACGGACTTCGCCATCGCTTTTGACCTGATAGGCGAGCAACGCCAGTTGCGCCAGAATCGCGGCCAGAAGCACCGTTTGGTTGCGGTACCGATGGAGGAGAAATTCCATACACCATGGGGCCCACGCGCGGCCCCCGATCCATTCCTAAAAACAGGTCCTATTCGATCGCAATACGACGCAGCAATCTAAACTCTGTCAACATTTTACCGGTTCCCAACACCACCGATGCCAGGGGATCTTCGGCGATGGATACGGGCAACCCGGTTTCGGCGCGAATCCGCCGGTCCAGATTCTTGAGCAGGGCGCCGCCGCCGGTCAGCACGATGCCGCGATCGCTGATATCGGCGGAAAGTTCGGGCGGCGTGCGTTCCAATGCCACGCGAATGGCGTTCATGATGGTGGCCACGCATTCCGAGAGCGCCTCGCGAATCTCGCTGTCTACCACGGTGATGGTCTTGGGCACGCCTTCGATGAGGTTGCGGCCCTTGATCTCCATGCTGAGCGGCTTATCCAGTTCATAGGCCGAGCCGATGGCGATCTTTACCCGCTCCGCGGTGGTTTCACCGATCAGCAGGTTGTACTTGCGCTTCATGTACTGCATGATGGCGTCGTCCATCTCATTGCCCGCCACGCGCACGGAGCGCGAGTAAACAATTCCGGACAACGAAATCACGGCGACGTCCGTGGTGCCGCCGCCGATGTCGACGACCATGTTGCCGGCAGGCTCGGTAATGGGGAGTCCGGCTCCGATGGCCGCCACCATGGCTTGTTCCACCAGATACACTTCGCTGGCTTTGGCGTGATAGGCCGAGTCAATGACGGCGCGCTTTTCCACCTGCGTGATTTCGCTGGGAACGCCGATGATGATGCGCGGATGCACCAGCATCTTGCGGCCGTGCGCTTTGTGGATGAAGTAGTTGAGCATGCGCTCGGTGACTTTGAAGTCGGCGATGACGCCGTCCTTCATGGGCCGGATCGCGACGATGTTGCCGGGCGTGCGGCCCAGCATTTCCTTGGCTTCACGGCCCACCGCCTCCACTTCTCCGGTGTTCTTGTTAATAGCGACGATGGAAGGCTCGTTCACGACGATGCCCTTGCCTTTGGCAAATACCAGGGTGTTCGCGGTGCCTAAATCGATGGCGAGATCGGAAGAAAAAAGACTGAACAGCGACCGCAGATTCATATAAAAGTGAGACAGTACTGGACCGCCCAGAGTGCCCAATCCGAAGGTAACACACGCAAAACGTGCGGGCAAACTTATGTTTTAGATTCAACAAGCTACAGGCGCGTTACAATGGAGCCAGATGCTTACGCGCCGCGCCCTTCTGGCCCTCTCGGTTTGCCCGGCGGCGGGCTTTGTCGCGGCCAGCGCGTGCGGGCGGCGGCGGGGCGGGGCGGGATTCCGGGGCTACGCCTTCGTCGCCAATGAAGAAGGCCGGGCGATTGCCGTGGTGGACCTGGAAGCTTTGGCCGTCGCCCGGCACATCTCTTTGGACGGATCGCCGTCCACTGTGATCGCGGGCGTCAAGCGGCCGTTTGTCTATACCCTGACGCCTTCCAATGGCACCGTGCATGAGGTGGCTGTCGATCACCTGAGTTTCACACGCAAGCTGAGTGTGGCGGGGTCCGCTTTGGGGATGCAGTTGTCTCCTGACGAGGACGCTCTTTATGTGTGGGCGCGAAATCCCAAGGCGCTATTCCGGATCAACCTGGATGGCTGGAAAGTGGAATGGCGCGTCGCATTACCAGAGGAACCCGTGGATTTTGCCGCAGCCGCCGACAACAAGACCGGCGTGGTTAGTTTTGGAGCGGGCGTGAGGCTGGTGGATCTGGCCGCCCGCAAGCTGGGAAACCCATTGGGCGCCGGCGATTTTGGAGCGGTGCGATTCCTGGCGGACTCACGAACCATGATTGCGGCGGATCGCGGGAAACGCCGCCTTTCGTTCTATGATGTCGCAAGTTCGCGCCTGCTTACCCATCTTCCTTTGGCTGTGCGCCCTGACAACCTGTGTTTCAACGCTGATGGCGGACAACTCTTCGTGACCGGCGACGGCAGTGATTCGGTAGTTGTGGTGTATCCCTATCACACGCCGGAAGTGGCGGAGACCGTGCTGGCGGGACGCGCGCCCGGTCCCATGGCGGCATCGCTCGCTTACCTCTTCGTGGCCAATCCGCAATCTGGCGGAGTCAGCATCGTCGAGATCAACTCCCGCAAAGTGATCGCCGTGGCTTCCGTCGGCACGGACCCGTGCTTTGTCACCGTCACGCCGGACGATCAATACGCGCTGGTGTTGAATCGCGCTTCCGGCGATCTGGCGGTGTTGCGCGTCGGAGCGATCACGAAGAATCGCGACCGCCGAGCGCCGCTGTTAACCGCGATCCCGGTGGGTTCACGGCCCGTCAGCGCGGCCGTGCGGGCGGTCTAGACTACACCACCCGCAACGCATCGCTGGGGAAGTGAATCACCCAATCGCGGCTGTCCCGCAGGCGGCTGAATTCGTTGTGCGGCAGCGCCACGGCGATCCCGTTGGCGAATTCCAAACGCATTCCGCGCGGCGTTTCGATACTGCGCAGCAGTTCACCGGGCATCTGGTTAGGCTCCAGCTTTCCCTGCCGCGTGGAAACGCTGAGTTGTTCGGGACGAACGCACAGCCGCACTCGATCGCCCTTCAGGTGGCCTGGAAAATAAGTTCCTTCGAACTCAAACTCGCCGACCTGTAAGCGGCTCGTGTTGCGGCCAGGATCGAGCGTCTTGATCTCGGCGTCCAAGACATTGAACGCTCCGAGGATTCTCGCGACATCCAGGTTCGCCGGCTGGTCGAGGACGTGCCGCGGCGTTCCGCTCTGGATCAGTTTTCCGCCGCTCAACACCAGCATCTCCTCGCCGAGTTCGAAGCACTCCTCCAGATCGTGCGTCACCAGCATGATGGGAGTCTCAAATTCGCTACGGACCTGGCGCAGCGCCTGGTAGAATTCGGCGCGCAAGGCGGCGTCGAGCCCCGTCGCGGGTTCGTCGAGCAACAACAATTTTGGCGCGCCGATCAACGCCCGGGCGATGGAGCAGCGCTGGCGCTGGCCGCCCGATACCTCATGCGGCCGCCGCCCGGCGGTTTCCGTCAGGTGGAACTTCTCGAGCATTTCCGTCACGCGCCGGTGGCGTTCCAGGCGGGGACGGCGCTCGGCGGCGAACTCCAGGTTTTCGCGCAACGTCATGTGCGGAAACAGCGCGTAGTTCTGGAACACGTAGCCGCAATTGCGCTGCTGCGGCGGCAGATTCACGTGGGAGGCGCCGTCGAACAGAATCGCATCGTCGAGAAGCACGCGGCCCTCATCCGGTTTGACGAATCCGGCGATGGAGTCGAGCACCAGAGTCTTGCCGGCTCCACTGGGTCCGAACAGAACTGTCACGCCGGCCGTCACGGAGAATTCCAGATCCAGCGCGAAGCCGGCGGAGTCCGGCTGTGGAGGAAACGTTTTGCGGAGGCGGGCTTCCAGCATGGAGTTCCTAGAGCCTGCTTGGGCTGAGACGGTTCGCCAACGTCAAGATCAGCAAGGCGACCGCCGAGACCACCAGCACGAGAACGCGCGCCACTGCGCCATTTCCGGATTCGACGGCATCGTATATCGCGACGGCAACCGTCTGCGTGCGGCCCGGAATATTACCCGCCACCATCAGAGTGACGCCGAAATCACCGAGCGCGCGCGCGAACGCCAGAATAGTGGCTGCCAGAATCGAGCGGCGGGCCAGCGGCAAAGTCACGCGCCAGAATAGTTTCCATTCCGAGGCTCCCAGATTGCGGGCCGCGCGTTCGTAGTTACGGTCCACGCTTTCCAGTGCCGCGCGCGTGGACTTCACCAGCAAGGGCAGGGCATGCAGTAGAGCCGCGATCACGGCGGCCTTCCAGGTGAACACCAGCGGCGAACCGAAGACTCCCTCCCACAATTTGCCCACGGGGCTCGCGCGCCCAATCAGCACGAGCAGGTAGTAGCCGAGGACCGTCGGCGGAAGGACCAAGGGGAGAGTGATCGCGGCATCCAGCACGTCCTTGCCGCGAAACTCCCGGTTGGCGAGCACGTAGGCGAGCCACAATCCGCCCACCAGCGCCAGCGCGGTCGAGAGGACCGCCACGCGCAGACTCAACCAGAGAGGGAACCAATCGATGGGCATGAGTTAGAACACTTCGCCGATGGAATGTTTGATTATAGCGGGTTGTGGATCGCGCGAGAAGCGGCCCGGGTGATTCGGCGCACATCTTGCCGTAGACCTGGAAATACGATAAAGTTGATCTCCAGGTTTACTTAAATATGCCGTCCCATTCCCACCGCCGTGACTTCTTGAAATTTCTTGCCGGGAGCCCGTACGTGGCCGCTCTCGGTGGGCTTGCCGCCTACGCGCAGCAGCACGCTCCGGAAGTGGCTGAAGTCATTACAGATCCCAAGCAGGCCTTGGACGTGACGTTTTTTGAGGAAGCCGCGCGCCGCAAAGTGATGCAGGGGCACTGGGCATACATGGCCAGCGGCGTCGATGATGACCGGACGCTGCGCGCTAATCACGACGCCTACCGGCACATCCTGCTGCGGCCGCGGCGCCTGCGCGATGCCACTAAGGTTGACATGCACGTCAGTCTTTTTGGCGAGCGATACGACAGCCCGATCTTCACCTGTCCCACGGGCGGCGAAAAATCGTTCCATGCGGAAGGGGAAGTGGCCGTGGCCCGCGCCACCAAGGCGCGCGGAACCATGCAGATGCTTTCCACCGCGACTTCGACCGCTGTCGAAGAAGTCAACGCCGCGCACGGCCGGCCGGTCTGGTATCAGCTCTACGCCACGAATAAGTGGGAAGCCACCGAAAAGATCGTCCGCCGCGTGGAGGCCGCCGGATGTCCCGTCATCGCGCTGACTTGCGACAACACCACGGGGCGCAACAGCCAGACGTTCTTGCGCGACCGGCCCAAGGATCTGAAGCAGTGCTTTGCCTGCCATGAGAGCGGCCCAGGCCCGTCCGCGAAAGAACGCAAGATGTTTGACGGCATCGACTTGACCGGCGTGAACGCACAGTATCCGGGGATGACGTGGGAGTTTGTCGCCCGCCTGCGCAAGGCGACCAAGCTCAAACTGTTTATCAAGGGACTGGACGGGCGCGACGACGCGCGCTTGGCCCTGGAACACGGCGTCGACGGGATATTGGTTTCCAATCATGGAGGCCGCTCTACCGATACCCTTCGCCCTACGATTCAAGCGCTGCCGGAAGTGGTGGATGCCGTGGGTGGCCGGATTCCGGTGTTCGTCGACGGCGGCATCCGCCGCGGCACGGACGCCTTCAAGGCGCTGGCGCTCGGCGCGACAGCGGTGGGCATTGGACGGCCGTTTCTGTGGGGCATGGGCGCCTTCGGGCAGGCTGGAGTGGACCGCGTGCTCGAGATCATGCAGGGCGAACTCAAGCTGGCCATGGGCAACTGCGGCACGCGGACGATCGCCGATATCGATCGCTCCTACGTCGAAACGCCCGACTGGCGCACGGTGCGCTACTCTTAAAAGATTATCCAATGATTGAGCCCACTCATAGTTCCGGTCAAAGTAAGTCCAGCGGGCCGATTGCGGTAAGCGCCGCGTTCCTTGGCTGGACCATCGACTCGTTCGACTTCTTCGTGGTGGTCATGACCTTGTCGGCGATTGCCGCGGACTTTGGCGTGTCAAGGCCGCAGGTTGCTCTGACACTGACCGCGACTTTGTTCATGCGTCCGGTGGGCGCGTTCGCCTTTGGTTTGCTGGCGGACCGTTACGGACGGCGGCCGTTGCTGGTGGCGAACGTTCTGTTCTACACGGTCATGGAGGTCGCATCGGGGTTTGCGCCCGACTACACAACGTTCTTTATTCTGCGCATGCTGTATGGCATCGGCATGGGCGGCAACTGGGGCGTCGGCGCATCCCTTGCGTTGGAGAGCGTTCCCACCAAGTGGCGCGGCACCGTTTCCGGCTTGCTCCAGGAAGGTTACTCCTTCGGAAACCTGCTGGCCGCCATCGCGTATTTCACGATCTTTCCGGTCTGGGGCTGGCGCGCGATGTTCTTCGTCGGAGCCATTCCGGCGTTGCTCACGATTGCGCTGTGCCTGAAGGTGTCTGAACCGGAAGCGTGGAAAGAACAGCGCACCAACGATTGGGGAACGTACAAGGCCGCCGTATTCGGCAATATGCATCGTTTCGGATACATGGTTCTGCTGATGACCATGATGACGTTCATTTCCCACGGCACGCAGGATATGTATCCCACCTACCTGCAGCGCCAGCGGGGCTTCGATGTGCGCATGACTTCGATCATCACTTCGATTTCCATGATTGGCGCGATGATGGGCGGGCTGGTGGGAGGAACTCTTTCGAATCGGCTGGGCCGCCGCCGGATGATTGTGATCGCGCTGCTGCTGTGCGTGTGCGTAATTCCGCTGTGGGTGGGAGCGCCGATCACTCCGCTGGTGATGGTGGGCGCGTACCTGATGCAGTTCATGGTGCAAGCGGCCTGGGGCGTGATACCCGCGCACCTCACTGAATTGTCACCCGGTCCATTGCGCGGCATCTTTCCCGGACTGTCCTATCAGTTGGGCGTGGTGCTGTCTTCGAGCGTCGGCTGGATCGAGGCCGAGTTGGGCGAGCACTTCAGCTATACGGCGTCCATGGGCGGCCTGGCGGCTGTCGTGCTCCTGATTGGCGCGGTTGTCGTGTGGAAGGGCCCGGAGGCCAAAGACGTCTCCTTCCGCAAGCAGCCGGTGCCGGAAACTGTACTATCCGGCAAGTGATCTCAGCGCCTCGAAATTTTGTTAATCTTGTGAAGTCTACCCACGGGGAGGGATAACCATGAGAATCATTCAACACTTGCTACTTGGCTCCGCCGCGCTCGCGGTGATGGCGCCCTACAGTAACGCCCACTTCCGGCTGATCGAACCGGCGCAGTGGATTGAACAGTCTACCAACGGAGACCCGCAGAAGGCCGCGCCGTGCGGCGGCACATCGGCCGATCCGGGCAAGCTCACCAACGCGGTCACCAGAGTGCAGGGTGGCGACAAGCTGCATATCAAGCTTATGGAGACCGTCTACCATCCGGGTTTCTACCGGATCGCGCTTGCCGTGAACTCGCGCTCCGAACTGCCACCCGATCCCACAGCCAAGACCGAATCCAGACCGGCCGGGCCGTGGTCGATGTCGGCGGCCGTCGAGTACCCGCCGATGCCGCCCATCATCGCCACCGGTCTATGGGCCCACACGACCAAGCCGGAAAAGGAATTCGAGACCGACATTGAAGTCCCGAATGTCAATTGCGTCAAGTGCACGCTGCAGATCATCCAGTTCATGGCCAACCACGCGCTGAACAAGGACGGTGATTACAGCTACCACCACTGCGTGGACCTGAACATCCGCGCGAATCCTTACAAGCCGCTCGACACGCGGTATCCAGCCGAAAAGAAGCCGTAAGGCTGGGCCGTCACCATTCAGCGTAGGGCGGACCCTCAAGGCTCTTGAGGTCCGACCCGCTGCGCACGTCGTAAATGCCGGGCTGCGTCTGGTCCACGGACGAGATGGCGTCTTCCATCACGACGCGCCAGGTCTGGTTGCTGCCCGTGATCGGATCGACGGGAACGTTGCGCAAGTACCCTTGGCTCACCAGATCGTCGAGCGTTTGCGGGGCCTTCTGCTTATCGAACGTGTATTCGTCGATCACCGTACGAAGTGTGAATAGATTGTTCTTGAGCAGGCTTTCCTTGGTGCGCAGAAGGGACTTCTGGTATAACGGCACGGCGATCGCCACCAGCACGGAAATGATGGCCATGACGATGATCAGCTCGATTAACGTATAGCCCGCGCGGCGGCGCGTGATCACCGCGTCACCACTCCGCATAGGGCGTTCCGTCACGGGCGCGGTCCAGGCTCTTGCTGTAAACGTCGAACACATTTTGCCGGCCCCAACTTTGTGACTTGGGGTCGTCCTGCATGCTGCGCATGCCCCAGTCGCGTGTTTTGGTCAGAGGGTCCACGGGGATGCGGCGCAGGAACTTGATCTTCTTGCCCTGCGCGTCCTGCAATAGTTTCACGCCGTCGACGAGTTGGTCGAGCGATTCGGGATAGCCTTCGGTTCCCAGTTTCACTTCGATCTTGCCGGCCAACGCGGCGTCTTTATAGTCGTCGATGGACTTGCGGATCTCCCGCAGGGCGTATGTCAACTCGCGTTCCTTGTCGCGGCGGACTTTGTAACGCGCCAGGGGCACCGCCATGGACGTCAGCAGCGCCATGATGGAGAAGGCGACAATGAGCTCGATCAGGGTGAGACCGCGCTGGTTCCGGCGCCTGGCCATTACCGGATCTGCACTCCCAGCGGGCTGGTGGTGGCATTGACGGGAGCCGCTTGCGCGTCTTTCAATCCGATTTCAGAGATACTCACGGGCGCATCGCCGGTGCCCGTGGCGCGGAAGGTCAGGGTCGCCAGGACGCCCGACCCCGTCACAGCAGCGGCGCCGGCGGGTCTGGTTACGGTAAGCGAAGCTTCGCCCGCGTCGTTGCGGATATCCTTCACGGAGGCAGGGGCAACGCCGCCGCGGGCCAGCAGGTCGCCAGGGGTTATGTCTTCCAGGCGCAGACGCTCCGCGTCATACTTGATGCGCAGGGGAGAAACCGAGGAAACGTTGGCGGCGTTGTCAATCTGCACCCTTACGGTAATTACGGAGCCCGGAGCAGCCGGGGCGCCGGGGCCCACTAATGTGGCCCGCGCCGTGCCGCCGATCGCAGCGGCGGGAGCGGCTCCCAGGCCCGGGGGCTGCGGCGCCGACGTTGGAGCAGAGGGAGTCGAAGGTTCACTTACTTTCGGCGCGTAGTTGATCTTCACCACCTGATCGGTACCCGCATAGATGCCGCGCAGATTCTCAGCGGTGTAATCCGGCGTGCGTACAATGTGGGGGATCAGCGCGATCATCAAATCGCCTCGCAACTGCGTCTTGCTCTCGCTGCCGAAGAGGATTCTTCCCAGCACGGGAATGTTCACCAGGCCCGGGATGCCGTTCACATTGGTCGAATCCTGATTTTGGCTGAGGCCGCCCAGGATGTTGATTTCGCCTTCACGAAGCCGAATGTCCGCGATGTTGGCGCGCTGTCCGATCACCGGCTGCGAAATATCGCCGATTTTTACATACTCCTGGACGCTGGAGACAGTCACTTCTATGTGCAGAGATACTTCGTCGGCGGAGTGAACCTGCGGTGTCAGATCGATGTTGACGCCGACGTCGGCGTAGTTAAACTGCGTGGAAACCAGGGCCGCGGCCGTGTTGGTCTGAAAGCTGCCGGTGGCATAGGGAATCCGGTTCCCGATCTTGAGGCTGACTTTTTGTCCGTCGGAAGCACGCACCTGGGGGTTGTTCATGACGCGGGTGCGGCTATCGGTCAGCAGGGCCTTCAGCAGCATGCCGGGCAGGCTGGTGGTGAACTGATTCGTGGAAAGGTTGCCCAGGCGATTCAGTGTGATCGCATTTGAGCCCGTGGTTGCCGTTGTGCCCGTTCCAGTGGACGTAGAGCCCGCATTGGGTGAAAACGTGATGGGCATGTTCAGTCCCGCGGTGCCGGCCGAGGCGATGGCCGCCGCCAGGTCGCGCGTGCGGGCACTGTTGGCTTCCATGACGATCACGTCCACCACTACTTCCGACTTGGGTTTGTCGAGATCGTGCACCAGCTTTTCGGCCAGGGCCACTTTATCCACGGTGTCGCGCACGATCATGGCGCGCTGTGCGTTGTAGGTGAACACGCGGCGGATTTCCGCCACCGTGCGGATGGCGGTCGCGATTTCCTGGAATTCCTGGACTGACGTCGCGTTCGTTACATAAAATACTTTCACGACGTCGTCTTCGTAGTCGCGGCGCTTGGTGACGTTGTCCTCGGCAATGAAGATGGTATTGGGCGTGATGGCTTTCCAGAACGTGTGGGTGAGCGTGGCCAAATAGTCGAAAGCCTGCTCGGCCGTGGTGTTGGACAAGTCCACGTTGAAATTACGGGCGGGCGGCGCGTACTGCGAGTCGAACACCACATTCACGCCCGCGAGCTTCGCCACGGTGTCATAGAGCACCCGCGGCGGCTGGTTGTTCATCTTGAGCACCGGAATGACGACATTGGTGGGCTTGAGCGCCGGCGGTTCCATCATGGAACTCACCTTCTCATCGGAGTCCCGCCGCGAGCGTTCGGCGGCGGTGAGGCCGCGATCTTCCATTTTCAAATTCGCGGCGCCGGTGGCGAGCATGCTCTGAATGCGCTTGATCTCCTGCAAAGCGATCGAAGAGGATGGGTCAGCGAGCAGCGCCCTCTGGAATTCCTCCAGCGCCTCTTCGAGTTTGCCCTCCATGCGCAGCTTTTGTCCGGTGTCTACATGCTTCTGGCCGGTCTCAAAGCGCGCCTTACGCATGGCCGCCATGTATCCAGCGTCCGTTGGATCCTGGTCCATGGCCTGCTCGAAAAATTGGAGGGCGGTGTCCCAGTTACCTCTGGCCTCAGCCGCGCGGCCATCCCGCAGGAACTTGTCCCCTTTGCGAGTCTTGGCCTGCAGGCTTAGGCACACGAGGGCTAGTACTAGGCCAATAACGAATAAGTGTTTTCTCTTCATTATCTTACCGGACTTCCGCAAAACCGGGCGTGATACACTGGAACTTCGGCATCACTAGTCCTGACGCCGCATGAGTCCCGTCCGTGGAAGAAAAAATCAAGATCCTGAGTGACAATCGATCCGCTCGTCACAACTATACGCTATCAGACTACGTGGAGGCAGGGGTGGTGCTCAGCGGCACCGAGGTCAAGTCGGCGCGCGACGGCAAGATTCAGTTGCAAGACGCTTACGGCGAAGTGAGCGGCAACGAAGCATGGCTGTGTAACGCCCATATCGGCCAGTATTCTCATGGCAACATCATGAATCATGAGCCGGTACGCAAGCGGAAGTTACTCCTGCATCGCGCCGAAATCGATAAGATGCTGCGGCAAACTCGCGAAAAAGGCCTGACGCTGGTTCCCACAAAGCTATATTTGAAGAACGGCCTGGTCAAAGTCGAACTGGCAATCGGCAAGGGTAAGAAGCTGCACGACAAACGGGAGAGCGAGCGCGAGCGGGAAATGAAGGATGAAGCGCGCGCCGGTCTGGCCAGAAAGCGTAAGGAATAGACGAATCATGGAATGCAAACTTGTATATGCTCCGCTGGAGCAGGTGGATGCCGATGCAGTCGCGGTAGTGCTGTTTGAAGACGGCGACGGCATTCCGGCGGCGAAGATTTGGCTCGATGAATTGAAGTCGTCCGGCGAGTTTTCGGCGAAGTCCGGCGAGACGGCTGTCCTGCACTTACCCCAGGGACTCAAGGCCAAGCGGCTGGTGGTGGTAGGCGGCGGGAAAAAGGATAAGTTCGATGCAGCGGCGCTGCGCAGGAGTGCCGGATCGCTGACGCGGGCGCTTAAGCAGAAAGGCGTGAAGCGCTTGGCGCTCATGCTGGGCGGCGGGAGCGTGGAAGCCGCGGTCGAAGGCGCGATTCTAGGCAACTACGAGCCGGATATGAACAAGCCCTCGACCGACGCCAAGCCGCTGGAGGCATTTCACGTCGTGGCGGCGGCGAAAACAGCGGAACTCGAACAGGCATTGCAGCGCGGTGTCATTTTGGCGGAAGCGCAGAACTTCTCGCGCGATCTGGGCAACGAACCGGCGAATCGCATGACGCCGACGGTGATGGCGAAACAGGCCCAAGAGATGGCGGCGGCGTATGGGCTCGATATTGAAGTGCTGGACCGCGATCGCATGCAGCAGCTAGGCATGGGGTCCCTTCTCGGTGTCGCGCAGGGCAGCGACGAACCGCCCGTGTTGATCGTTCTGCGCTATCAGCCGGCGGGCGGGGCGAAGTCCAAAGACCACCTCGCGCTGATCGGCAAGGGCGTCACATTTGACAGCGGGGGCATTTCCATCAAGCCGGCCGAGGGCATGGAGAAAATGAAGTACGACATGTGCGGGGCCGCGGCGGTGATCGGCGCCATGCGGGCGATCGCCCAACTGAAACCGCCGGTCACCGTGACCGGTTTCGTGCCGTCGGTTGAAAACATGCTGAACGGGCGCGCGCAACGGCCGGGCGATATCGTGAAGTCCCTTTCGGGCAAGACGATTGAAGTGTTGAACACCGATGCCGAGGGACGCCTGATTCTCAACGATGCCATTACCTACGCCAAAAAGCTGGGTTGCACCCATCTTGTCGATGCCGCTACGTTGACCGGCGCGATCGTGGTGGCGCTGGGCTTCGTCAACACCGGAGCCTTCACCAACAACGACGCCTTACTCGGCCGCGTGATGGCCGCCGGCAAGGAAGAGGGTGAAAAAATGTGGCACATGCCGCTGGATGACGATTACAAAGATCTGCTCAAGAGCACCTTCGCGGATCTTGCCAACATCGGCGGACGCTGGGGCGGCGCGATCAGCGCGGCGTGGTTCTTGAAGGAATTCGCGGAGGACACGCCGTGGGTGCATTTGGATATTGCGGGCACCGCATACCTGGATGACGCGAAGCCGCATCTGGCCAAGGGGCCGACGGGCGTGTGCGTGCGAACCTTCGCGAAGCTTGCCCAGAGCTGGTCTTAAGCCATGAACATTCTGGCCATTGGTGCTCATCCCGACGACATTGAGTTCGGCTGCGCGCATGTTCTGATGCAGGAAAGCCGCAAGGGGAACCGGGTCAAACTGCTGGTTCTGTCGCGCGGGGAAGCCGCCAGCAACGGGACACCGGAGAGCCGCGAAGCCGAATCCCGCGCCGCGGCAAAGCTAATCGGCGCCGAAGTCGATTTTCTCGATTTCGGCGGCGACTGCCACATCGAACGGACGCCGGAGAACGCTATTAAGCTGGCGGCGGAGATCCGCAAGTTTCAGCCCTCCATCGTGCTGGCGCCGCACACCGACGAGAATCAGCATCCCGATCACGCGGTAGCCGGTAAGCTCATGCGGGATGCTTGCCGTTTGGCGCGCTATGGTGGCTTGGATTCTTTGAAAGCATTTTCGCTCGCCGGCACGGCGCCGCACGCAATTTCGGCTCTGTACTACTACACAATTACAAAAGATTTCGGCGAACCCGATATCGTGATTGACGTGAGCGACGTCGTGAAGGACTGGGAGACCGCGATGCTCGCCCATGCCAGCCAGATGAAAAGCCGCGCCTACGTGGATCTGCGCCTGGCGGGCGCCCGCAATCTGGGTTTGTCGATCGGTGCCGAGTATGCGGCGGGCTTCTATGTGAATGATCCGGTGCGGGTGGGCGCGCTCTCTGACTTAGCCCTTTCGTCGCGGTATTTCTGACGATTTGGCGAGCGGAAAGAAGGTGTACTTCGTTATCATGGCTATAGATGCGGGACACTGTCTATAGCCCGCCCATCCCGCTTTCCAAGCTCCAGGAGATTGAAGCGGGACTCGGCGAGGCCATCCGCGGGAAGCCGGAAGTCCTGCGCTTGTCGCTCGCCTGTCTGGTGGCGCGCGGGCACTTGTTGATCGAAGACGTGCCCGGCGTCGGCAAGACCACGCTTGCGCAAGCGCTGGCGCGCAGCGTGGATTCGAGTTTTCACCGCCTGCAGTTCACCTCCGATATGCTGCCGAGCGATGTGCTCGGGGTGACCATTTACAATGCTCACTCGCAGGAGTTCGAATTCAAGCCGGGACCCATCTTCGCGCATTTCCTGCTGGCGGACGAGATCAACCGAGCAACGCCGAAAACGCAGTCGGCGCTGCTGGAGGCCATGAACGAACAGCAGGTCACCATTGACGGACGCTCCTGGCCCCTGGCGCAGCCCTTCATGGTGATCGCCACGCAGAATCCGGTGGAGCATCACGGAACCTACCCACTGCCGGAATCGCAACTGGACCGGTTCCTGATGCGGATACGCATCGGCTATCCAGAAAACGACGCCGAACGTGAAATCCTGCGGCAAGGCGTCGCGCCTGCCTTTGACAAGATTCGCCCCGTGGTGTCGAGCGAAGATTTGCTCCATCTTCAGGAAGCCGCCGCGCGTGTGGCGGTGGATGAAGCTCTGGTCGATTATATTCTGGCCATTGTGAAACAAACCCGCTCTCATGAGGCGTTCGCGATGGGCGTAAGTCCGCGGGGAGCGCAGGCCCTGTTCCGCGCGTCACAAGCGCTGGCAGCCGTGGAGGGACGGGATTACGTGACGCCCGACGACATTAAGCGTCTGGTGGTTCCAGTATTTGCCCATAGAGTTCTCGTGAATCAGCGGACCGCCGCCGGCTCGCGCGGCACGGGGAGCGCGGAAAAACTTTTGGAAGAGATTCTCACGTCCGTGGACGTTCCTCTCTGAGGCGGTCCTTCGCAATAAGACACAATCCATGAAAACAGCCATTATCGGATTGCCCATGGTGGGCAAGACCAGTTTATTCACGATTCTCACGGGCGTGCACGAAGCCTCCCGCGTGGGAACGCTCGAAGCGCGCGTGGGCATCACCAAGGTGCCGGACGCTCGTGTGGACGCGCTGGCGAAGCTGTATCAGCCTCCCAAGATCACCTACGCGACGGTGGAGTATCTGGACTTCCCGTCGATCTCGAAAGAGGCCTTGCGCGATCCCGGCTACCTGTCCAGTCTTCGCGTGGCGGACGCGCTGGCGCACGTACTTCGCATATTTGAGAGCGACACGGTTCCGCACGAAAAAGGTTCTGTGGATCCGCTGCGCGATTTTGAAGACGTGGAGGTCGAACTGATTCTCAGCGACCTGGTGGTGGTCGAGAAGCGCATGGAGCGTGTCGACAAAGACCGCAAGAAGATCAAGAACCCGGAGCTGGATCATGAGTTCGCGCTGTTGGAGCGCCTCAAGGCGGAACTGGAAGCGAACCGTCCCCTGCGCGGCTTGACGTACAGCGCCGACGAAGAGAAACGTATCCGCGGTTTCCAGTTTCTTTCCCAAAAACCTATGCTGTGCGTGCTGAACTTGGGCGAAAAAGACGCCGCACGGCTGCACGCAGTGGAAGAGGAATACCGCAACGGACCCTTTGCCGGCCGCCACAATACGGCAGTTACCGCGATCTGCGGCCAGATCGAAGCGGAATTAGCTGAATTGAGTCCGGACGAAGCCAAGGAGATGCTGGCCAGCTACGGCTTGCAGGAATCCGGCATGGAGCGTCTGATCGCCGCGACCTACCTGCTGCTGGGACTCATGTCGTTCCTGACGGCGGGCGAGACGGAAGTGCGCGCCTGGACCATTCCACTTCTCAGCAAGGCCGTGCACGCGGCGGGCGCCATCCACAGCGACTTCGAAAAGAAATTCATTCGCGCCGAAGTGGTGAACTGGCAGGCTCTGCTCGATCATGGGGGCTACCCGGGCGTGAAAGAGAAAGGCTTGCTGCGTTTGGAAGGGAAAGAATACATCGTCAAGGACGGCGATGTGCTGGTGATCCGCCACTCGTAGTCTGTAACTGGGTCTGCAGCTTGGCCCCATATCCCGCGAGTGCAAGGCCGAGCGCGAAGCAGCTCCAGGCGAACCAGTCTCCGTACCGCGTATACGGCGTCTGTTCGCGGCCGTAATCATAAGGCACCAGTGCCGCCGTCTGTGCAAAGGGAACCAACCGCTGGACCACGCGCCCGCGGGGGTCAACCGCCGCGCTGATGCCGTCGTTGGTTGCCCGTAGAATCCAGCGGCGGTTCTCGGCGGCGCGCATGCGGACGATGGCCAGGTGCTGCTCGTGTGCCGCGCTGTGGCCGAAGTAGCCATCGTTCGACACGTTCACCAGTACTTCCGCGCCCAGGTGTGTAAACTCGCGGACGAGATCCGGAAACGCCGATTCATAGCAGATGAACGCAGCCATCCGGTGCCCGTCCAACGGAAAAATCACGCGCCGGGTTCCGGGAACGAAGTCGCCGGCTTCGTGCGTGATGCGATTCACCCAACCAAACAACGGCGGGATGAATTCGCCGAAGGGAACCAGATTGATCTTGTCGTAGCGGTCGACAAGCTTTCCGGAGGTGTCGAACAAGGCGGCGGAATTGAGCGGCTCCCGCGCCGAGGTTCGTCCGACGGCACCGAAAAGCAAGGGAGCCTCCGATGCGCGCGCAATGCCGCCGGCGTAATCAAGAAACGCCGGGTCGTCCACGTAGAACGGAGCCGGAACTTCGGGCCACAAGATCAATTGCGCTCCTCTGGCGCGGGAAAGCAGCGCGAGCTTCAATTGCATTTCTCGCAAGACTTCCGTGGTCCATTGCAATTCCGTGTCGATATTGGGTTGCACGATCAGCGCCTTCTGTGTCCCGGGTTGCGGACGGGGAGCCCTGGGGAGAACCAGTAGGATTACCAGCGACAGCAGCCAGACGAGCTGACGCCGCGGCTTGTGGATGATCACCGAAGTGACACCGCAGGCGAGCATCGCGAAGACGAACGACAATCCGTAAACACCAGTGATCGGCGCCAGCCTCATCGGCAGCGGCATGTCGATGCCCGCGTTTCCCAGATCGAGCCAGGCAAATCCGAAGAAGCCGTGTGTGTGCTCAATTCCGGTCCACAAGGCGGCCACGGCGGGAATCGCCCACCATCGTGAAATGAGAAAACCCGCCAGGGCCGCGAATACGGCGATGTGCAGGCCCTTATATAAACCGAAAAGCACGAAACCGCCCCAGCTGCCCCAGCGCCCCATGCCGCCGTGTACTTCGAGCACGAACTGGATCCACGGGCAGACACCGCACCAGAAGACGAATCCCGCGCCCCACCCGAGTAGCCACCGCCGTTTCCAAGAGGTCTCTTTCGCGCACGCGATCAGCAAGGGCGCCAACGCAACCGGCGCAAACCATGTCAGGCCGAATCCCGGAAACAGGAGCACCAGCAAGACCGCCGATGCGAGGGATAGCCCCAGATTTATCACGAGAAGTTCCGGGCTAAAACGTTCTTCGAATGGCCGCGTTGCCCGGAAAGCCGGCGCCCTGGAGGTCGGCGCGAACCTTGTTGGTAGTGTTCTCCACGACCGGCCCGACCAGAACCCGGTAGGTGCCCAGCCGTCCCTCAATCTCCGCCGTGAGCGCCTTGAAGCCCTTCTTGTGCAGTACGTCGACCATGATTTCCGCTTCGTGCTGGCTGGTCGCGGCGAGTTGGAGATAGAATTGGCCGGCGGCGGGGCGCCCTTTCGCTTCTGCCTTGGAAATCTTTGCTGGCGGCGACGGCTTGATGGGCGGGCGAACCGGCTCGGGTTCAGGTTCGGGTTTCGCCGATTCGGCCGGCGGTGGCGGTGTGATCGCTGGCGCGGCGGGAGTCTCCGCTGGAGCCGGTTCCGGTGGACGAGCAGGCGAGTCCACAACCAGTGGGCTGTCCCCCTTCTGCGTGGAGGCGCTGTCGGCCACCGTCGGCGCTGAATTGCGCCCCACAATATAGCCCATCGTGAAAAATACACCCAACAGGATCACGATGATGAAGAACACGCTCAGAAGCTGGCGGTTGGCTAAAATCAATTCGAATTCGCCGTCTTCGTTCTTGGACAATCCAGAATCCTCCCCGGTCTTTTTTCATACTAACGGATGCCAGCCAGAAAGTTACTGGGCCGCCGGCTGCGCCTGCGAGGCCTTGAATTCCTTGTACGCGGCTCGCACAGCTTGAATTTGTCCCACATGTTTTTCCGGATGCTGAGCAAAGATTTTCAGCATGTCCATCACGGTGATGACGCCGCGTTTGGTGTGCTGGCCCGTCCGCGCGAAGGCCTCTTCGGGGAGGTCTTTCAATAGCTCGTAGTTCTCCGCGCGGGTGCGGCGGAAAGTCTCAATGGCTTGGGAGAGCTTCCGCTTGCTGTAGTCCAGGCGCTCGGCCCACAAATCCTGTTCGATCGCCGGAATGACCGGGTTGTCCTCCGCGAGCATCTGCCGGATGCGCATGGCGAAAACAATTTCGGTGTCCGCCAGGTGGCACACAATGGTACGGATGCCCCATTTCCTCTCGCCGGGTTTAAAGTCGAGCATGGAGCCCGCGCATCCGGTTGTGGCCACCGCCACCAGCTCGGCTCCGCGACGGAATCGTTCTAACCAATCTGCCAGTTCACTCATGAAAAAGGTTCGCCTCGAATCTCAATAATAGCCAGGTCTCAATAATAATCAGCGCAGGACATGTAGTATCCGCACTGCTCACAGAACAGCTTGCACTTGCGTTCGGCAAGGCGGCGGCTGCACACGGGGCAATGCAGCATAGGTTCGCTCTCGCTTGCGGGGCTGGCCGTGCCGGGCGCGGATTGCAGAGTATTTTCTTCCACTGAACTTCATTCCTTGAACCACCAGTATAAAGTTTTCCCGCGAGCAAGTATAATGAAGCCAGCTTTTTCAGAGGAGCCTCATGAAGCCAATGAAAGCAGTATTCGCTCTTGCTCTCGCGGTCACATGTGTCGCGCAGACACGCCGGGAGGAACGGCCTCTCCGCCAACCGGTACGCGGGGTTCACGGAGCGGTTGCGGCCGGCAGCGAATACGCCACCGAAGCCGGCATGCGGATTTACTATAAAGGCGGCAACGCGGTGGACGTGGGGGTCACCAGCATGCTGGCGGCGGCCGTCACCGAACTTTCCCACTTTGGCTTTGGCGGTGAAGCGTCGATTCTGATTCGCACCAAGGACGGGAAAGTACATTCGATCGCGGGGATCGGCGCCATGCCGATGCTGGCTTCCGCGGACACGTTCCGCAAGCGGCCCTTGCAGCCTTTTGAAGTGATGGAGCGCGAGCCCGGCGGATTGAAGGGAATCATTCCCGGCGCGGGATTGATGCCCGCGCTGGTTCCGGGCATGGTGGACGCCGCGCTGCTGGCGTTGCGCGAATACGGCACGATGTCCCTGCAGGACGCCATCGCGCCCGCCATTGAGCTTGCGGACGGCTTCTCATTAGATGAGATGCGTGCCAACGCGATTAACTACAGCGCGCCCTTTTTCAGCGTTTGGCCCACTTCGAAGGCGCACTTCCTGCCTAACGGCAGGCCGGTGCGGGTGGGGGAGATTTTCCGGCAGCCGGACACGGCGCGTACATTGCGGTCCATGGCCGAGGCGGAGAAAAAAGCAATCGCCACGGGCGCGTCCCGCCAGGCCGCCATCGACGCGGTTCGCGATTTCTTCTATCGCGGAGAGGTCGCCCGCAAGATCGATGCGTTCAGCAAGGCCAACGGCGGCTTGCTTCGTTACGAAGATATGGCGGCGTTCAAACTACAGCCGGAAGAGCCTGTCTCGACGACGTTCAAGGGCTATCGCGTTTATAAGAACGGCTTTTGGACGCAGGGTCCCGCGATGCTGGAGGCGCTGAATATTCTGGAAGGCTTCGAGGATCAGCCGCCGTTCAACTCGCCCGCGTACATTCACCGGGTGACGGAAGCGCTCAAGCTGGCGTACGCGGACCGGGATACTTATTACGGCGATCCCAAGTTCAATAGCATTCCGGCCGACGTACTGCTTTCCAAGGAATACGCGTCTGAGCGGCGCAAGCTGATCTCGGACAGGGTGTCGATGGACTTCCGTCCGGGAGCCGTCAACGGCAAGACCGGCCGCCATCCAGCCGAAGACGAGGTCGCCCACGTTACTCTAGATCCGGTCCTGATGGCGCATGACACGACTTGCGTGGACGCCATCGATAAAGATGGAATCATGTTCACGGCCACGCCTTCGGGCGCGTGGCTGCCCAGCGTGATCGCGGGCGACACCGGCATTCCGTTGAGTGTCCGCGCCCAGAGCTTTGTCCTGATCCCGGGGCATCCCAATGAACTTGCCCCTGGCAAGCGGCCTCGCATCACCTTGACACCGACGCTGATTACGATGGCCGATGGACGGCCGCTGGCGGTTCTATCCACGCCGGGTGGCGACAACCAGGAGCAGGGCTTGCTCCAAGTGTTGCTCAATTCGTTGCAATTCCGGATGAACGCGCAGAACGCCATCGAAGCGCCGCGCTTCGGTACACGGCATCTCGTCTCCAGCTTCGACAACCACGCCTGGATTCGTGGCGATTTGGAACTGGACGAGCGGATCTCGCAAACCACCGCGGCCGAGCTTTCCAATCGCGGCCACAAGATCAGCTTCACGTCCCGCTACTCGAATGGAACCGCGCCGGTGCTGATCCGCATCCTGGAAGGCGGCGCCATTGAAGCAGGCGCCGACCCGTATTACAACCGTTCCGCGCACGCCTGGTGATTCCTACATCGCTTCCCCTGTTTGACGAGGCGCCTGGATTCGATCGCGTGGCGCTGGCGGCCCGCTTACAATCCTTGGCCCGGGAGAAGATCTGGATCGGAACCAGTTCCTGGAAATACGAAGGCTGGCTGGATCAGATCTATACACGCCAGCGCTATCTGACGCGCGGCAAGCTTTCCAAGAAACGCTTCGAAGCGGAGTGTTTAGCCGAATACGCTGAGACTTTTCCAATTGTGTGCGGCGACTTCTCCTTTTATCAATTTCCCGCGCCCGAGTACTGGCATCGATTGTTTGCTTCCGCGCCCGCTGGGCTGCTGTTTGCACTCAAGGTGCCGGAAGAAGTGACCGTGGAAGTCTTCCCCAAGCATCCCCGCTACGGTGCGCGGGCGGGGATGCGGAATGAATCGTTTCTGAACGCCGATGTGTTGAGTGCGCTATTCCTGGAGCCGCTCACGCCGTATCGGGATCGCATCGGTTCGCTGATTTTCGAATTCGGAGCCCGCGGGACGCCGCCGGGGGAGTTCGTCGGGCAACTCAGCCCCTTTTTAGATACACTGCCTCCGTCGTTCCGCTACGCGGTCGAGATACGCAACCGGACCTATCTGGAAAAGCGATACTTCGATTGCCTCCGCAATTACAATGTCGCGCACGTGTTCAATGCGTGGACGCGGATGCCCTCGCTGAAGGAGCAGATGGCGATTCCTGGCGCGTTTACGGCCGATTTCACGGTGATGCGGGCGCTCTTGCGCGAAGGGCGCGCGTACGAGCGGGCAGTGGAGCAGTTTTCCCCGTATGACAAACTACAAGACGAAAATCCCGAGGCGCGGGAAGCCCTGCGGGCGTTGATCCGCCGCATGCGGGAGGAGCGCCGCGCGGCGATGATCTTCGTCAACAACCGCTTTGAAGGAAATGCGCCCACCACGATCCAGGCGATGGTTGGCTCAGGCGACGCCGATTGACTCCGCTTCCCATCGATAGCCTGCTGCCGGAGATCGTTACCGGGTTGTGCGCGCACAAGAGTATCGTCATTGAGGCCGCGCCGGGGGCGGGGAAGACCACGCGCGTTCCGCCAGCGCTGTTGCCCTTGGTGAAGGGGGAAGTCCTGGTGCTGGAACCGCGGCGGTTGGCGGTGCGCATGGCCGCTCGCCGGGTGGCCGCCGAACGCAACGAGCGCGTCGGAGAAACCGTTGGCTATCAGGTCCGTTTCGAAAGTATCGGCGGACCGGACACACGCCTCCGCTTCGTCACTGAGGGCGTGCTGACGCGGCGGATGCTCGACGATCCTGAACTCAAAGGCGTCGGCGCGGTTGTGCTCGATGAATTTCACGAGCGTCACCTGGACGGCGACCTCGCGCTGGCGTTGCTGCGGCGATTGCAACAGACGTCGCGGCCGGATCTCCGGCTGGCCGTGATGTCGGCGACGCTCAACGCTGGACCGGTGGCAACGTTTCTCGGTGATTGCCCGGTCGTACGGTCCGAAGGCCGGCTCTATCACTTACGCATCTCGTATACGCCGCATTCCGCGGCGGAGCTTGAAGATCAGGTCCTCGACGCCATCGAAACTCTCTTGCGCGACGGGCTGGATGGTGACGTGCTCGTGTTCCTGCCCGGGGCGGCTGAGATCCGGCGTTCGTCCCGTGCCCTTGCATCACTGGCCGCGCGAAACGGATTCGTGGTGCTTCCATTGCACGGTGACCTGTCACCCGCCGAGCAGGATCGTGCGGTTACTCCGGGTCCGCAACGCAAGGTGATCCTCTCGACCAACGTTGCGGAGAGTTCCGTGACCATCGACGGAGTCACGGCTGTTATTGATAGCGGTCTGGCGCGTGTTGCGTCCGATTCGCCCTGGACCGGCCTGCCCTCGCTGGATGTAAAGCGCATCAGCCAGGCGTCGGCGATCCAGCGCGCGGGACGCGCGGGACGCACGGCTCCGGGACGCGTGATCCGGCTTTACACTGCCGACGACTTTCATCGCGCCCCCCGGCGGATGTTCCCGAGATTCTGCGCCGCGAACTTTCGCGGATGGTCTTGCAGCTTCGCGCGATGAATGTAGAGAACCTTGATTGGCTCGACGCGCCTCCCGCGGCCGCGATCGCCGCCGCCAACATCCTGCTCGATCAACTCGATGCATCGCCGCGCATGGCCGAGATGCCTCTTCCACCGCGCTTGTCGAAGCTGGTGCTGGAGGCAGCGGAGCGCGGTGTTCCGGAGAAAGGCTGCGCCGTTGCGGCAGTACTCAGTGGGGGAGAGCGAGGTTCACCGGATCTTCTTTCCTTGATCGATTCGCAGTGGCAGCCGCAAACCCAGCACATCCATGACCAACTGCGCAGAAGTGTTCCAGGCCGCGACCGAAAGGGCGCGGGGGATGAGGCCCTGCTGCGCGCCGTGTTGACGGCCTTCCCGGACCGTGTCGCCCGCCGTCGTCCAGGGTCGAGTGAGGAGTTATTGCTTTCCGCCGGCGGGTCGGCGCGCTTCCCGGATTGCCGCCATGAAATTGTCGTGGCTCTGGATATCGAACAACGCAAGGACCGGGGTCTTCCTTTGATCCGCCTCGTCGCCGGGCCCATTGCGCTGGATTGGCTGCTGGATCGTGCAACAGAACGCGTGACACTTGAGTGGAACCGGACGGCCGAGCGCGTCGAGCAGGTCACTGCATTGCTGTACGATTCCCTGGTCTTGGATGTGGACCGCGTTCCGTCGCCGCGAACGGAAGCAAGCAGCGCCTTGCTTGTGGAAAAGGCCCTGGAGACCGATATCGGCCGCTTTGCGGATCGTGATGCCTTAGCAGCCCGTGGTAAAAGTCGAGAAACATCTCCTAAGCATGTGACCGGTGAAATGTTTCAGACGTCATAGATAGTATGGCGATGGGCAAGAGCAAACCGAAGCAAGCGGCGCTGTTTTTCAGCGCCCAAGAGATCCCCAAGGCG
>CAMAVI010000025.1 GCA_945861625.1 Candidatus Sulfopaludibacter sp. SbA3
GCCTCCGCTCAGCATCCGCTTCAACTCTTTCCTGTCTTGAGCTTTCAAGTGGAACGGCTTGGGTGGGCGTGCCATACCCAAGTATACGGCACAACATTCTCGATCAGAAATGTTTATTAGGAATATCTTTAGGCGGTCAGAGAACTAGCCTTCTTCGTGAGTAATTACACTCCTCGATCCATGACGAACCGTGAGTACGAAAACAGAATGGCCATCGATCGCAAACAAGATCCGGTACGTGCCTCGATTTCCTCGCCCAAACAGAAGCTCGCGAATCAGCGCGTCGAACATTCCAGCTTCGGGTGCCAGGCTGCATCGCTCGGGGTTCTTCGAAAGTGATTCGATCACACGGCGAATTTCCCGGATCCAACGTGATGCCGCGAGCGGCGAATCTTTTCGAATGAACCGGTACGCGTAGCGAAGATCCGCTTCGGCGTTCGGCGTGATGATAACTCGATAGCTCATCCACGGACGTTGCGTTCGATGTCATCGAACACTTCGCCGGCAGAACGGCCGAGTCCCTTTCTCGCCTGCGCAAGCCCGCGGCGGATGCCTTCCATTGTTTCCAGGCGTTCTGTCATTCGTTGGTACAGTTGGGGATCGACGACAACGGCTTCCGCTTTCCCTTTCACCGTCAGCACCAGCGGGCGGCGGTTCTTGCGCATTTGCTTCATTAAGCCGGAGGTGTTGCGCTTGAAGTCGGTCAGCGAATGGATGTCCTGACTGATGTCAATCATGGCAAGCACCATTCTCGCACTGTTTTGAGTGCGATGAGAATCCGTCGCTATGTCCGTACAGGCGCTTAGCGCCCTAGAATCAGATCGAGTCCCGCAAGGACCAATTCTCAGACATGATGTGGTCCGGGGAAAATCCCATTTGCTCGTACCAAATGGCGACATCAGAAACTCGGACGCGGTATCCGGCAATGCGCGCCCTCCCGCCACAAACACCGGGAGTCTTGGAAATACGCTCCGTGATTGCCGCCATGATTCTAGGATTTCTGATTCGAGGCTTGGTGCTCCCAAAACACCTTCGGCCTCCTGGAAGGTTACTCCAGTAGGCCGAAGGTTGGTTGAACTGTAACCGGAACTAATCGCCGAAGCTGCCGACTTCTTCCTGCTTCTTGGCCGGTGTCGCGGGGGCGATGGCGGACAGGGGAACGATGCCAGGAGTCGGCTTCACCCCTAGGACATGCTCGTTATACATGGCCAGCATGCGCGCGCTTTCAGCGTCTTCCTTCTGCTTGGCGTCGCGGGCGCGCTTCTTTTCCTCGCGCGCGGTCTTGGCGATGCCCAGGTCGTCAAGATCATGCTGCCGTAACTTGTTGACGTCGTCGGCGCGCAGCACCAGGTTGTGTTCCGTGCTGGGCAGGTTGACGTTCTTGCCGCCGGCGATGATCTCGTGGCGGCCTTTTTCCTCGTACCACTTGGTGAGCGTCGCCGTCATGTGCATCTTCTCGATGATGTTGCGCCAGCCCACGCCCGTGTTATACGCGCAGAAGGAAATCTCACCTTCCTGCGTGGCGTAGGGGATGATGCACTGCTCGGTGCGGCGGAAATCGTAGTTGAACAGATCCTGGAACCACATGCCGGCGATAAACAGGAAGTTCCAGCGGTCGCGACGGCGCATCTCGATGTCGGCCATGGTGCGGTCGCCGGTGACTTTGCCGTACTTCTTGCCGGTCATGCCGAAGCACTTGTCGAACTTGGCGATCAGGTCGCCCAGGCGGAAGTGCGTGGGCGCTTCGTAGGGGTTGTAGTTGCGCAGCAGCGCCAGCGACACGCCGATGATCGACATCCGCTTGCTGCGCGATCCATCGTTGATCTTGGCGACGTCGCGCGCCAGCCGGTCGGCGTTCAGGAACGCGGTCACCGGGCGGTATTCCTTGGTTTCCTTGTCGCACATCACGGCCATGCCGATACCGCAGTTCGGGTGGCAGCCGCAGCTCAACTGGCCCCAGTCCGCGTCGGGTCCGTGGACCAGATCCGCGAAATCGGAGAACGTGCTCATGAAGGAGATGGGGAACCAGTCGCGCACCGGCTCGCCGAGACCCGTCTGATTCTTCACGTCGTGCGCCAGGTTGGCCAGCGTATAGCGTTGGGCGGCGCGGCGCTCCGGAGTCACGGCTTCGTCGCGTCCGGTGAAGGAGACCGGCTGGAAGCTGAGGAACGGGATCTTCTTGGGATTGTCGAGAGCAAAGCGCACCACGGCGCCCACCTGCTCATTGTTGACGCCGTTGATCAGCGTGATGACGGGGACGATATCGACGCCGGCGCTGTACAGATTCTCAATGGCGCGCAGCTTGACGTCGAACAGGTTGCCGACGGCGCGGTGCGAGTTGGCTTCATTGCCGATGCCGTCAAACTGGAGATACGCGTAACGCAGGCCGGCGGCCGCGGCTTCCTTGGCGAATTCCGGTCGCTTGGCGAACTCGATGCCGTTGGTGGCTGCCTGCACGCTTTGATAACCGATCTGGCGGCAGTAGCGAACGGCGTCGAGGAAGTGCGGCGAAAGCGTCGGCTCGCCGCCGGAGAACTGCACCGAGAGCTGGCGGCGCGGCTTAATCGAGATGGCGTTATCGAGCAGCGTCTTGATGTCTTCCCACGTCAATTCGTGGACGAAGCCGACCTGGTTGGCGTCCATGAAGCAGGGGTCGCACATCATGTTGCAGCGGTTGGTCAGATCGATGGTCAGCACGCTGCCGCGTCCGTGGGTGATGGTGCTCGATCCGTGATCGTGCAGCTTTTCGTCGTTGTGCGCGCGAATGTCGCGGCCCGGGAAAACGTCTTCCAGGTGCTGGCTGAAGGCCGGGTCGATCGACATCAGGTCTTCGAAGTGGCCGTGGATGGGGCAATCCTTCTCCATCACGATCTTGCCGTCTTTCTCGATGATGCGGGCCTTGATCTCGCCCAGCTTTTCGTTCTTCAGGATCTCGACCGGCAGTTTGCCATCGAGAATCTGCTGGCGGATGTCGGGGATGCACTTGGGACACAGCGAATCGGTCTCGCGCGGCCAGCCGAGCTTGGGCTTCTGCTTCTCCCAGCTCTTGAGCAGCGGCTTGTCGGACCACTTCGGCGTAAACGAAGGGTTGGGGTTGATCGAATTCAGCTTGTCGTAGACAAACCATGCCGCATTGGCGGCCACCGCGATGGCTTTCTCAACGTGCTTAATGGGTTTGGTCAAGGCTGATCTCCAGAATGAATTGTTGACGGTACAGTATAAGGTCCCGGGTACTATTGGCCTAGGCGATTGAATCGAAAGGGCGTTAGGCGCATTGGATGGGGCTGTGCGGGGATTGAATGGAGAGGCGGGGCAAGGCTTTTAGAAACAAGGAGATACATGCTAGCCGCGATTTCTCACCAACGCTCCAGCAATAGCCACCGATTCTGGCATAACTGAGTTTCCAGACAACAGTTACGGCCCCGAAGAGGCTTTCGCTATGACAGAGTGTACCCAAACGCAGTTTGCATTCCAAGCGCATGGTTCACGCCAAGTGACAGTCCAGTTCGACGGCGGGACGATGACGTCGGACGCCGGAGGGCTGCTGCCGCGGGAAGTGGACCGCAAGATGAATCTGCTGCCGCGGTAGGCGGCGTGCTTTCTGGACGGTCGCGCCCCCGGGCGCGTACCATCAAAGCTGAGCCCGCCTTGCCAGCCCGCAGTGTCTCCTAATTAAAAGGGCCGCTTAGCCCAGGCGGACGCGGCGGCCGCCCACCACGGCGGCTTCCATGCGTACAGGCTTGCGGACCATGGTTTCCAGGCGGCGAGCCTGATCGCTCACGCAGACCAGGAACATGGGCTGCCGGGCGTTCTTGAGAAGATCGATGATCCGGTCGTTCTGATCTTCCAGATAGATCGATTTGCCGTCGGTGACCAGGTGGAGATCCGAAACCGCTTGCGTGACGTCGGCCAGGCGCTTCCCCATTTCGCGCTGCAGGAAGCGCAGCACGCGGCGAATTTTCTGCAGCGAAAAACCTTTACGGCGCAGTTCCGCGATCACCGTGATCTCGATGACCTCGGCTGGGAAGTACACGCGGCGGTGTCCTTCGTGACGAGGGGAGACTACTTTGCGTTCGTCCCACCACTGCAATTGCCGCAGGCTCACGTCCGCGATAGTGGAAACTTCCATGGAGGAATACGTGCGATCGGGATTCGCTGGTTCGGGGCGGCTCTTACGGCCTTTCATCATTTGCGGCATGGGGAGACTTTCCGATTGTACTCAACTTCGGTGGCGTGTCAACAGGGCCGGATTCAGGGACTGGGAGAAGGCGTCACGGCAAAGGGTGTTTTCACTTGTTCGAAGGCGAGCGTGACGAGCAAAAACACCAATAGTAATGGTATTGGCGCGGCGAGAGGGACTACCGCGGTAATCAGAAAAGGAAGAGGAGAAAGCAGCAGACCTCCGCATAAGCGCACGGCTATGCTGGTGGTTTCGCGCAGGATGAACACGAGCGCGGGCAGCACAAGAAGCATGTCGGAGAAGTAGGCATGGTGGCTGGTGAGCAACCCGCCCACCAGCGACGCGCTGAGCGCGAGAGAAAAGCTGCTTCGCGCGGATAACCAGAAAACGAGGGCAGCGATGCATACACCGCCGGTAATTTCCCAGATGAACGCATGAGGAAGCCCAGCGAAGAGCGCCAGCAGGTTGGGCATGACGGGGGTATGCATGTTGGCCCTGGCACTCGACGTGAACGCAATGAACTTCGGTATCCATTGGTCCGTACTCACCCAGGTGGAGAGACCCAAAAGAGTGAGTACGCCCGCCGCCGCCCAAGCGAAAACGCGCGACTTCCTGTGGGCGATGAGCACCAGGGGCAGGAACAGAAAGAGGTGGAATTTCAGTGAACACAGAGCCAGGCAAATTCCGGCCGGCGCTGGCCGCGTCGCGTGAAAACGCCAAAACGCCGCCAGAAACAGGAGCACAAAGGCGACGTCTTGTCCGTTTGCGATACTGGCCACCAGCGGAACCGACCAGCAGGCGGCAAGCAGAAGAATCTTCCGCCCAGGTTCTGGCCACAACAGCATGAAGCCGGCAAGAGCCGCGAGAGATAGAGCTTGCCAGACATAATACGCCCGGCGGTAGGGTAGCGCGGACAGCGGACGCAGTGCAAAAGCGAACACGGGCAGACGAAGATATACCTGCTGCGCGGGGGACACGAAACCGGTCGTTGCCAGTTGGTCCTCGGCATACCGTTCGGAGCGAAACTGATCCGGCGTGCCTACCAGGCGTGGACCCGTGTAGAAACTCATGAAGTCATTCATGCCATGCAATGCGTCGGCGGCGTTTGATTGGAAACGCGCCGCCAGGAAGAAGGGCCCGGCGGCGGCGAGAAGATAGATCCCAATGCGGCCAACCGTATTCAACGGGGTCCTCCGCTGACGAATCGGACGACTTTGACTTGCGCGACTTCCCGTAACAATTTCAATCTCACAACTTCAATCTCACAACTTCAATCTCACAACTTCAATCTCATAAATATCAATCCAGCGTGCTGGCCGGCGTGCCGGTGGAGAGTGCTCCTTCTCCGGTTTGCGTTGCGTGCTCCATCACCAATGCGATCAGCAAGAGCAGTAGTAGCAGGGGCGCCGGCGCCAACAGTGGAGCGTTCGGAGAAACCAGGAAGGGCAAGGGAGACAGTAACAACCCGGCGAACAGCCGCACGGCAGTGCTGGCCGCCGTTCGCAAGATAACCACGAGGACGGGCAGCAGCAGAAGCAAGTCGAAGAGATATGCGTGATGGCTGGTCAGGAACCCGCCAACGAGAGCCGCGCTCAGAGCGAAGCTGAAACTGCCGCGCAACGAAAGCCAGGCGACCATCGCGGCAATCACCGCGCCGCCGGCGAGCTCCCATGTGCCGGCGTGGGGAAGCCCGGCGAACAGCGCGACGAAGCTGGACATTGTATAAGGCTGCTTGGCGGCCACGTCATTCAATGCGAAATCGATGAACCGCGGGATCCAGCGGTCGGTGCTCACGGCGGTCGAGATCCCCAACAGCGCCAGCACTCCGGCGGCGGCCCAGGCCGCGACGCGCCACTTGCGTTGGGCGATCAGAACCACGGGCATCAGGAAGAAGAGATTGAACTTGAGAGCGCACAGGGCCAGGCAGAGTCCGGCCAGCCATGGCCGCGACTCATGAAATCGCCAGAGGCCGGCGAGAAACAGCATTAGGAAGATGACATCCTTCCCGTTCAGGATGCTGGTAACCAGTGGAATCGACCAGCACGCGGCCACCAGCAGCGCATCGCGGCCGGGTTCCGGCCACAACCACCAGAAGCCGAGAAGAGCCGCCAGCAAAAGCGCCTGCCAGACATGGTAGGCCGCGGCATAGGAAAGAGCCGTCAAGGGGCGCGACACGAAGGCAAACACGGGCCAGCGCAGGTAACGCAACTGCGCGGGGAGTACCCATCCGGTGACCGTCAATTCATCTTCCGCGTACTTCCGCGAATAGAACTGGTCCGGCGTGCCCACCAGGCGCGCGCCGGTATACACGTTCATGAAGTCATTCATTCCGCGCCCGGCGTCGGAAAAATTCGACCGGAAGCGGAATCCCAGAAACACAAGCCCGGCCAGGGCGATGAGGATGGCTGCGGTGCGGTTCAAGGCGGTCAGCGCGCTCCCCCGCCGACGAACCACACGACCTCGACCTGCGCGCCTTCATCCACTTCGGATGTGGCCCAGGCGGGCTGGCGCACGATCTCGCGATTGAGTTCCACGGCCACGCGGGAGCCGTCCATGTTCAGCCAGGAGAGGAGTGTGGCTACGGTCAAACCCGCGGGAACGCTCCGGGGCTCGCCGTTCAAAACAACTTGAATTGTATTTGTTTCAGAGGCTTGCATCAGGCGCGATTGACACTCCCTTTCGATCCTCATTATATTTGAATGTTCAAGGGAAAATTCTGAACACTGTACGAGGGCTGCTTCCACCCTCGGTGTGAATCAACGAAAACATGCCGACAACTTTACCCGAAATTTACTTTCCCATCGTCGTGCAGGTGATCATCGCCATAGCCGTCGCGGCTGGGCTGATCGGTGCATCCACGCTGCTGGGCAAACGCGGCAAGAGCCCGCTCAAGGACACGCCGTATGAATCCGGCATGGCGCCGGTGGGCTCGGCCCGCGAGCGCTTCAGCGTGAAGTTTTACCTGGTGGGGATGATTTTCATTCTGTTCGATATCGAAGCGGTGTTCCTGTATCCGTGGGCCGTGGTGTTCCGCGAGTTGAAAATGTTCGCGCTGGCGGAGATGTTCGTCTTTGTGGCTCTGGTGCTGGTGGGCTACTTCTATGTATGGAAGAAGGGCGCCATGGATTGGTCGGTCACGAGCGCGGCGGCCAGGAAGGACCGGGCCAAGTGAATCACGCCTTTCACCACCCCGCCATCCTGGAGACGCAGCAGGCGTTGGGCGAGACGACGCTCATCGCGGATGCCGCTCAGATTGTGGATTTGTGCCGCTACCTGAAAGACAGCGAGAAATTCGTCCGGCTGAGTTCGCTCACCGCCATCGACTGGCATCCAGCCGAGCCGCGTTTTGAAGTGGTTTATCATTTACACTCGATCGATCCGATCCGCCGGCTTCGTGTCAAATGTAGGGTTGGCGGTGAAAACCCGGGAATCGATTCGGTGACCGGCGTGTGGCGCTCCTCCAATTGGTATGAGCGCGAAGTCTTCGATCTTTTCGGTATCCGCTTCCGCAATCATCCCAATATGGTGCGCATTCTGATGCCTATTGACTGGGAAGGCCATCCGCTGCGCAAGGATTACCCGGTGCACGGCTACAAATATGACTACGGCCAGAGGAAGGACTAGCGGGCATGAGCAACGTAAAGCATCCTTTTGACGACCACGTCGCTACGATTCCCGTGTTACAGGAGACGCCCGCCAGTCCTGCCGCGCCGCGGCGCATGACGCTCAACATGGGGCCGCAGCATCCGTCGACGCACGGCGTGTTGCGCATCATGATCGAGCTCGAAGGCGAGATCATCGTCAGGGCCGAGCCGGATATCGGCTTTCTGCACACCGGCATCGAAAAGCAGTGCGAAACCAATACGTGGGCGCAAGTGGTTACGTTGACCGATCGCGTCGACTATTTGTCGAACCTGGGCAATAATCTGGTCTACGCGCTGACGGTGGAAAAGCTCCTGCAAATGGAGATTCCGCCCAAGGCGCAGTGGATGCGGGTCATGCTGGCGGAGCTCGACCGCCTGAACAGCCACCTGGTGTGGCTGGGAACGCACGCGCTGGATATCGGCGCGATGAGCATGTTCTTCTACTGCTTCCGCGAGCGTGAAGACATCCTCCGGCTGAAGGAAATGTTTTCCGGCCAACGCATGATGACCAGCTACATCCGCCCTGGCGGTCTGGCCCTGGAGCCACCGCGCGGCTGGGAGAAAGCAGTAGGCAAGTTCATTCGCGCGTTTCCGAGCAAGGTGGACGAGTACGAGAGCTTGCTCGATTCGAACCCGATCTGGAAGATCCGCACGCAGGGCGTGGGCTTCATTTCGATTGAAGACATGCTGGACCTGGGCGTGACCGGGCCGATGATCCGCGCCGCGGGAATTCCGCTCGACGTGCGCAAGACGGAGCCGTATTCGAGCTACGAGAAATTTGATTTCATCGTGCCGACGCGCACGGAAAACGACGTGTATTCGCGGTACCGCGTGCGCATGGAGGAGATGCGGCAGAGCGCGCGTATTATCGTCCAGGCCATGGAAGGAATGCCGGAAGGCGCCATCACCGCCGATGCTCCGCACGTGGTTTTGCCGGATCGCGAAAAGATGAAGACCCAGATGGAGTCTTTGATCTATCATTTCAAGATCGTGACCGAGGGCTATCGCGTGCCGGCCGGTGAAGCGTATCAGGCTATCGAATCGCCGCGCGGGGAAATTGCCTATTACGCGGTGAGCAACGGAACGTCGAAGCCCTACCGCCTGTACATGCGTACGCCGAGCTTCGGAAATTTGATTGCGCTGCCCACGCTGCTGGAGGGGACGCTGATTGCCGACTCGATCGCGTCGCTCGGCAGCATGGATTTCGTGCTGGGAGATACGGACCGCTGATGACTTTCTCGCCCCAACTGGAACAACGATTCGCGAAACTTCTGACGCGCTACCCGGAAGGCCGCACGCGCTCGGCGGTGATCCCCATGCTGATCTACGCGCAGGATGAGGTCGGCGCCGTTACACGCGAACTGATTGATGAAGTTGCCAAACGCTGCAAAGTGACGCCTGTGCAGGTGGACGAAGTGGTGGGCTACTACTCCATGCTCCACCGTAAGCCACAGGGGAAATTCCATGTGCAAGTCTGTACGAATATCAGTTGTCTTCTGGTGGGCGGCGAGGAACTCTACGAGCACGCCAAGAAAAAGTTGGGCGTCGGCCATAAAGAAACCACCGCGGACGGGCAGTTTTCGCTGGAAGAAGTGGAATGCATGGGCGCCTGTTCGTGGGCCCCGGCGGTCGAGATCAACTACGACTTTCATCACCATGTGACGCCTGAGAAACTGGATCAGTTGATCGATGGCCTCAGGAAGGCTCAATAATGGCGAAGCAACTTTATAATCCACCGAGCCCGCTGGAAACCAGGGTCCTGAGCAAGCGCTTCGGCCTGGAGGGTTCCGAGACGCTGGATGTGTATCTGGCCAACGACGGTTTCAAGGCGTTCCTGAAAGCCAAAGAGATGACGCCGGAGGCCATCATTGAAGAGGTGAAGACCTCCGCGCTACGTGGCCGCGGGGGCGCGGGATTTCCGACGGGCCTCAAGTGGAGCTTCGTGCCGCGCACTTCTCCTAAGCCGCGAGTGCTGGTGGTGAATGCGGACGAATCCGAACCCGGCTGCTGCAAGGACCGGCTGCTGATCGAATACGATCCGCACCAGTTGATCGAAGGTATTTTGATCGCGAGCCTGGCGGTGGACGCGCATGTCGGCTACGTCTATGTGCGCGGCGAGTACCGCTACTTAGTCGAAAAAATGGACCGCGCGATCGAGGAAGCCTACGCGCGCGGCTATCTGGGCGACAACGTCGCGGGTACGGGTTGGAAGTTTGACCTGCACACGCATAGCGGCGCGGGCGCGTATGAGTGCGGAGAAGAGACGGCGCTGCTCGATTCACTGGAAGGCAAGCGGGGCGTGCCGCGCATGAAGCCTCCGTTCCCGGCGGTGGCGGGCGCGTGGGGCATGCCGACGCTGCTGAATAACGTGGAGACATTCAGCGCGATCCCCCCCATCATTCGCGATGGCGGCGCGGCGTTCGCGGCTCTGGGCACGCCGAAGAACGGCGGAACGCGCTTGATGTGCCTCTCTGGGCACGTCAATAAACCGGGCGTGTATGAAATTCCGCTGGGCTTCCCGATGATGAAAGCCATCAACGAACTCGGCGGCGGCATGCGCAACGGCAAGAAGTTGAAGGCCGTGGTGCCAGGCGGGTCGTCGTGCCCGCTCTTGAAGGCCGATGAGTGCGACATCCCGATGGACTACGACACGCTGGCCAAAGTGGGAAGCATGTTGGGCGCGGGCGGCATGGTGGTGCTCGACGAAGACACGGACATGGTGAAGTTTGCCCTGCGCATTATGCGGTTTTATCAGCATGAAAGCTGTGGCTGGTGCATCCCGTGCCGCGAGGGCACAACGTGGCTGCGCAAGATCCTGCAGCGTTTCTCCGATGGCCATGGCCGGCGCGAGGACATCTCGCTGATCGGCGAGCTTTCCAAGAATATGCTGGGCCGGACGTTCTGCGCGCTGGGCGACGCGGCGGCGATGCCGACGATCTCAATCGTCGAGAAGTTCACCGAAGACTTCGAGAAATATCTGGTGGCCAAGGAAGCGGTGGCGGTTTAATATGGCCGAACTCGTCAAACTCAACATCGACGGCAGAGACATCGAAGCCGAAAAAGGCGCGTTGCTGATTGAAGTAGCGCGGCAGAATGGCATCGAAGTGCCCGCTTTCTGTTATCACGAAGACTACACGCTGCAAGCGGCGTGCCGAATGTGCCTGGTGGAGATCGAGAAGACTCCCAAGCTGCAGGTGGGCTGCACGACGCCGGTGGCCGAGGGCATGGTGGTGCGGACCGATTCCGACATCGTCAAGAAAGCGCGGAAGGGCACGCTTGAGTTCCTGTTGACCAACCACCCGCTGGATTGCCCGGTGTGCGACAAGGGCGGCGAGTGCGAATTGCAGGACATGGTGTTCCGCTACGGCGCAGGCGAGAGCCGGTTTGTCGAACGCAAGCATCACGTGGACGAAAAGCAATGGTCGCCGGTGGTGTACTTCGACGCGCCGCGCTGCATACTGTGTTACCGCTGCGTGCGTGCCTGCAATGAGGGCATGGGCGTGGGCGCGCTGGGTGTCGGCAACCGCGGCGCCGTCTCCGAGATCATTCCCAATCACGATGATCACCTGGAATGCGACGAATGCGGCGCTTGCATTGATATCTGTCCGGTGGGCGCGCTCACCAGCGGCAGCTACCGCTATCAGACGCGGCCGTGGGAGATGGAGCACGTCGGCACCATCTGCACGCACTGCGCCGATGGCTGCAAGACCACGCTGGGCGTGCGCAACGACGAGATCATGCGCGGCAACAACCGCGACCGCAGCGGCATCAACGACGAATTCCTGTGCATCAAGGGCCGCTACGCGTTCGACTTCACCAAGCATCCGGAGCGCTTGCAATCGCCGATGCTGCGCACAGCCAACGGCCATGAAGCGATCTCCTGGTCAAAGGCCCTGGATATCATCGCCACCAAGTTCAGCACGGTGAAACTGGCGGGCGGAAAATTTGGCGTGATCGGCTCTAATCACACGACCAACGAGGAAAACTTCTTCCTGGCGAAGTTCGCACGGCAGGCTCTGGAAACGAAGAATGTCGACCACCACCGCACGGGCGATCTGGCGACGCTCTTTGACGCACTATCGGGAAAGAATAACGCGCTGGCAACATCGGCGGATTTGTACAACGCGAAAGCCGTGCTGGTCATCGGCGCGGATCTCTCGCAGCAGCATCCGTTCCTGGCGTTCCAGGCTCGCGCCAATGTCCGCCATCACAATGGCCACATTTACGCGGTCACCACGGGTGAAGTTCGTGAAGACCAGCAGGCGGTGGCCAGCGTCCGCGTCCAAAAGGGCGGGGAACTGGCCGGTGTCGAATCGCTGCGCGAAAAGTTGAAGGCGGAAGGCGATCTGGTGGTCGTGTTTGGCGACGCCGTGCAGGGCGATGCTCTCCGCAAGTTGGTTGCGTTCGGCGATTCACTCGGCATTCCGGTGAAGTACGTTTGCCTGGTGGATTACTCGAATTCGCGCGGCGCGTTCGACATGGGCGTGACGCCGAAGGACGGCGGCCTATCGCGCGAGGAGATGCTGGCGGCGGCCGACCTGGACGTGTTGTGGGTGGTGGGCGCGAATCCACTCAAGAACACCCAACTCGTTTCGAAGAAGGCTTTCGTCGTCGTGCAGGATTTGTTTATGACCGAGACGGCCAAGCAGGCCGATATCGTGTTGCCCGCGGCGTCCGCGTATGAGAAGAGCGGCACCGTAACCAACGTTTGCGGCGAAGTGCAGAAGCTGGCGCAGGCGATCAAGGTGATGGGTCCGAAGACGGATCTCGAAATTATGGGCCTGATCGCCAAGGAGATGGGTTTGAACCTGGGCATCTGGCTGCCCGAGAAAGTGTTCGCCGAGATCCGCAAGGCCGTGCACGGCTATGACGTCTCGCCCGCGCAGTTGGCTGTGGGTCCGGCCGCGACCATGCCGCTCAACGGCCGCGTGGCAGCGCTGCCAGGAGCGATTCAATCTTCCGGCGATACCTTGTTCACCTCCGGATCGCTCACGCGTTATTCGGAGATTCTCAATTCCGTCATGGAAGCCCCGGGTCAGTTGTACCGCGGTAAGGGGCAATAGCCACCGATGACTTTTTTCATAGTCAGTATCATTAAGTCCGCGGTGGTGGCCTTCGTGCTGCTCACCGCGCTGGCCTATTTGCAGTGGGCCGAACGCAAGGTTCTCGCGCACATCCAATTGCGCGTTGGACCCCGCAGAGTCGGCCCGCACGGTTTGCTCCAGCCACTGGCCGACGTCATCAAGTTGATCACTAAAGAAGACATGATGCCTTCGCATGTGGACAAGTTCTTTTGGTTTCTGGCGCCGTTCATCGCGGTGTTGTTCGCGCTGATCCCGATCGCGGTCATACCGTTTGGCACGGAACTGAATCTTCCTGCCATTGATTTTGGCCCGGTTCACATCCCGGCAATCCAGACCGCCATGCAGTTGACCGACATCAATATCGGCGTGCTGTTCATCCTGGGGATTTCCGGCTTGGGTGTGTACGGAGTCGCGCTGGCGGGTTGGTCGTCGAACAATAAGTATTCGTTACTCGGTGGGTTGCGCAGTTCGGCTCAAATGATCAGCTACGAACTGCCGATGGCGCTGGCGATCGTAGCGCCGCTTTTGGTTCTGAATACCCTCAGCTTTCGCGGAATTGTGGACGGTCAGAGCGGGTTCATGCTCGGGTTTCTGCCCAAGTGGACCATCTTCCAAGTTTTTCCGTTCAATCTGCTCAGTTTCATTCTGTTTATGATCGCCGCGTTTGCCGAAACCAACCGCGTGCCCTTCGATTTGCCCGAAGCCGAAAACGAACTGGTTGCCGGTTTCCATACCGAGTACGGCAGCATGAAGTTCGCCGCGTTCTTCATGGCGGAATACTGCAACATGGTGACGGTCTCCTGCGTGGCGACGCTGCTGTTTCTGGGCGGCTGGCATCCGCCATTCCCGGCGGAATACGGTTCCAATTACGTTCCCTCACTGGTTCTAATAGGCGCGGGGATTCTGAGTTTCCTACACGGTGCGAATCCCGCGCGGCCGTTTGACCGGATCACGCTTCCGGTGTTCGGCGTGGTGTTCTTCGGTCTGGCAGGTTTGATTGCGATTCCCGCCGTGGCATTGCCTCTGATGCCGGTGATCTGGTTTTCGGCGAAGGCGTGCTTCATTCTGTTTGTCTACATCTGGGTCCGCGGCACGCTGCCGCGCTTCCGCTACGACCAACTCATGAGCTTCGCCTGGACGTTTATGTTCCCGATTGCGATCGTCAACCTGTTCCTTACCGGCCTGTGGGTGGCCCTGAGCTAAGCCTATGGACGCACTTCTCTTCATGATCTTCGCCGCCATTGCGGTGGTGTGCGCCATCAACCTGGTGGTGCAGAGGCATCCGATCTCCAGCGCTCTTTCGCTGGTGGGCGTGATGGGCGCGCTGGCCGCGCTGTATCTGCTATTGGGAGGCGAATTCATCGCCGCCGCGCAATTGGTGGTATACGCGGGCGCCATCATGGTGTTGTTCGTCTTCGTCATCATGCTACTCAACGCCGGCACGGAAGCCCGCGGCCGCCGCGGTTGGGCGCATTATGCAGGCGTCCCGCTGCTGCTCTTGCTGTTCGGATTGATCGCCTGCCTCATCACGCGGCGCATGCCGGCCTCGGAAGATGTGGTTTTCGGGCAATTCACCAAGGGAGGGCCGCTCGACATCGGGCGGGCGCTGTTCACCACCTATCTGTTGCCGTTTGAAGTCACCAGCGTGCTGATCCTGGTCGCCATTCTGGGGGCGATCGTTCTGGCGCGCAAGGAGATCGACTAATGCCCCCTCTTCCCGCGAGCGTGCCGCTTTCCTGGTACCTGATGCTCAGCGCGATCCTGTTCGCGCTCGGTGTGGCCGGATTTTTGTTCCGCCGTAACATCATCACCGTGTTTATGTCGATCGAGCTGATGCTCAACGCGGTGAATCTGAGCTTTGTTACGTTCTCCTACAAGCTGAAACAAGTGGATGGACATATTTTTAGCTTCTTCGTGATGGTGGTGGCGGCGGCGGAAGCCGCGGTCGGCCTCGCGATTATCCTGACGGTTTTCAAGAACCGGCAGACGCTCGAAATCGACGAAGTGAGTTCTCTGAAAAATTAAGATGCACCAACTTTGGCTGATCCCTCTTCTCCCGCTGGCCGGTTTCGCCATCAACGGCCTGTTTGGCCGGCGCCTGGCCAAGCCCGTGATTAATGCCGTGGCGGTCGGCTCCGTGCTGCTGAGTTTCCTGTGGGTGCTGAAGACCCTGAGCGCCTTAGGTGTTTTCGGTGGCGGCGAAAGTGTGCTCGAACAGGCCTACCAGGAACACTACTTCACCTGGATCCAATCCGGTTCGCTGAACATCGGCGTTGACTTCGCCATTGACCGCCTCACCGCGGTCATGTTGATGATCGTTACCGGAATCGGGTCACTGATTCACATCTACGCAGTCGGCTACATGGCGCACGAGGGTGGCTACTACCGCTTCTTCGCCTACCTGAATCTGTTCATGTTCTTCATGCTGACCCTGGTGCTGGGCGCCAACTTCCTGCTGCTATTCGTGGGCTGGGAAGGCGTGGGTCTGTGCAGTTATCTTTTGATCGGCTTCTACTTCCTGGAGAAGTTCGCCACGGACGCCGGCAACAAGGCGTTCATCGTGAATCGCATCGGCGACTTCGGGTTTTCGCTCGCGGTGTTTCTGATCGCGATGCACTTCGGATCGCTGGATTTTGGCACGGTTTTCGGCAAAGTGAAAGACATGCCGGTGGAATCGAGCGCGGGTTGGATGACGGCGATTGCGCTGCTGCTGTTTGTCGGTGCGGCGGGCAAGTCGGCGCAAATTCCGCTCTATGTCTGGCTGCCGGACGCGATGGCGGGTCCCACGCCGGTCAGTGCCCTCATCCACGCCGCGACCATGGTGACGGCGGGCGTCTACATGGTGGCGCGCAGTTCAGAGATTTTCCTGCATGCGCATGGAGCGCTGGAAGTGGTGGCGATTGTCGGTCTGGCGACGGCATTCTTCGCGGCGACGATGGGCCTGGCGCAGACGGATATCAAGAAGGTTTACGCCTACTCGACGGTTTCGCAGTTGGGGTACATGTTTCTGGGCCTAGGTTCGGGAGCATTTTCCGCCGGCATTTTCCACGTGATGACACACGCGTTCTTCAAGGCGCTGTTGTTCCTCGGTGCGGGCAGCGTGATCCACGCGATGTCCGGCGAGCAGGACCTGGGCAAGATGGGCGGTTTGAAGAAGTACACTCCGATTACGTTCGCGACGCTGTTGTGCGCGAGCGTGGCCATCGCCGGCATCCCGCCGTTTTCCGGCTACCACAGTAAAGACGCGATCCTTGCCGCCGCTTACGAGTTCGCCCCCTGGATGTATTGGGTGGGTGTGGTGACCGCGGGCATGACCGCTTTCTACGTCTTCCGCGCGTTCTTCCTGGCGTTCTTCGGGGAGCCGCGCTGGAAGAAGGCTGGCCACGACAAGCATGAGCATGGCAAGCACGGCCACGGGCACGGCGAACCGCACGAATCGCCGGCCTCGATGTGGATTCCGCTGGCAGTGCTGGCGATTTTGAGCCTAGTAGGCGGCTATATCAATATTCCGAAGTGGCTGGAGCCGATGTTCAAGCTGCATGAAGAAGCTCCGGGGACGGAGTGGACCGTCTATGTATCGGTCGCAGCCGGCGTCATCGGCATCGCGCTCGCGGCGCTGTTCTACCTGGTCTCGCCGGGCATTCCTGAAGGGCTCGCGCGGACGTTTAGCACCCCGTACCGCTGGATCTACAACAAGTACTTTGTGGACGAGTTCTACGATGCACTCGTGGTGAACCCTACCGTGGACGGCTCCCGCTCGCTGCTGTGGCGAGTGGTGGACGCCGGCTGCATTGACGGTGCGGTAAACGGCGTCGGGAAGACGGCACGGGCCGTGGGCGGAATATTGAAACGCATGCAATCCGGCTCCATACGAAGTTACGCGGCCTGGGTGGTGCTGGGCTCGATTATCGTCATTACGGCGATGAGTATGGCGGGAGGCGGGAAATGAGTCTTCTAAACATAGTCCTGTTCCTGCCCCTGGTCGGCTTTCTATTGCTGATCTTCACGCCCAAAGGCAACGACCAACTGCCGCGCATGTTGGCGCTGGGCATTTCTCTGCTGGTCTTTGTCATCTCGCTAGGCCTAATCGGTCCCTTCATGGGCTCGACCATCCCGGAGGGCTATCAGTTCATTACGGATTCGCCGTGGATCAACTCACCACCGATCCGCTATCACGTGGGTCTGGACGGCTTGAGCCTGTGGCTGGTGTTATTGACGACGCTGCTGACGCCGATCGCGGTGCTGGTTTCGTGGAAGTCCATCGGCCATCGCGTCAAGGAATTTTTCGCATTCCTAATCCTGCTGGAATTCGGACTGATCGGCGTGTTCGTTTCGCTCGATCTGTTCCTGTTCTACGTGTTCTGGGAAGTCGGCCTGGTGCCCATGTACTTCCTGATCGGAATCTGGGGCCACGACCGCCGCATTTACGCGGCTGTCAAGTTCTTCCTGTATACGATGGCGGGTTCAGTGCTGATGCTGGCCGGCATCATCTATCTGTACAACCGCGCCGGGACGTTCGATTACGTGCAGATCCTCGGCCAGTTGCAGAGCGGGCGTCTGGTGCTCAGCTCGCAGGCGGAAATGCTGTTGTTCAGCGCCTTCTTCCTGGCCTTCGCGATTAAAGTCCCGCTGTTCCCGCTGCACACCTGGTTACCGGACGCGCACGTGGAAGCGCCGACAGCCGGCTCCATCATGCTGGCCAGCGTCATGCTGAAGATGGGGACGTATGGGTTGGTGCGCTACTCGGTGCCGCTGTTCCCGAACGCCGCGCACAAAGCCGCGCCATTCATCATCGGGCTCGCGGTCATCGGCATTGTCTACGGTGCGCTGGTCGCCCTTGTCCAGCCGAATATGAAGAAGTTGGTGGCGTATTCTTCGGTTAGCCACCTGGGCTTCGTGGTCCTCGGCGTGTTCTCTTTCACCCAACAGGGACTGGACGGCGCCGTGTACCAGATGTTGAACCACGGTATCTCGACGGGAGCGCTCTTCATGCTGGTCGGATTTTTGTATGAGCGGCGTCATTCGCTGGAAATTTCCGCTTATGGCGGCGTGGCGACGCCCGCGCCCAACCTGGCTATCGTTTTCTTAATTACGACGTTGGCCTCAGTGGGTCTGCCCATGCTGAACAACTTCGTGGGTGAGTACCTGGTCTTGCAGGGCGCATCACAGGTCAATTTCACGGCAACTGTGTTCGCGGCGGTGGGCGTGATCCTTTCCGCCTGCTACATGCTGTGGCTGTACCAGCGGACGTTCTACGGAAAAGCCTCCGAATCTCTCAGTCATCACATGCCCGATCTCAGCGCGCGAGAGTGGGCGGTATCTCTGCCTCTTCTGCTGCTGATGTTCTGGATGGGCATCTATACGCAGACATTCATGCCACCGATTAGTGCGCAGAACGCACGGATTCTTCAGCAATACCAGCAACAACAGAACCGGCCACAATTAGCGGTCACGCCCGATCGTAACTTTAGCGCCAGCGAGGTGGCCAATGCCCGCTAACGCATTTCCCACCGGCGCGGAATATTTGCGCTTTCTGCCGGAGATCATTTTGACGCTGGCGGGCGTGGTGATCATGCTGCTGGAAGCTATCTTCACCAACGACGAGCAGAGAAAGATCTTCGGGCCGCTATCGATCGTAGCCTTGCTCGCGGCGCTGCTGGCTTCGATTTCGGCCGCGGGCGACCCTGGCGCGGCGTTCAGCAACATGCTGATCATCGACGGCTTCGCATCGTTTTTCCGGGCTCTGGTGATCGGTATCGGCATCATTGCGATTCTTAGTTCCACCGGCTACTTGCGCCAGGAACGCATGCTCGGCGGTGAGTATCACGCTCTGGTACTGTTCAGCATTATGGGCCAATGCGTGATGGTCAGCGCCAATGAACTGATCATGATTTTCATCGGTCTCGAGATCTCCTCCATTGCATCTTATATTCTGGCGGGTTACCTTCGCGACGATCCGCGCAACAATGAGTCGGCGCTCAAGTATTTTCTGCTGGGCTCGTTCGCCACGGCGTTCCTGCTATATGGCGTGGCGTGGATTTACGGATTGACAGGGTCAACGAACCTGGATCAGATCCGCGGCGCGTTGCAGACGTCGGCCGCGCCTCTAGTGATGGCCGGGGCAGCCGCGGCTTTCATGTTTGTGGGTTTCGGATTTAAGATCTCCGCCGCTCCGTTCCAGATCTGGGCGCCGGACGTCTACCAGGGCGCTCCCGCGCCGGTGTCAGGTTTTCTCTCGGTGGGCCCCAAGGCAGCCGCATTCGCGATTCTGCTGCGCGTGTTCATGACCGCGTTCGGCCCCATCGCCGACCGCTGGGAGCCGATGGTTTGGGGTTGCGCGCTGGCGACCATGATTGTCGGTAACTTCGCCGCGCTTCAGCAATCCAACATCAAGCGCATGCTGGCGTATAGCTCGATTGCCCATGCCGGATACGTGTTGGTTGCGGTCACGGCGCATTCGGAAACCGGTTCGGCGGCCGCCATGTTCTATTTGGCCGCCTACGCTTTCACCAACCTGGGCGCGTTCGCCGTGGTCACGTACTTTGCACGCAAGGGCGAGAAGTACGTCGCTATTGACGACTTCGCGGGGCTCTCGCAGCGCCAACCCGCCATGGCCGCGATGCTGACCATCTTCCTGCTGAGTCTGATCGGCGTGCCGCTCACGGCCGGCTTCTTCGGCAAGTTCTACATCTTCAAAGCCGCGCTCGACGCTAATCTCACTTGGCTCACCGTGCTCGGCCTGCTGAATAGCGCGGTCGCCGCGTATTACTATCTGCGTCTGCTGGTGGTGATGTACTTCAAGGACCCGGGCGATTCTGTTGAAAACCTTGAACCCGCCGGCCTCAGCTTGCAGATTGCCGTGTATGCATCCGCGCTCGGCACGCTGCTGTTGGGGATCTTCCCAGGCTGGGTGCTGGATATAGCCAGCAAGTCGGCTCTGAAGTAACTCAGAAGTGCAGTCGCAGGTCCGGGAACTTTTCAAGCATCAGCAGGCGTCCGTCTCCCGGTTCGCGCAAGTCTTGCTTTTCCAGAACCCAGGTGTGCGCGTGCGGTACCAGCACCGCGTTGAGACCGGTTTCCAGCGCCGGATTGATGTCGGACTTTGGCGAATTTCCGATCATCCATGTGTATTCGCGCGCCAGACCGCGCTCGTCCACCAAACGCGCGTAGGCGGCGGCGTCCTTTTCTTTGACGATGGCCGTGTGGTTGAAATAGCGCCCCAGGCCGGAGCGGTCCACCTTTAAATGCTGTTCTTCGGGATGCCCTTTGGTGAACAGCGTCAGATCGTGGCGCCCGGAAAGATATCCCAACGTTTCTTCGACGCCCTCGATCAGTTCGACGGGCTGCTCCAAAATCCGCTCGGCCAGCGCCAGTACGTGGCGGAGATCATGGTCACGAATCTCCCGCTGCGCCAGATGTTGATAGGCCTGCTGCAGATTCCGGCCAAAGTTGAGTGACCCGTAGCCGTGAATCTTCGCGTTCACCAACTCGATTTCATTGAGCACATCGCGAATCTGGAACGGCGTGAGCGCGGAGTGATCCAGAAAATCGCAGAAAGCATCGAAAGCCCGCTCAAAATAGATGTTGTTTTCCCAAAGCGTATCGTCGGCGTCGATGAGTAAGGATAGCCGGCTCATTCGATCCCGGATACCTTGCCGCCATGACCGTTTCGCGGGGCCAACTGCTTGACGCGTTCGACGCGCTGCTGGCGGACCAAAAAGGCAGGGAGAAATTCCGCCAGTTGCTTGAGGCGATCGGCCTCGCTGCGGCTGGAAAGGAGGATTTGCCGCAGGCTCAAGTCTTGTACGGGCCGGGCCAGACGGAAGCTCAGTTGGGGGTGATAAACGTCACTGGGCGGCAAGGGCGCGTCGGAAGATAGCGCGCGCAGTTCGTTATAGCCCGCGATCGCGCGGACACGGAAGTCTTCGCCGGCGGCGGGTCCCGCGGAATCCTCGTCGTCGAAATACTCGACCTCGCCGCGCAAGAACGGCCGGTCCTCGTTCAGGCTCATGATTTCGAAGCGGCGGCGGCCCTTGGTAAGAATGTCGAGACGCCCGTCCGGATACTCGCGCAGCACGCGGTCAATCACCGCCGTACAGCCCGCGCCGGCGAGACCCTGATCGCCGGCGAGCACGACTCCGAACTCGATCCGATCGCGCAGGACTTCGCCAATCATCTCTTTATAGCGTTCTTCAAAGATGTGCAGCGGAAGTTCGGCGCCGGGCAACAACACGACTTGAAGGGGGAACAGCGGCAACCAAGCCTGCATGTTACTATTATGACTTTCGCGCGCAACTCATTTCTTGGCATGCTCCTCAAGCTCAAACAAACTCCAGGGATTTACTTGGTGGGGTTTATGGGATGCGGTAAGTCGACGGTGGGGGCGCGTCTGGCGGATGAACTGGGCTGGGCGTTTTTTGACCTCGACAAGGAAGTCGAAAAAGCGGCGGATGAGCCGGTCACGGAAATCTTCAAGCGCCACGGGGAAGCGGAATTCCGCAGGTTGGAAGCGAATGCCTTGAAGAAGCGCGTGTGTGATGTCCGGTCGGGCCGGCCGCAAGTGATCGCGCTAGGGGGCGGCGCTTTCACGGTGCAAGAAAACTATGAACTGGCGGCAAACCATGGCGTGACAATCTGGCTCGATACACCGCTCGATGTGATCGAGAAACGCATTGCGGGAGAGACGCACCGGCCGCTCGCCGCGGACCCTGTCCGTTTTCGCGCCCTGTATGAAGACCGCCGCCAAGCGTATGCGCGCGCGGATTATCGCATCGAAACTTTCGATCTGGAAAAGGATTATGTGGTCGCGCGCATCCTCGCGTTGCCTCTTTTTTGAATCATGAGTCAAAAACACGCACTACAGATTTTCCGCGCCGCTTTGAAGGCTGCGGACCCGATGGAAGCGGTGCTGCATCATGTGCGGGTTAAGAGCGGCGTACTGCAAGTCGACGGACGCCGGTATCGTTTGTCTGATTATGACCGCGTCCGCGTGATCGGATCGGGGAAGGCCAGCGCGCGGATGGCGCTCGCTCTCGAACGTCTTTTCGGCAACCGGATCCAGGGCGGTTGGGTCAACGTGCCAGACAATACCACCGCGCGTTCGCGGCGCATTACGTTTCATCAAAGCGGCCACCCTGTTCCCGATGAGCGTGGAGTGGAAGGCGCGCGGCGCATCGCGGAAATCGCCAGGGAGAGCGGTTCGCGCGATCTCGTCTTCGCAGTGATATCGGGGGGCGCTTCGGCGCTCATGCCGCTGCCGGTGGCTGGCATCACGCTCGAAAAGAAAAAAGAAGTCACCCGTAGTTTGCTGGCCTGCGGAGCGACGATTCATGAAATCAATACCGTGCGCAAACACTTGTCGGCCATCAAGGGAGGGCACCTGGCCGCGCTGGCGCATCCGGCGACCCTGATTTCGTTGATCCTGTCCGATGTGATCGGCGACGATCTCAGCGTGATCGGCTCTGGGCCGACTGTGTTGGATGCGACGACTGTTGCCGATGCCAAAGCGGTTCTCAATCGTTTCGGCATCGCCGCGCCGCCGTTGACGGAAACGCCGAAGAAGAACGTCGCGGCGCAGAACGTGATCATCGGGAGCAACCGCCAATCCGCCGCCGCCGCCGCGAAGAAGGCCAAGGAATTGGGCTACAAGACTACGGTGCTGTCGACAACCATCGATGGGGAGACTCGCGAGATCGCCCGTATGCACGCCGCGATCGCGCGCGAATCGCTGGCCAACGGGAAGCGTGGAATCTGCTGGCTATCCGGCGGCGAGACGACAGTCACCCTGCGCGGGAAAGGGATGGGCGGCCGCAATCAGGAATTTGCGCTGGCTGCCGCCATTGCGCTGGAAGCGACCCCCGGCGTCACCATCTTCAGCGGGGGTACCGATGGGATCGACGGGCCGACGGATGCCGCGGGCGCGGTGGCGGACGCAGCGACCTTGCGCCGCGCCGCCGTCTTGCGGCTCAACCCGCGCGAGTTTCTCGATAACAACGACTCTTATCACTTCTTCGAAAAGGCCGGCGGCCTGATCAAGACCGGCCCCACGGGAACCAACGTCGCGGACATCCGCATGCTACTCCTCTAGTTATGACTTGCCCTTTTTGTGGTCACCGCCAGGACCGCGTCATCGATTCGCGCGAAAGCAAGGAAGGAGACACCATCCGCCGGCGCCGGGAATGCGTGAAATGCGAACGGCGCTTTACCACCTATGAGCGGAGCGACGAAGTTCCCTATATGGTGGTCAAGAGGGACGGGCGCCGGGAGAAATTTGACCGCCAAAAGGTACTGGAAGGATTGATCAAGGCCTGCGAAAAGCGCCCGGTCGCGATGGCAAGACTAGCCGAGGTTGTCGACGAAGTCGAATCCATGCTTGCAGATAGCCAGGATCGGGAAGTCTCGACCACGGCCATCGGGGAGCTGCTGATGACCCGCCTGCGGGCGTTGGATAAGATTGCCTACGTTCGCTTCGCCTCCGTCTACCGCGATTTTCAGGATGTGGAAGCCTTCGTCACGGAGCTAAAAGATCTATTGCAACGTAGGACTTAAGACTAGGGACGCCCATGAACCCTAAAGATTTGTTTCATCATCAATACATATTTGGACTTAACAGAACCCGGGAACGCTGATATACTAGGGAGCGGCTTTGTCCGCAACCAGGCCAATTCTGGTTATCTTGTTAACAGATAAGCATTTGACGGCTCCGAGGTAGATACGTTTGGATCATTTTGAGGATCAGTTTGAGGCGCGCGAGCCATTAGGGCTTCCTTTCGACGAAGAGGGTGGGTTTTTCCATCCTGAGGAAGTCCATGATGCAGAAGAGTTTCCGGCTGCGCACCCGGTAGAAGAGTCGATTTATACCGACGATCCGGTCCGCGTGTACCTGCGCGAAATGGGAGCGGTTCCCCTGCTCACGCGCGAGGGTGAAGTGAATCTGGCGCGCCGCATGGAGCGCGGTAAGTTGCGGATGCAAAAGGCCATTAGCCGGTCCGCGCTGGTTCAGCTCCACGTGGTCGAAATTTGCGAGCAGATCCGTAAGGAAGTGGAGGACCTGGACGCCTTTATCGATTTGGGCGACCTGGAAGTGGAAAGCGCGGCTTACGCCAAGAAGCGCGTGGAAGTGAAGCAGCAGTTGGCGGCGATCGTGGCGCTGCACAAGAAGCTGGGCCAGCTTTCCGACAAGGTTTCCACGGTTCCGGTCAGCAACAAGAAGGGCCGCCGCAAGGCGAAAGGCAAGGTTGCCCGCTGCTGGGTGGAAGTTTCGCGCGAGATGCGCGCCACGCCTTTTTACGCGGCGCAGTGGAAACAGTTCGGCAAAGAAATTCAACGGGCGGTGGAGGAACTCTCGCACCTGGATCAAGCCCTGCGCAAGCTGGAAGGGCGCGCCAGCCAGACTGCTCAAGCCAAATCGAAAGCGCTAAAGCGCGAGATCCGCAAGCGGGAACAGACCGCCGGCGCTGGTCTCACGGACCTGCGGCACACGCTGTCGGTGATCCGGCATGGCGAAATTGAAGCCGAGCGTGCCAAGAAAGACCTGGTCGAGGCGAACCTTCGCCTGGTGGTTTCCGTGGCCAAGAAGTATGTCAATCGCGGCCTGCATCTCTTGGATCTCATCCAGGAAGGCAACATCGGTTTGATGCGTGCCGCCGACAAGTTCGAATACCGCCGTGGCTACAAGTTCTCCACGTATGCGACCTGGTGGATTCGCCAGGCAATCACACGCGCGATTGCGGACCAGTCGCGCACGATTCGTATTCCGGTGCACATGAACGAATCGATGAACAAATTCCTGCGCGCCACACGCGAGTTGGAGAAGGAACTCGGCCGGGCACCGACCAACGACGAAATCAGCCGGCGCATGGATATTCCCGTGGAGAAGGTTCAGAAGCTGAAGACCATCTCGCGCGATCCAGTATCTCTGGAGACTCCGGTTGGCCGCGATGGAGAATCCGCGCTGGGCGATTTGATCGAAGACCGCTGGGTGGGTTCGCCCGTGGATGCCGTGATCGACACCAACGTCCGCGACGAAACGGCCAACATCCTCAAGACACTTTCTCCGAAAGAGGAGAAGGTGATCCGCCTACGCTTCGGCATCGGCTGCGAGCGCGAGCACACGCTCGAGGAAATCGGCCAGGAATTCGACGTCACCCGCGAACGCATCCGCCAGATCGAGGCCAAAGCTCTGCGCCAGTTACGGTCGCCCGAACGCGCCCGCCACCTGCGGGCTCTACTGGCGGCGCGGTAAGCGGACTCAAGCAAGACCAAGAACTTGCGGTGGGTACCACAAGAGCGGTCTGTTGAAAATCGCTTCCGATGAGTGCGATTCTGCAAGAGAATCCCATGAAAACACTTTTGGTGTTGCTTGTTATTCTTGTGCTGTCCGCCTCTTGCTTCGGACAGATCCCAGCCAAACCGACGCTCGATCAGTTAGTGGAAGAAGCTCTACAGAATAACCTCCGTCTGATTGCTGAGCGATACAACGTTCCCATCGCGGAGGCACGGATCATCCAAGCGCGGCTCCGGCCAAATCCCACGCTGCTGCTGCAAGCAGGGACAAGAGCCGTTGGACGTCTTGCTCGACATACAAAAGTTCTACGATGATGCGGTGCTTTCCATGGATGACTCGCGGGCGGAGTTGGCCCGCAGCCTATACGTGATCGAGGCCATGACAGGCACAGGCAAGCGATAGCCTAGCTGGGCCTGCCCGCGCACATATTGTCGTATCTGGCCGGGATGCTGCCGATTCGCGCCGGCCGGGCCTTTTGGGTACTTGAAACTACAGCTCTCGAGACGTTATTCTGAATGTTGCCCCACCTTTCTAAACCCTGGAGTCAGGCATAATGTCATCCATTGATGTCCCCTTGAAAAAAGGGGGTTTTGGTACCACTTCCCGCACCGATAACTGGTGGGTGGAACCGCTGGTAGTTTTTTTGGGATACCTGTCGTTCATCGTGTACGCGACATGGGCCGCGCTGCAAGGGGACAATTACCTCTGCACGACGCAGTGCGGCGGCGCCGACTATCTGTCGCCGATGTATTCCCCGCTGTTGATCGAGCAGGCTCCTGCGTGGTGGCCCACGTTCCTGCCGTTTTCGGCGGCGATGCTGATCCTGCCGTTTCCCGGCCTGTTCCGCTTTACGTGCTACTACTATCGCGGAGCCTACTACAAGGCGTTTTGGGCTGATCCCATTTCCTGCGCCGTGGGTGAGCCGCGTAGCCGTTATCGCGGCGAAAAGAAATTCCCGCTCATTTTGCAAAACGTGCATCGCTACTTCCTGTACTTTGCGATTCTATTCGTCTTCATCCTGCTCTATGACGGCTACAAGGCGCTGTGGTTCACGGGCCCGGATGGCGCCAAGCATTTCGGGGTTGGAGTCGGGTCGTTGGTTCTGATTCTCAATCCAATCTTACTGGGCGGTTACACGTTCGGGTGTCATTCCTTCCGGCACCTGGTGGGCGGGATGAAGGATATTTTGTCCGCCTCACCTGTGCGCAAGACGGCCTATGACTGTGCGGGTTGCCTGAACCGGAATCATATGAAGTGGGCTTGGGTGAGCATGTTCTTCGTGGGTTTCGCGGATGTTTACGTCCGGCTCTGCGCGATGGGCGTTTGGCACGACTGGAGAATTCTGTAGCCATGGCCGAGTATCCGATTCACGAATACGATGTATTGGTGGTGGGCGCGGGTGGCGCGGGGTTGCGCGCGGCGATCGAAGCGGCCAACGCGGGCTGCAAGACCGGCGTCATCACCAAGTCGCTCCTGGGCAAGGCTCATACTGTCATGGCCGAGGGTGGCATGGCGGCGGCGATGGGTAACGTGGATGACCGCGACAACTGGCGCGTGCACTTTGCCGATACCATGCGCGGCGGGCAGTATCTGAATCACTGCCGCATGGCTGAGCTTCACGCAAAAGAAGCGCCCGCGCGCGTGCACGAACTGGAAGCCTGGGGCGCCATTTTCGACCGCACTCCCGACGGGCGTATTTTGCAGCGCAACTTTGGCGGACACCGCTATCCACGCCTGGCGCACGTGGGCGACCGCACGGGTCTGGAAATGATCCGCACTCTGCAGGACCACGCGATCCATCAAGGGATTGACGTGTATGCCGAGCACACCATTGTGACGCTGCTTATGGACGGAAACCGTTGCGTGGGTGCGTTCGGTTACGACCGTGAGCGCGGACGCTTCAAGATCTTCCATGCCAAGGCGGTCGTGCTGGCCACCGGCGGCGTGGGACGCGCTTTCCAGGTAACCAGCAATAGTTGGGAATACACGGCTGACGGGCAGGCGCTGGCCTACAATGCCGGCGCGGCGCTGCTCGATATGGAATTCGTGCAGTTCCATCCGACGGGGATGGTTTGGCCGCCCAGCGTCAAAGGAATTCTGGTGACGGAAGGCGTGCGCGGCGAAGGCGGCGTGCTGCGTAACAGCGACGGCAAGCGGTTCATGTTCGACGATATTCCGGACAACTACAAGAGCCAGACTGCCGACAATCCGGAAGAGGGTTGGCGCTACACACAGGGTGATAAGAGCGCGCGGCGTCCGCCGGAGCTGCTTACGCGCGACCACGTGGCTCGCTGCATCAATCGTGAAGTGAAAGCCGGGCGTGGGAGTCCGCACGGCGGCGTGTTCCTCGATATCTCCTGGATCAAGGAAAAGATTCCGAATTCGATCGAGCACATCAAGAAAAAACTGCCAAGCATGTATCACCAGTTCAAGCAGCTCGCCGACCTCGATATCACGAAGGAGCCGATGGAAGTCGGACCCACGACACACTACATCATGGGCGGTATCCAGGTGGATGGCGATACGCAAATGACATCGGTTGACGGATTATTCGCGGCGGGCGAGTGCGCGGCGGGATTGCACGGGGCCAATCGCCTGGGCGGAAATTCGCTCTCCGATCTGCTCGTATTCGGCAAGCGCGCCGGTGAGTTCGCGGCCAAGTTCTCCAAGGAACGCGGAGCGGGGAAGGTGGATCAAGGGCACGTGGATTCAGCCGCCAAGGGCGCGCTCGCTCCGTTTGAGCGCGGAGCGGCTGGTGAGAATCCGTTTGCCGTGCAGTCTGAATTGCAGAACGCGATGCAGGGTTTGGTGGGCATCGTGCGCCTGGAAAACGAAATGCAGCAGGCGCTCGATAAAGTGAGCGCCCTGCGGGTGCGCGCCGCCAAGGCGGGGATCACCGGTCATCGCGAGTACAACACGGGCTGGCACACGGCGATAGATCTCGACAATATGCTGTCCATTTCCGAGATCATCGCGCTCGCCGCCATCGAGCGCAAGGAAAGCCGCGGCGGACATTTCCGTGACGATTATCCGGAAAAGAGCGCCGAGTGGGCCAAATACAATCTGCGTGTCAGCAAGGGTCCGGACGGGCGGCCCAAAGTCGAGCGGGTTCCGGTCGTACCGCTTACCGATGAGATGAAGCAGGTAATCGAGGAGAACAAGTAATGGCGGACCAGGCGACCTTCCGAATCTGGCGCGGCGAAAACGGAAGCGGACACTTTGTGGACTACGCCACCGATATTTCTCCCGGCATGGTGGTACTGGACGCCGTGCACGGTATTCAGGCCTCCGATGCAAACGACATTGCCGTGCGCTGGAACTGCAAGGCCGGCAAGTGCGGGTCGTGCTCGGCGGAAATCAATGGCAAGCCGCGTTTGATGTGTATGACGCGGTTGAATACGCTCGATCTAAGCGTCCCCGTGACAATCGAGCCGATGAAGACTTTCCCGCACGTCAGGGACTTGGTCACGGACGTGTCCTGGAATTACCGCGTCAAGACCAAGATTCAGAAATTCAAGCCGCGCAAGCCGGACGCCCCCGACGGGACCTGGCGTATGCAGCAATCCGACGTCGACCGGCCCCAGGAGTTCCGCAAGTGCATCGAGTGCTTCCTGTGCCAGGACGTGTGCCACGTCCTGCGCGACCACAACCTGCACGAGGAATTCATCGGGCCGCGCTTCTTGATTTATACAGCGCAGCTCGAAATGAACCCTCTTGATACGGGCGACCGCGTGAAAGACTTGAAAGACCGCGACGGCATTGGTTACTGCAACATCACCAAGTGCTGCACCAAGGTGTGCCCGGAAGAAATCAAGATCACCGACAACGCGATCATTCCTCTGAAGGAGCGCGTCGTCGACGAGTTCTTCGATCCTCTGGGCGGGCTGTTCAAGATTTTCCGGTAAGCGCCGGCTCAGCCGCGCCGACCGAGTCGTGTCAAGGCGTCGGAGTACACATCAATACTGCTTTCCGTAATAGTCGGAAAGCCCTGCCCGTCCATTCGTAGTAACGGCGCGAGCATTCAGAGTCCTTGTTGGCAAACTCGATGTCAAAATATCCCTGAACGATCAACAGCCTGCTGTCCCGTCGAAAAGAATATGGTTCCTGCTTTCGTTCGAGTCCGGCGCGCAAGAGCATTTCGAAAGGCATCTTGTGATATAGGGTGCCGGTGGCGGCATCGACAACGATCGCGTGAGTGCAACCGGTGCCGCATGTCCAAGCCACCAACGTGTAATGGCCAGCAAAAGTTGGACCCCGTTCGGTATCCGCAAGAACGGCCTCTTGAAAGCGCCTGTCAGCGGAATTGCCCAGCAAGGGTTTTGCCGGCTTGCCCCGGAAAGTCTTCCTCGTAGCATAAGCCGCGAAATTGGGCAGATCGGCTGTATTGCCGGTAGTTACAAGGAAACCGATCAATATCGCAGCTCGAACAGCGAGTATCCGTGGCACTCATATGCATCCTACCGCAGCCCGGGCCTAGTCGCTATCGCAGTAAGATCAATCTGATTGGAGTTGCATCTGCTGAGTTACTCACAAGGACCCGCCGTACCGTTGCTTGACCGTACCATCGGAGAGCAGTTGGAGCACGTCGCGCGGCGCTGGCCGGACGGTTTGGCCGTCGTCTCCCGTCATCAATCCAAACGGCTCACGTGGTCCCAGTTGCTGGACGCCGCGGATCGCCTTGCGCATGGGCTCGCCAAACTTGGCGTCGAACCGCAGGACCGCGTCGGCGTGTGGGCGATGAACTGCTGGGAGTGGCTGGCCGTCCACATGGCCTGCGCGCGGGCCGGGGCGATCCTGGTGAACATCAATCCGTCGAGCCGCGCCCATGAGTTGACGTACATCCTAAACAGGTCGCGCATGAAGATGTTGTTCCTGCGGGAGCGCGATGAGAAAACCGATTACGCGGGACTGCTCGCGGAAGTCCGCGGCGGCGGAACGTTCGCCTTGCAACATGCTGTTTGCTTCGGCACCGCTGCGTGGGACGGGTTGTTGGCGGAGACGCCGCGCGCTTCCTCCGCACCGATCGCATTGGATGATCCGACCAATATCCAGTACACGTCGGGTACGACAGGCTCCCCGAAGGGTGTGCTGCTGACGCACCGCAACATCATGGAAAACGGGTATCTGATTGCCCGCGTGCTGCGCTATACGGAGCAGGACCGTATCTGTCTCGCCGTGCCCTTTGCGCACTGCTTCGGAAACGTGATCGGTACCATGGCGGCTGTGGCCAGCGGTTGCGGACTGATTCTGCCTAACGCGGTGTTCGACCCCAAGGCCGTTCTTGCAGCCGTGGAGGCCGAGCGCGCCACCGCGATCTATGGCGTGCCGACGATGTTCATCGCAGAGTTGCGCCATCCCGAGTTCAAGAAGTTCGATCTCGGCAGTCTGCGCACGGGCGTGATGGCCGGCGCACCTTGTCCCGTCGAAGTTATGAAGCAGGTGGCATCCGACATGCACTGCCGCGAGATGGTGATCGCGTATGGCCTGACGGAAACCGCGCCCGTGCTCACGATGTCGGAAGTGGACGACGACATGGAACATCGCGTGTCGACCGTGGGCCAGGCCATGCCGTGCACCGAACTCAAAGTGGTGGATGTGGAAACGCGGCAGACCGTGGAGCGCGGTGTGCAAGGCGAGATTTGCGCGCGCGGCTATATGCTGATGCAGGGTTATGACGGCGAACCGGAAGCCACCGCGCGGGTGATCGATAGCGACGGCTGGTTCCGCACGGCCGACCTCGGAGTCATGCGCGAGGACGGCTACCTCAACATTACCGGCCGCGCCAAGGACATGATCATCCGCGGCGGCGAGAACATCTACCCGCGCGAGATCGAGGAGTTTCTTTACACGCATCCCCAGATCGCCGAGGTGCAGGTGACCGGCCTGCCCAACGAACGTTACGGTGAAAGTGTGTTGGCTTGGATCCGGCTGAAGCCTGGTGAAACAGCCACGGCCGAAGGGATCCGTCAATTCTGCGATGGCGAGATCGCGAAGTTCAAGATCCCGGAGTCGATCCGCTTCGTGGAGTCCTTCCCCACTACGCTCAGCGGCAAGATTCAAAAGTTCCGCATGCGCGAGATCGAGATCGCCGAGCAGGGTCTGGAAGAAGTCGCGCGGCGCGGGACGGCATGAGCCTTTTCTAGAATTGCCCTAGCGGCCCCGCCACTTGGGCTCCCGCTTTTCGAGGAATGCGCCGATACCCTCTTGCGCGTCACAAGACTGCGCATTCGTCGTCATCACCTGTTGCGCGAATTCGTAAGCGTCCCCTTGCGCCATGTCGAGCTGCCGGTAGAACGCCTGTTTGCCGATGGCGAGCGTGTGCGTACTCGCTTGCGTGACGCGCCGGGCGAGAGCCAGTGTGGAGGCGCGAAGATCCGCCGCGGGAACGACGCTGTTGATTAGCCCCCACTCGGCGGCGGTCTTGGCATCGATGGGATCGCCGGTGAGCAACATCCGGAGGGCGCGCTTGCGGCCGATGGCCCGGCTCACGGCGACCATCGGTGTCGAACAAAAGAGCCCGATGCGGACGCCCGGCGTCGCGAACGTGGCGTTTTCGGAAGCGATCGCCAGATCGCACGTGGCGACCAACTGGCAGCCGGCCGCAGTGGCCATACCTTGGACTTCCGCGATGACCGGCTGCGGCAATGCTTGAATCTTCCGCATGAGCTCGGTGCAGACGCGGAAGATCTCTTGGTAATCGGCCTCGCTGCGTCCGGTCATCTCGCGCAGATCGTGCCCCGCGCAGAAGGCCGGTCCCGCGGCGGCCAGGATGACGGCTCCGATTTCGCGATCGGCCTCAATTTGCGATAGGCACTCGATCAGTTCGCGCATGAGTTCGAGCGACAGCGCATTACGCTGGGCCGGACGGTTCAGCGTGACGATGGCTATGCCGTCCTCCGCGCTGCGATGGAGAAGGGAGAACGCCATTTTTGTGCCTCCTGTGATTTCGTCTACGCCCGCGTCAGGAATACGGGTATGCCGAGCTTGCCGTTGTAATTGGGCCGGTAGCGCTCTTTGTTGTACATGGTGTCGACGTCCAGCTTCCGCGGACCCAGCTTGGGATCGGGAATCGGCACCATGTCGTAGCACCCGTTATGAATTGCGGCCATCAAACCGCTCTTGCCGGCCACGGTGGCTTCAAACGCCATGGTTCCGAACGTCGAGGCGATCAATTTGTCCATGAAGTCGGGGGAGCCACCGCGAAGATCGTAGGTCAGATCGCTCACCACGGTTTCGTCGCCGGTGCGCCGGATGATTTCGTTGCTGAGCGTTTCGGCGATGCTGGCTTTCTTGCGATGCCCGTAGCCATCCGGCTCGCCGTATTCCTGGACTTTGTAGCCTTCCCATTGCGCGCCCTCTGACAGCACGACCAGTGCGTAATTGCTGGGGTTGCGGCGTTTGTCGGTTAAGATCAAATCGATCAGTTTGTCCAGGTTCACTTTGTATTCCGGGATGACGCAACGGATCGAACTGACCCACGCCGTATAGAGGGCGGTGTAGCCCGCATCGCGTCCGAACACGCGGAAGATGCCGATGCGCTCATGTGAGCCCACGGTGGTGAGCTGCCGGTCGATGGCGTCCGATGCCCGTGTGACCGCGGTGGAGAAGCCGATGCAGTATTCCGTGTTCTGGACGTCGTTGTCCATGGTCTTGGGCACGGCGATCACCTTCATGCCCAACTGGTTCAGGCGGGCGGCGAAGCTCAGCGTGTCGTCACCGCCGATGGCGATCAGGGAGTCGATGCCCAGCCGTTCCAGGTTCTTCAGTACCTGGCCGCTCATGTCCCACTTGCCGTCTTTCTCAGGGAAACCCGCGCCCGCCAGGAACTCGGGGACCTTTTTCATCTTCGACGGGTTGGTCCGGCTGGTGTGCAGCATCGTGCCGCCGTCGCGGTCGATGGTGCGCGTATTATCGCGCGTGAGCGGCAGAACGTAGCGGCTCCGGCTCTCCGGGTCGTCCAGGTTGAGGTGGGTGAGCGCTTCCCAGCCGCGGCGGAGGCCTGTGACTTCAATGCCGTTTTCCGCTCCGCGATAAACGACGCTCTTGATGACCGCGTTCAGGCCGGGGACATCGCCACCGCCGGTGAGGATACCAATTCTCTTAAGTGCCATACGTTATTTTATATTTTCCCGATTCCATTTGGCGAGGTGAGATTCCTCGGTCTGCTGGGTGACTTCACGATCGAAATCGCTTTTCCAATTTGCCAGGCGCTGTGATTTCAGCTTCTCCAGAAGCTTCACCTCGCGCCGTTTGCCGGTCACGGCCTGCAATTGCGCCTGAATGCGGCCGTCGCAGGCGGCGTGGGTTCGTAGGCTCCGTTGCATTTCCGCTTGCACGTGCTGCTGGAATGCGTCGAGCGCGGCGAGTTCCGCCGCATTGGTCTCGCCCCGCCCGCGGACTTCGCTTTCCGCATGCCGGCGTTGGTCGCCCAGGGATTGTTCCCGAGCCTCAATCGCCCTCCGCTCGCCGTAGAGCCGTTCCAGGTTCACTTCCTCGATGCGAGCCTGCGCCTGCCGCAGATGCAACACGCGTTCCAGGGAGAAGACAAACTGTTTCATGAGCCGACACTCTGCGCCAGAAGCGCCAGTTGTTCGAGCGTCCGCTCGATGGGCACGGTGACGTCCGCCGGCTGGCGGAGAAAATCGAGCAGCGCCGGGCGGACCCGGATGGCCGCATCGAGTCCAGGATTCGAGCCGCCGGCGTAGGCGCCCAGATTGATGAGATCCTCGGATTGCTGGTAGTTCGCCAAGGCCTCGCGAATCTTGCGGGCGGCTTCTTGTTGCGGCGCGGACGCCACACGGCCAGCAAGTCTGCTGACGGAATTTAAGACGTCGATGGCCGGATAGTGTCCCATGGCGCCGAGTTGCCGCGATAGAATCACGTGGCCGTCGAGAATCGCGCGCACGGCGTCGCAAATGGGTTCGTTGAAGTCGTCACCTTCCACCAGCACCGTAAAAAAGCCGGTGATCGATCCCTTGCGGAAGTTCCCGGCGCGTTCAAAGATTTTGGGCAGCAGATTGAACACGCTGGGGGGATAGCCCTTTTGGCCGGGAGGCTCGCCGGCGGCCAATCCGATTTCCCGCTGCGCCATGGCCAGACGGGTGACCGAGTCCATTACCAGCAGCACGCTTTTGCCGCAATCGCGGAAATATTCGGCAATCGCCACGGCCACGAAGCCCGCCCGGATGCGCAGGGGCGCGGGCATATCGGAGGTGGCTACAATTACAACCGAACGTTGCAGGCCTTCCGCCAGCAGTTCGTGCTCCAGGAACTCCCGCACCTCGCGATTCCGTTCTCCGATGAGGGCGATCACGCTTACGTCGGCCGAGTTCTGCCGCGCCAGCGCGCCCAGCAGCGTGCTCTTGCCGACGCCGGAGCCGCCGAAGATTCCCACGCGCTGTCCCCTACCGAGCGGCAGCAGGCTGTCGATGGCGCGTACGCCGGTGACCAGGGACTCGCGAATCGGCTCGCGCTCCAATGGACCGGGCGGCACGGCGTAGAGCGGGTAGAGGGCCTCCGGGTGCACCGGCGGCAATTGATCCATGGGCCGTCCGAAGCCGTCCAGAATCCGGCCCAGTAATTTGGGCGAAACTTCCACCCGCGCGGCCTCGGAGCGGGCCACCACGCGATTCCCCGGTTGCAGGCCGGTGATTTCTTCAAGCGGCATTAGCAGGACCTGCCGTTCGCGGAATCCCACCACCTGCGCGCGCAGCGGACCGCCTGGCGCGGTGATTTCGCAGAAATCGCCCAGCGCGGCCGCCGGGCCGTCGGAGGCGATCAGAAGCCCGGTGATATCCTGAACCCGTCCTGTGCGCTGGACGGTTTCGATGTGCGCCACGGCTTGAATGTATTCCTGCAAACTCATGTTGTGCGCCTCCGCATGATGTCCGTAAGTCCGCGCTCGATTTCATTCAACTGAGTATCTACCGAGGCGTCGAGTTCTCCGCGCGCGGTTTCAAACACAACGCTGCCGCGGGGCAAAGAAGCGTCGCGGGCGATTTCGAGCGCATCGGGCAGGCCCCAGCGGGCGCGAAATTCCTCCAGCACGGCCGCGTCCTGCGGAGCCAGGCGCAGGCGATGTGTCTCGCGCGCGTTCAGTTTTTGAAACGCGGCTTTAACCAGCCCCAGGATGGCCTCCGGGTCAGTGGCCAATTCGCGATGCAGGACGCGCCGGGCAATGACCAGCGCCAGCTTGACCGTATCCTCTTCCAGTTCCGTGCGCAGACGCGGGCGCAGTTGCGCAAGCTCCTTGAACAAAGCCCCGAGGTCGGACACAAGCGGTTCCAGGCGCTGGTTGGCGCGCTGCATTCCCAGCGCTTCGCCCTCCACTCGGCCCTGCTGCCGCGCGGACTCTATCTGCCGGTGCAAATCCGGTGAAGGCGGAAACAGAGAAGTGGCGGGTTCGGCCAGGTAGTCGGCCGGCGGGCCTGTTTCGAGCATGGCGAGCGGAGTGACTGCAGTACTTTGCCCGGCACCCGGCCATACGATGGGTCTGGCCGCGGGGATCCGCGAATGATCGTCGGTCTGACGTAATAGGCGGGCGGGTTGATGCGAGCTTCCGTCCAGAGATCTGCTCCGCATGGCTATCCCTGTCCTTTTCGCCTATCAAAGTACATACTGTTCCCCGGCGGTGCCTTTCAGGCTGATGGTGCCTTCGCTTTCCAACTGCCGGATGACGGCGATGATCTGCTGTTGCGCGGCTTCGACCTCTTTGATCTTGATGGGACCCAGCGCCTCCATGTCTTCGCGCAGCATGTCCGCTCCGCGCTGGCTCATGGCCTGCAGCATATGGTTCTTTAATTGTTCGCTGGTGCCCTTGAGAGCCGCCGTCAAGATCTTACGGTCGACTTTGGCGAGAATTTCCTTGACCGCGTTGGCGTTGAGCAGCAGGATGTCGTCAAAGACAAACATCAGGTGCCGGATGTTCTCCACCAGCGCCGGGTCGGCCTTCTCGATGCTGTCGAGTATGTCCCTGCTGGTGTTGGAATCCAGGCGATTGAACATTTCCGCGACCGCCGGCACGCCGCCGTAAGCTTCGCGGCTGGTTTCGCCGAGCGCCTTGAGCTTGGAGCCGATCACCCCGGCAATTTTGGAGATAATTTCCGGCGAGATCTGATCCAGGTTGGCCATGCGGAGCGCCACATCCGCCCGCAACTCGGCGGGGAGGGAGTATAGCAGGCCCGCGGCTTGCGACGCGTTCAAGTGCGAGAGGATCAGGGCGATGGTCTGCGGATGTTCACTGTCGATAAATTTAGCGAGTTGCTGCGGGCCGGTTTTCTGCAGGGCGTCGAAGCTGAGAGTCTCGGTGCCCAGCGATTTCACCAGGCGGTCCAGCATCCTCTTGGCTGATTCGGGACCGAAGGCGGAATTCAGAATTTTGCGCGCATAATCAATTCCACCTCTGACCACATAGTCGTAAGCGATGCCCATTTGGTAGAACTCTTCCAGCACGCCCTCGGCTTCCGTCGGACTCAGGTTGATGACGCGGGCGATTTCGCGCCCTATCTTCTGGACCTCCTCTTCGTCCATCTCGCGCATGATACCGCTGGAGGCCTCGTCGCCGATCATCACCATCAGGATGGCGGCTTTGCGCAGCCCCGACAGCGATTCTTCGTCGGGGACCCTGCCCGAAGTCCTAACCATTGAGCCAGCTCCGCACCACCTGAGCCATCAACGCGGGATTACTCTTTGCCTCAGCCGCAATGTATTTGGTCAGCACTTCCGTCTTCTTCGTGCTGACCTCCGGCATCTTCAGCTTCATCAGCTCTTCGGCTTCGCGCCGGGCGTGCTGGGCCGCTTGTTCGGCCATCTGCGCTTCCATCTTTTTTTGTATGTCTTCCGGCGCGGAAAGTTCCTTGGCCGTACTTCCGGCGATGGCTGCCGTTGCCGTCTCCGCGGTCATCTTCTTGCGCTTGCGCTTGCGCATCAGTACAAAGACCAGGACGCCCAACAGCATTGCCATGGCCGCGGCTCCGATACCCGCAATCAGCAGGAAATTCTTGGCGCCCATCAGCTTTTGCAGCCAGGGCGGCGCCCACGAGGGCAGCTTATTCGGCGGCGCCGAAGTTGGTGCTGAGACGGGTGTAAGAATAGGCGGCTCAGCGGTCAGCGTAGCTTCAAACGGAAAGGCCTCCACCACCAGTTGGTCTCCCCGGTCCATATTGAAACCCACTGCCGCGGCAACCAGATCGTGGATCACTTTGAGCTTCTCCGGTGGCGGGGCCTCCACTACGCGTTTGGAGCCTTCCCAGCGCAGCGTGTGATCGATCAGAACGGAAAGAGACAGTTTGGTCACCGCTCCCTGCGGAATTTTCGTGTGCTTGACGATACGGCTGGGCTGATAGGTCACGCTCTCGGTTTTGCGGGAATAGCTGCCGGCTCCCGTGGCAGCGGACGCCGCGGCGGCCGTCGGCCGCGGCAGGTTGGATGCCGTTCCGGGAACGCCCCCCGCCGCCAAGGGCGAGGCGGGACCATCATGAGTGGTTTGCGAGGTCAGCACCGCTGATTTCTGCGGATCGTAGATCTCTTCACTTTGATCCGCGCTGGTGACATCGACTTCGGCGGAGACGCCGGCGCGAAAATGCTCCATGCCGAGAATGGGATCCAGAGTTGCGGTGATCTTGCCTTGCAGATCCTTCTCGATGCTTTTGCGGTATTCGAGCGCGGCCTCGCTGCTGCCGGCGCCCTCCCCGGGCATATTGCGCCGCGGCCGGCTGAGCAGAGTGCCGTTGGTATCGACCAATGCCACTTGATCCGCGGAAAGTTCCGGTACCGCGCTCGCCGTGAGCTGGCAAATCGCCGCGATGTTTTGCGGAGAAAGCCGCGCTCCCGGGCGCAGCTTCACCAGCACGCTGGCCTTGGCGGGCTGCCGGGATTCGCTGTACAACGATTCTTTCGCCAGGGTCAGGTGCACCCGCGCCTGCTCGACTTCGGCGATGGACATGACCGAACGTTCAAGTTCGCCTTCGATTGCCCGGTGATAGTTGACCTGCTCGGCGAAATCGCTGGCGCCAAAGTTGGCTTTGTCGAATAGCTCGAAGCCGATTCTGCCTGACTTGGGAAGCCCCGCCGATGCCATGGCCAGCCGTGCTTCGGCTACTCTCTCGGATAACACCAAGATTACCGAGCCATTATCGCCCAGGCGGTATTCGATGCCGCCTTCCTTGAGCTTGCCGACCAGAGCGCCCGCGTCTTCGGCGGCCAGATTGGTATAGAGTGGCTTGAAATCGCGCTCCTGACTCCAGCGCGAAAACACGGTCAAGCCGCCTCCCACGGCCACGGCCGCGATCAGCAGCCAGATTCGCTGCGCCCAGGAAAGCCCTCCGAAGAGCTGTTGCAGTTGGTCCATGAGCTACAACTTAGATCTGCATGCGCATGATTTCCTGATAGGCGGAGATCACTTTGTTACGCACCTGGAGGAACATTTGAAAGGAAAGATCGGCCTGCTGCGCCGCCAGAGCCACTTTGTGAATCTCCTCGCCTTCCCCGTTCAGGAAGCGGTCCGCGCTTAGCTGCGCGTTGTGCTGGAACGCCTCGACTTTCTTGACGGCTTCGGAAAAGACAGATTGAAATGGCGCCCCGCCCGCGCCGGCGGGCTTGGCTTCGAACAACGGAACGGCGATCGTATGAGCAACGGGAAGAATCGGAGCCGGCATGTTACTTCAGAATGTCCAGAGAGTGGTTGATCATGTCTTTCACGGCGGAGATGGCCGACACATTCGCCTGATACGACCGCGACGCGCTGAGCAGATCCACCATCTCCTCCGCCGGATTCATCTTGGGATAAGCGACGTAGCCCTTCTCGTCGGCGTCCGGATGTCCGGGTTGGTAACGCAGGTCGGGCGCCCGGGAATCACGCACGACGTCGGCCACCTCGACACCGATGCCCATTTCGTTTTGAAATACCGCCGAGAACGGCGAGGTTTGCATCTGGGTGGAGAACACCACATCCTTGCGGCGGTAAGGGCCGCCCTCGGGTGTGCGACGCCAGCGTTGTGGGTTGGTGGAATCGGTTTATTGTTCCGTTAATCTGAGTGTGATATTACACTCAGATTAGGGAGGGCCATACATGGCCGATTCGCTATCAGAGTTGGAAGCGGGACGCTCCAAGATTCTTCGCCAG
>CAMAVI010000026.1 GCA_945861625.1 Candidatus Sulfopaludibacter sp. SbA3
TACAAGTCTCGCTGGCAGGTAGAACTGTTCTTCAAATGGATCAAGCAACACCTGCGCATCAAGGTCTTTCTCGGCACCAGCCAGAACGCGGTCAGAACGCAGATATGGACTGCGATCTCGATTTACGTGCTGGTCGCCATCATCAAAAAGGAACTCAGCTTGTCGGCCAGCCTCTACCAAATCCTACAGGTTGTCAGTGTCACCATTTTCGAGCGAGTGCCCATTCTACGGGCTCTTCAGCTACAACCTACCGGATAATAATCGGGCTCATTTTCTAACCAGCTGAGCCTGTTCCACTTATAGCCGGACAGTACTGACCTAGACTATTGTTGGTAGTATAACCCAAAGGGGTAGAAACTTCAAATGGAAAGAGGGCCCTAAGTGAGATAAATCAAATGCCTTAGACGCCAGCCAGACGGAGCTCACGCTCCATACGGCGGGTGGCGCGTTCGCTGATGAGGGTAGCTACTTTGCTAAGTAAGCCAGGAATGTCTTCTGGCTTTATTAACATAGAGTTACGGCTGGCAGCGTCAAGCGGGCGATGGTTCTGATAGGTGGTAATGAGGGCGGTCGCCGGCTTGTAGTTCATGATCTTAGCATGTGCCAGGACCTGCAAACCAGCCTTGGGAGATTCCATCTGCATGTCGCTCAAAACAAGCTCATACTCGCCTTCGTCGAGCTTTCCGACGGCTTCGGCGGCACTGGCGGCGGAATCCACCCAGTAACCACCCGCCTCCAGAACGGTCTTCAGGGTTATACGGGAAGCCGGATCGGCGTCCACAAGGAGGACGCGGGCCAGATCGTAATCGAAGCTACGGGGCGACGGAGTCATGCTGGAACTCAGCCCCACACCTACGTAGGTGCGGGATCAAATATAGTCTAACCCAGGGCCGGGAAATTACTACCCACTGTTTTTACTAGTACTCTCACCGGAGTAGTAACATGAATGCAATCAATTCATTGCGAAAAGACGCGCGCGAAGATCCGGTCGACGTGAAGCAGGTAGCGGTCCACGGAAAAGGCCTTGTGGATCTTTCCAGGAGACAGATAAGAAAGGATTTCCTTGTCTGATTCCACAGCCGACCGGAAATCCCCGTCCGCTTCCCAGGTGCGCATGGCGTGAGCCTGTACGACCTTGTAGGCTTGTTCCCGCAGCATACCTGCGGCGGCCAGATCCAGCAGAAGCTGCCCCGAAAAGATCAAGCCTCGCGTGCTTTCCAGGTTGGACTGCATCCGGTCCGGATAAACCCGCATACCGTCCACCAGCCAATTGGTCTTGGCCAGTAAGTAGTCCACCAGAATCGCGGAATCGGCTAGGATCACGCGCTCGGCCGAGGAGTGGGAGATGTCGCGCTCATGCCATAAGGCGATATTCTCAATCGCGGGCGTAAGATTGCCGCGCACCACGCGCGCCAAGCCGCAGATCTGCTCAGAGGTGACCGGATTGCGTTTGTGCGGCATCGCGGAAGAGCCTTTTTGTCCCGCGGTGAACGGCTCTTCGGCTTCGCGCACTTCGGTACGCTGCAAGTGGCGGACTTCTAATGCGATTTTTTCCAGCGTTGCGGCGATGAGCGCCAGCGCGGAGATCCACGCCGCGTGACGATCGCGTGCGATGACTTGAGAGGCGATATCGGCGGGCTTGAGTCCAAGGCGAGCGCAGATTTTCTCTTCGGCCTCCGGACCGATGTGGCCGAATACTCCGACGGCGCCGGAGATCTTGCCGACGCGCAGATCTTCGGAGGCTGCGTCGAGCCGCGCCAGGCTCCGCTTCAGCTCGTCATAGAAGAGCGCAAGTTTGAGCCCGAAGGTGATCGGCTCGGCGTGAATGCCGTGCGTGCGGCCAATCTGCGGAGTGTGCTTGAATTCGATCGCACGGCGCTGGAGCGTCTCAAGCAGAGTCTCGACGCCTTTGCGCACCAGCACGGAGGCCTGCTTCAGCACCAATGCCTGCGCGGTGTCGACAACGTCGTTCGAGGTCAGCCCGTAATGCAGCCAGCGCGAAGCATCGGCCTGGCCGGCGGCGGCCATTTTCTCGGCCACCGCGGTGGTGAACGCGATGACATCGTGCTTGGTCTCGCGCTCGATTTCATGAATACGCGCAACGTCGAAGGCGGCATGCCGGCGCAGGGCGCGCGCGGCGTCCACCGGAACCTCGCCGGTATCAGCCAGGGCCTCGCCGGCGGCCAGCTCGACCTCGAGCCATTGCGCGAAACGGTTTTCGTCACTGAAGATGCGGCCCATTTCAGGCCGTGTATAGCGAAGGATCATGTGTCTTTAATAATGGAACGTTTCCGTGGGTTGCGCGGGCTCGGCCACCACCAGCTTTGTGGACTTCGCGCCCAGCGCCTCGACCGCGGCCTGGCGAACCAGAACGGGGTGATTGTTATGCGCGCTCAAATGGCCCAGAATCAGCGTGGATGTGCGGGAATCCATGTCTTCACGAATAAAAGAGCAGGCTACGTCATTGGACAGGTGCCCGTTGCGCCCCATAATGCGCTGCTTGAGCGCCCAGGGATAAGAACCCACCTTCAGCATGTTCAGGTCGTGATTGGATTCGAGCAGCAGCAGGTCGCAGCCGCGCAGATGGAAACGGATGGAATCCGGCATGTAGCCCAGGTCGGTGGCGATGCCAACTTTAATCCCTTCGGCTTGGAACGAGAATCCGACCGGATCGGCGGCGTCGTGCGGGATCGTGAAGCTGGTCACATCGATATCGCCCACGGTAAAACAGGAGCCCGCCGCGAACATTTCCAGTTTCGGCGCGTAGGACTGTTCGGCCCACTGCGTGCCTTCGCCAAAAATGGCGGGCGCGGTGAGGCGTGAAACATAAATCGGGATGTCCAGTTTCTTGGCGATGGTGTGCAGCCCCGCGATATGGTCACTATGTTCGTGCGTGACCAGGATGGCGGTCAGGGACTCGGGAGCAGTGCCCGCCGCGTTCAACCGCTCGAAGGTTTCCTTGCGCGACAGCCCGGCGTCAACCAATAGCCGCGTGCGCTCGGTGGCAACCAGGGTGGAGTTGCCTGAACTGGACGACGCGAGAACGGAAACTTTGACCAGGAGCGCTCCTTCATCTTCTAATTCATTAAAACTGGCTTCCTTCATTAGAACTGGAAACCGGCGGAGGAGCAAGGGCGCGCGACAAGAAATCATCATCGCCAATGCGGCGCCGGGCGGCGGCACGCCGCAATCGCTCCACGCACGCGGCGCAAAGTTCATTCCAGGGTGATACCTTAGTGGGAAGCAGTGCGAATCGTTTCCATCCTCTTCGGCGTACTGACCCTACTGTGGGGGTTCCTGCAGGCGCCGTTCGACCATATTCACCCGGAAGAACTGGAACACGAAATCACGTCGGCGCCCGTGCATATCCATATGCATGAAACGGCGATGCATGAAACGGCGGGGCACGAAACAGCGGCTGAACATGGGCCGGCCATTGCTCCTCATATTGCCGACGACGATGAAGTCGATGTGTTGTGGAGCGTCACGACATCGGCACCAATCGTGCTTCATGCGAGTGCCGAATTGGGCGAACGGCTCACGCTGCCCGCCCCGTCGCCTACATCCGCCGCTGTCTTAATCCCGCAGCATCGCGGGCATGATCCTCCCGGGTCCAGCCCGAAAATCCCCAGAGCACCTCCCGCCTAGTCCTTCCCACTTGAGGCGCACGCCCTCCGTGTGCGCGTTTTTTTGTTGTGGAAAGGAACATATGTCCTCTCACCCGAAGTGGGTTGCGTGGGTTACAGCGGCGTTTGCTGGCGCGGCGATGAGTACCGCGCAGGATCAGCGCGAATGGTCGGAATCGCAGATCGTGGAGCGTTTTTTGACGCTCAGCCCGCAGGCGCAGGAGTTGCGCGCACGAGTCTCATTGACGGAAGCGGAAGCGAAAACGCGCACCGTCTATCCGAACCCATTGGTTTCATATACCCGCGAAGGCGCGGGATACAACGAGTTTTTCGAAGCGTCACAGACTCTGCCTCTTAACCGGCGTGTGCGATATTTACGAGAAGCCGGAGCAGCGTCGGTTGCTGTGGCGAGTACCAGCCGGGAAGCCGTGCTGTGGTCACTACGAAGTGATTTGCGCCAGGCCTTCTACCGCATGGTCGCGGCGCAGGAACGCGTGCGCCTGCTGGCGGCGGGCGTGAACGAAGTAGAGCAGTTGACCGGCGTCCTGCGCCAACGCGAGCGGGAAGGCGAGGGGTCCCGCTACGACCGGATGCGCGCGGAGCGTGAAATCGCCGAGTTGCGCGCCGACGTCGTGACCGCCAACGCGCTCATCGCCGCCGCGCGAGCCAGGATCAGCGAGTTTGTGCCGGATGGCACTCAGGTGCAAAGCGTGCGGGGAACGCTGCCGGTGGCGATGGATCCACCGAGCGCGGAGGAATTGCGGACGCGGGCAATGGAGGCGCGGGCGGATTACCGTACGGAGCAGAAGATTCTGACGCGGTATCAGATCGAAGAACAGGCTGCGCGGCGTCTGCGCATCCCCAATCCGGAAGTCGGCGCAGGCCTCAAGCGCGCCGCCGTGATCGCGGGCAGCGGCCTAAATCCTTTTTCGAGCACTACACAGACGGGCCTGGTGTTCAATTTGGCGGTCCCGCTGCCCGTATTCAACAGTGGGCGGTATGAAGTAGCGCGCTACCAGGCCGAACAAGAGCAATCGAAAGCGCGTGCCGCCGTGCTCGCGCGCAGAATTCAAACCGAAAGCCAGGGCGCGCGGGATGTGCTGGCCATCCGGCGGGAGGCTCTGGCCGCCTATCAACACGAGCTGGAATCGGCGGGTATCGAACTTACGCGCATCACACGCGTGGCCTACGAAGAGGGCGAAGTCGGCATTCTTGAGTTACTCGATTCGTTGCGCGTGACCCGGCTTGCGAATCTTCGTTTGCTTGACATGCAGGCGGGTGTGCGAGAGGCGTTCATCGAACTGGAGCGCGTAGTAGGAGTGGAATTGACCGGCGAGGGGGTGCGGCCGTGAAAAAAATCTCCATACTTGTGGCAGCCGGAATGCTGGCTGGCTGCTCGCAGAGCCCGAAAGCAGACTCTCCTGTCGCGAAGGCGGAACCGGCTGAGCCCCTGAAGGCAACCGTATGGACGCGCGGCGGTGAGTTGTATCTGGAGCATCCGGCGCTGATCCAAGGCCAGAAAGTCCGCTTCGCCATTCACCTGACTCGGCTCGGCGATTTTAGGGCCGTGAAGGACGCTGTCTGCGAAGTGCATCTAGGCGCGGACGTGTTTCCTTGCGACTCATCCACGCATCCGGGAATCTTCGGGGCAAGCGTGGAAGCCCAGAATGCCGGCGACGCTCCCCTGAGCATCGTCGTGCACGGCAAGGACATGAACGAGACCTTTGACGTGGGAGCTACGAAGGTGGCCTCCGATCCGGCGTCCGCCGAGAAGCCCGCGGAGGCGGCGGAGGAGACCATCAACTTCACGAAAGAACAGCAGTGGGCTCTGGATTTCGGCACGGAGTTGGCCTCGGAACAGAGTTTTCGCGACAGTCTTCGCGTGGCTGCCGAAACACTGCCGCGCACCGGTGGCGAAGCCTCTGTCATTGCACCGGCAGCGGGGCGGTTGATCCTTGAGAAGACGTTTCCCGTTGGCACCGCGATTGAGAAAGGAATGGAATTGGCCAGTATCCTTCCGCCCATCGGGACCACCACTGACCTGGCCAGTCTGCAACTGGCGGAGGCCGAGGCCAAGGTGAGTCTGGAACAGGCGCAGCGGGATCGCGCGCGGGCGGAGCGTTTGCTGGTAGCGGGAGCCGTGCCCGCGCGGCGCGCCGAAGAGGCTCGCACGGTGGAAGCCACGGCGCAGGCACGTTTGCAAGCGGCGCAGACGCGGCTTCAGCAGTTCGACGCAACGCGCTCGGGCGATGGCGCCGGCGCGGGGGTCAAACGCTTCGTGGTGCTTGCGCCCATCAGCGGAATTCTCGCGGAGGCAAGCGCCATCAACGGAGCCAATACCGACGTAGGAAAGCTTCTTTTCCGTATCGTCGACACCAATTCGATTCTGGTGAGCGGCGTGGTACCGGAGTCCGAGTATTCAAAATTGCGCGCGCTCTCCGGCGCAGAAGTGGAAACGCCTGACGGGCAGATACGACCGGCTGGACAATTGGTGGCGGTGGGGCGGCTGGTGGACGAGGCTACGCGAACGGTTCCGGTCACCTACGAACTCGACAACCGGGATCGCCGATTGGCGGTCAATCAGACTGTGTTCCTGCGGCTATTCTTTAGGCCGGCGGGAAAAGCTCCCGTGGTGGCGGAAGCCGCGATCATTGACGACGCCGGGCGGCCCGTGGTTTTCGTGCAGAAGGGCGGCGAGACGTTTTTACGCAGACCGGTGAAGCTCGGCATCCGCAATCACGGCATGGTGCAGGTGCTGGAAGGAATCGACGCGGGCGATCGCGTGGTGACTAAAGGCGCGTATCTGATTCGCCTGTCCACCATGTCCACGGCGGTTCCCGCACACGGGCACGTTCATTAGACGGAGGCAACCATGATCGACAAATTGATTGGGTGGTCTATCCGCTACCGGGTGATCGTGATCGCGCTGGCCGTCGCATTCCTGATCTGGGGTGGGTTCGTGTTGCGCGACGTTCCGTTGGACGTTCTTCCGGATTTGACTGCGCCGATGGTCACGGTTCTAGTGGAGGGGCGCGGCATGGTTCCCACGGAGATGGAGTCCCTGGTGACGTTTCCCGTCGAGGCTGCCCTCAACGGAGCGTCCGGCGTGCGCCGCGTGCGCTCGGCCACCGCGGTAGGATTGGCGGTGATCTGGGTGGAATTCGAATGGGGGCAGGATATCCAGCGCGCGCGACAGATCGTGACGGAGAAGTTGACGCTGGTGAGTGCAAATCTGCCGCCGGAGGTACAACAGCCTTACCTGGCGCCGGTCTCATCAATCATGGGCGAGATCATGTTTATCGCCCTCGAATCGGACCGCCATTCGCCACTCGATCTGCGCACGACGGCCGACAGCGTGGTCCGCCGTCGTCTGCTCGCGGTTCCCGGCGTGTCCCAAGTGATCGCGACGGGCGGCGGTCAAAAGCAGTATCAAGTCCTGGTGGACGCGGTGGAACTGCGCGAGTACAACGTCACGCTCAGCCAGGTGGAGGAAGCGCTGCGGCGCGCCAATAAAAACTCGTCAGCCGGCTTCCGCGTGACGGGCGGACAGGAATATCTCATCCAGGGCGTGGGCCGTGTCTCCAATGAGGAAGAAATCGGCAACATTGTAGTGGAAGCGCGCGGCGCGCGGCCCATTCTGGTGAACAATGTGGCGCATGTGCAAGTCGGCGAGGCGCTGAAGCGCGGGACGGGATCACACAAAGGCTCGCCCGCGGTGATTCTGGGAATTCAGAAACAACCGGGCGCCAACACGCTGGAATTGACGCGCCAACTCGACGCGACGCTCGATGACCTTCAACGGACACTGCCGCAAGGGATGGTGATTGACAAGCATGTGTTCCGGCAGGCGGACTTCATTCAGAGGGCGCTCGACAATCTTCTGGCTGCGTTGCGCGACGGATCGTTCCTGGTGGTTCTGGTCGTGCTGATTTTTCTGGCGAACCTCCGCGCCTCGCTCATCACGCTGATTGCGTTGCCGATTTCGTTGGTGGCAGCAGTCCTGGGCATACGGTTTCTCGGGCTCACTCTGAATAGCATGAGTCTCGGCGGCCTGGCGATCGCCGTCGGAGAACTGGTGGACGATGCGATTATCGACGTCGAAAACGTCGTCCGGCGCCTGCGGGAGAACAGTGCCTTGCCAGAAACGGAGAGGTTGGCGGCAACCGAAGTTGTGTATCGCGCCAGCCGGGAGATTCGGGGATCCGTCGTGTTCGCGACGCTCATCGTGATTCTGGCGTTTCTGCCTCTGTTCGCACTGGATAGCGTGGAGGGAAGGCTACTATGGCCTATTGGGTTCGCCTACATCATTGCGCTACTGGCGTCATTGGTGGTGGCACTGACCGTTACGCCCGCTCTATGCTCCCTGGCTCTGCCCAAAGCGAAATCCATGCTGCGAGGTCGCGAGCCCTGGCTCATACGCCTGCTAAAACGCATGCATCGCCCCTCGCTTTCTTTTTCACTCGATCATCCCTGGGTGGTGATGGGCGCGTCCGCGCTCTTGTTGATCGCCGCGGGCGTGGGCGTATCACGCATGGGTCGCTCGTTTCTGCCGGAGTTCAATGAGGGTAGTCTCACGGTGGGCGCGGTCACCATTCCCGGAACCAGCCTGGCGGAATCCGATCAACTCGGAACAGCACTGGAGAAGATTCTGCTTACCGTGCCGGAGGTACGCTCAACGGGCCGACGAACGGGGCGGGCGGAATTAGATGAGCATGTACAGAGCGTGGAATCGGCCGAGATCGATGTGGATTTGCAAATGGCCGCCCGTTCTAAAGATGAAGTTCTGCGGGAAATTCGCGACAAGGTAACCATTCTTCCAGGCACCAATGTGAACGTGGGGCAGCCCATCTCCCATCGCATCGATCACATGCTTTCGGGAACCCTGGCCAACGTCGCCGTCAAGATTTTCGGCGACGATCTTCGTCAATTGCGCTTACTGGCCCGGCAGGTACAAGGAGAGATGGCGGGTGTTACGGGGGTTGTGGATCTATCTCTGGAAGCACAGACGGACATTCCCACCTTGCGCATCCAGCCGGATCCAGCCCTGGCCGCGCGCCATGGTCTTCCGGCGGGCGAAATCGCGAAGCGAATCGAGACTGTACTCATTGGCAGCGAAGTTGGTCGAGTCCTGGAAGGGCAGGTGAGCTTTCCTCTGGTCGTAAAGTACGCCGACCCGCGGCGCCCTGGCGACGGCCAGGACACCCTGGAAGGCATCCGCGAGATTCTGCTCGATACGCCGGCGGGGCCGCGCGTGCCGCTGTCGAGCGTCGCAACGATTCGGGAAGACCGCAGTCCGAATTTCATCATGCGCGAAGGCGTGCAACGCAGGATTGTGGTGCAATGCAACGTTGCCGGCAGGGACTTGCAGAGCACCGTTAAGGAGATCCAGGAGCGCATTGCGCGAGCGGTCAAATTGCCACAGGGCTACCGGATTGAGTATGGCGGTCAGTTCGAGAGCGCGGAACGCGCCTCGCAACGGCTGGCGTTGCTGGGATTCGGCGTGGTCCTGGGAATCTTCCTCATCTTGGGCATCGCATTTGCTTCTTACAAAGACGCGCTCATTATCATGTTGAACCTGCCGCTGGCGCTCGTAGGCGGTGTCGCCGGTGTTTTCCTGGCGGGAGGCGTACTATCCCTCGCCTCCATTGTTGGATTTATCACGCTGTTCGGAATCGCCACCCGCAACGGAATCATGCTGATCTCTCACGTGCGTCATCTTCGAGACCAGGGCGCGGTGGATCTCCGGCAAGCCGTAATGGAGGGGGCCTCGGAACGGTTAGCTCCCATCCTGATGACGGCGCTGGCGGCGGGCTTGGCTCTGGTGCCCATCGCGCTCGGCATGGGCAAGCCGGGGAGCGAAATTCAGGCTCCCATGGCAATCGTAATTTTCTGCGGCCTGCTGACCTCAACGGCTCTGAATATGGTGGTGGTCCCGGCGGCGTACTACTGTTTCAGGAAAGGCACTTGCCGGCTTGCTCGCGAGTAGTCCTGAATCACAGCGCAGGAGGAACATTATTCTTGACAAAATATCAGATTAGATATAATCTAATTTTTCATGGACGCCGAGGCGATCAAGCTTTCCTTGGAGGAAAGCGGGCTGCGGTGCACATCGCAGCGCTATGCCGTGATGGCTTTCTTGTTGGAACACAACCAGCATCCCACGGCTGCGGAAATCTTTGCCGCCGTGAATCGCTTGGATCCGCGCTCTTCCAGAGCCACAACCTACAACAATTTGCGGGATTTGGTGCAAGCGGGTTTGGTGCGTGAGGTGGCCGCGGAAGGCCGCGCCGCGCGGTTCGATGCGAAGGGCATGCGGCATCACCACTTCATCTGCGACGGCTGCGGCAGTGTTGAGGACATAGAATGGTACGACGTGCCTAAGCCCGGATCGAGGTCGCTTGGCAAGCGGATTCTTCGCGAATGCGAACTCATTTTCCGGGGACGGTGCACCAGGTGCGCTCCGCGTCACGATCCGCGAAAAGCGTTTTAGCCCGCCGTAGAGTTTTCTTTTCATTCAAAGGAGGAAGTACAGATGTCAAACGAAGCGAAGTGTCCGTTCAACCACACTCAGGCGGGAGCCCCGGGGAACGCAAGCTGGTGGCCGAACCAGCTGAACCTGAAGATGCTGAACCAGAACTCCCCCCTGTCCGACCCCATGGACCCGAAGTTCGATTACGCGAAAGAGTTCAAGAGCCTCGACCTGGATGCGGTGGTCAAGGATCTGCATGCCTTGATGACGGCGTCACAAGCCTGGTGGCCCGCCGACTTTGGCCACTACGGCGGTCTCTTCATTCGCATGGCGTGGCACAGCGCCGGAACTTACCGCATCGCCGACGGCCGCGGCGGCGCGGGCGCCGGACAGCAACGTTTCGCCCCGCTCAACAGTTGGCCGGATAATGGGAACCTCGACAAGGCCCGGCGGTTGCTGTGGCCGGTCAAGCAGAAGTACGGCAAGAAGCTCTCCTGGGCCGACCTCATGATCCTGGCGGGGAACGTGGCTTTGGAGTCCATGGGCTTCAAGACCTTCGGATTTGGCGGCGGACGCGCGGACGTATGGGAACCCGATGAAACCTACTGGGGGGCGGAACGCACGTGGTTGGGCGACGAACGCTATACAGGCGACCGTCAACTCGACAATCCTCTGGGCGCGGTGCAGATGGGTCTGATCTACGTGAACCCGCAAGGGCCCAACGGCAATCCCGATCCCATTGCCGCGGCGCGCGATATCCGGGAGACATTCGACCGCATGGCGATGGATGACGAAGAGACCGTGGCGCTGATTGCGGGCGGGCACACGTTCGGCAAGACCCACGGCGCGGCCCCCGACACGAATTGCGGACCCGAACCAGAGGCCGCTCCCCTGGAGCAGCAAGGCTTCGGCTGGAAGAACTCGTTCGGCACCGGCAAGGGTGGCGACACGATCACCAGCGGCCTGGAAGGTATCTGGACGAGCACCCCGACGAAGTGGAGCAACAACTTTTTCTGGAACCTGTTCAGCTTTGAGTGGGAACTCTTCAAGAGCCCCGCGGGTGCGCACCAGTGGCGGCCCAAGGACGGGGCTGGAGCGGGTACGGTTCCGGATGCGCACGATCCCGCAAAGAAGCACGCTCCCACTATGCTCACCACGGACCTGTCTTTGCGGTTCGACCCTGCTTACGAGAAAATATCCAGGCGCTTCCTGGAGAATCCGGATCAGTTCGCGGATGCCTTCGCCAGGGCCTGGTACAAGCTGACGCATCGCGACATGGGGCCGATCGCTCGCTACCTCGGTAAGTTGGTTCCCAAGGAAACGCTGATCTGGCAGGACCCGGTTCCCGCCGTGGATCACCCGCTCATCAGCGAAGCGGATGCCGCGGCTCTCAAGGCCAAGATCCTCGGGTCCGGGCTCCCCATCTCCGAACTGGTCTCGACCGCTTGGGCGTCGGCATCGTCGTTCCGCGGCTCGGATAAGCGCGGCGGGGCGAACGGCGCGCGCATTCGCCTTGCACCGCAAAAGGACTGGGAAGTGAATAAGGGCGCGGCGAAAGTCATCGCTGCCCTCGAAACGATCCAAAAGGAGTCCTCGAAGAAGGTCTCTCTGGCTGACCTAATCGTCCTGGGCGGTTGCGCCGCCGTCGAAGCGGCCGCGAAGAAGGCGGGCGTCGAAGTGACGGTTCCCTTCTCGCCGGGCCGCGCGGATGCATCGCAGGCGCAGACCGACACGCACTCCTTCGCTCCTCTGGAGCCGGCCGCGGACGGCTTTCGCAATTACGTCAAGACGGGCGTCAAGACTCCGGCCGAGGAGTTGCTGGTGGATAAGGCGCAATTGCTCACGCTGACGGCTCCGGAAATGACGGTGCTCGTCGGTGGCTTGCGCGCCCTGGGCGCGAACGCCGGCGGCTCGAAACACGGCGTCTTTACTGGCAAGCCCGAGACGCTGACGAATGATTTTTTCGTCAACCTGCTCGACATGGGGACGGAGTGGAAGCCCGCCTCCGACGGAACGTACGAGGGCCGCGATCGCGCGACGGGCAAGGTCAAGTGGACCGGCACCCGCGTCGATCTGGTCTTCGGTTCGAACTCCCAGTTGCGGGCGCTCGCGGAAGTCTACGCATCCAGCGACTCGGCGAAGGCGTTCGTGAAAGACTTCGTGGCCGCGTGGAACAAGGTGATGAACCTGGATCGCTACGACCTCGCGTAAGCTCACGCGAACGATCTCACGAAACGAAGCTCATCAAAATCAAGCCCGCCCACTCGACAATGGGCGGGCTTTTTGTTCAGATGGGAAGCGCCATGAACCTTTCGCTCCTCCGCCGTCTTTTCGTGCCTGTGCTGCTGACGCTTGCGTGCGGCGTCTTCAGTCCCCTCGCGGAGGGCGCCCTACAGGCGGTCATCGATACCGATGAAATGCGGACCACGCCGGTTCCCCACCGTTACCTGCATGGCGTCATTCTCGATGACGCCAAGTTCCAAATGCTCCTGCCTACCGCATGGAACGGGAAAGTCGTAATCTTCACGCGCGGGTTCTCCGGAACGGAGTTGACCACAGGTGGATTCCAAGACGCTGCCCTGGCCAAAGGGTATGCGTTCGCCTCCAGCAATGAAGGGTGGAGCCGGGTCACGATCAAGGACCACCCGGAGGACACGTACTACGAGTCGCGCCAACGCATTTTCGAACTCACTCTCCATACGAACGCGACGGTAAAGAGTCATTACGGCAAGGAATCGGCGCGAACCCTGCTGGTGGGCGGCTCCAACGGCGGCCATCACACCAAGTGGATGCTGGAAGACTTCCCGGAACTCTACGACGGCGGCATTGCGGGGTATGGCTTCAACTCGCAGGTCAGCCAATGGGGCGGCGTCGCTACGATGGTGCGGAACTATCCATTGATTGCCCCGCGCATCGACGACGTCATCGCCCAGCGCGCTGCCGATCCCCGCTGGGATCCGTTCACCACGCCGCTGTCGCCTCCGCTCAACGCCGCGCAATTGTACGCGTTGCGCAGCATGTACGATATTCCGGCGGAACTCGGCACGGGATTCCGTTACAACGCCGGCCGCTGGGAAGGGTCGGAGGCGCAATGGAAAGAAAAATACACGGACCTGCTTTCCTACCTGCGTGACTCCATGCCGCGCTTCGATGAGACGTTCAATCCGAATGGCGGTGCGCTGACGGACGATGAACTCGGCTACTGGGATCCCAGCAGGAGCCCGCAATCCGTCAAGCGGGAACTGCGCAAGCTGGATGTCTCCGGCAAACTGCAGCGGCCGCTGATCATCATGCACGGCACCGCCGACCCCATCGTTTCTCCCAGCGAAACCGTGGGTTATCAGGCGCTGGTGGAGCGAGTACTGGGTAGCGAAGCGGCGCGGAACGTGCTCGCCGTGTATTACATCCCTGGCATGGGCCACGGCGGAGCCCCATTCAATGAGGTGATTGACGCGCAGATCGACGCGCTGGAAGCCTGGATCGATTACCGCCGGAGCAAGGGGCGCACCGGCGCACCGGCGCCCGCGATGATCGGAGCCTATCCGCGTGAACTCAGCAGCGAGAGTTCCCGCCGCAATCGCTTTGCCGGTCAATACCCGCAGTAGTACTAGCAGTACTAACGCTTCATTCGCGGCTGAGGGCGCAATCCAGTAAAGTAAGTGTATGAAGGCTCGCGTATACGTTTCTTTCAAGCGCACCGTGCTTGACCCGCAAGGACAGACCGTCCGCGGAGCACTGCGGAGCTTGGGGCATTCCAGCATTGCCGAAGTCCGGCAAGGAAAGTTTTTCGACATCGACATCGCGCCGGGAGCGGAGCGGGAACAGGCCCAGCGGGAAATGGATCAGATCGCCCGCGAAGTGCTGACCAACCCGGTGATCGAAGACTATCGCGTGGAGTTTCTGGATTAGCCGGGCACCGCTATGTGTGGAATCGTCGGCTACATTGGCCCGCGGAGAGCCGTCCCCATTATTGTGGACGGCCTGAAACGGCTGGAATATCGCGGATACGACTCGGCGGGCGTGGCGGTGCTCCAGGACGACGGGTGCCTGGCGGTGCGCCGCGCGTCCGGCAAGCTGCGCAACCTGGAAGACGCGCTGCGTTTAAGTCCGGTCGACGGCGGCTACGGCATCGGCCATACGCGCTGGGCCACGCATGGACGCCCCAGTGAAGAGAACGCGCACCCCCATCGCGATTGCCACGGCGACATCATCGTCGTGCACAACGGCATTGTCGAGAATTACCTCGCGCTGAAGCACCAACTGGAACAAGAGGGCCACAAATTCGTCACCGAGACCGACACGGAAGTGATCGCGCATCTGGTGGAGAAATACTACGACGGGAACCTGGAAAACGCGGTCCGCGATGCCGTGCGGAAGTTAACCGGCGTGTTCGCGCTCGGCGTGATTTCCCGCAAAGACCCCGACAAGATCGTGGCCGCGCGCTCGGGACCGCCCGTGGTGGTGGGGTTGGGCGATGGCGAGTATTTCGTCGCCTCCGACGTACCGGCGATCCTGAGCCACACACGCGACATGTTCTTCCTGGCCGATGGCGACATGGCCATCCTCACCCGCGGAGGCGTCCATCTGACGGATTTCGACGGCCGCGCGGTGAAGCGCCAGGTTTCGCACATTCTGTGGGACCCCATCATGGCCGAAAAGGGCGGCTACAAGCATTTCATGCTCAAGGAAATCTATGAGCAGCCGCGCGCGGTGCGGGACACCACTTTGGGCCGCGTGGGCCAGGAGAGCGGACGGATTTTCCTCGACGAGATGGACATCTCGCAGAAGGACTTCAAAGCGTTCCGCCAGGTACGCATTGTGGCCTGCGGCACCAGTTGGCACGCCGCGCTGGCGGGCAAGTTCATGATCGAGCGGCTGGCGCGTATCCCCGTCGAAGTCGATTACGGCAGCGAATTCCGCTACCGCGATCCGATTGTCGGTCCGGATACGCTTACCATCGTCATATCGCAGTCCGGCGAAACCGCCGACACGCTGGCCGCGCAGCGCGAAGCCAAGCAGAAGAAGTCGAAGACGCTGGCCATTTGCAACGTGGTCGGCTCCATGATTACGCGCGAGGCGTCGGGAACGTTGATCACGCACGCGGGGCCGGAGATCGGCGTGGCGTCGACCAAGGCTTTCACCTGCCAGCTTACGGCGCTGTTTCTGATCGCGATGCATCTCGGACAAACGCGCGAGACACTGAGCACGGAGAAATCGTCGAAGCTCGTGGAGCAGTTGCTCCATCTGCCGGCGCAACTCGAGGACGTGCTGCGGCGCGATGCGATCTACGAAGATCTGACCAGGGCTTTGTTCCGCTCGACGGACTTTCTGTATCTGGGCCGCGGCGTCCATTTCCCCATTGCGCTGGAAGGCGCGCTGAAGCTGAAAGAAATTTCCTACATTCACGCCGAGGGCTATCCGGCGGGCGAGATGAAGCATGGCCCCAACGCGCTGATCGATGAGAACCTGCCCACGGTGATCATCGCAACCCGCGATCCCGACGATGCATCCAGCCGGGTACTCTACGAAAAGACGCTGTCCAACATCCAGGAAGTGAAGGCGCGCGAAGGCATCGTGGTGGCGATCGCTTGCGAGCAAGATGTCGAAGAGCTGTCCAAAGTGGCCGACCATGTGATTCCGGTGGGCGCGACCAACGAGCTGCTGTTGCCGATCCTGGAAGTGGTGCCGCTGCAGATGCTGGCGTATCACATTGCCGTGCGCCGCGGCTGTGACGTGGATCAACCCAGGAACCTCGCTAAGAGCGTCACAGTGGAGTGAGGGCTCACCATCACAACCTCCCGGTCGCCACGCGCGGCAAAGGCCTGTATCCATTCACACGCGAAGTGGCACAGTGGGTGACTTCAACGGGAGTGCGCGACGGTCTGCTGACGATCTTCATCCAGCACACGTCGGCGTCGCTGGTGATTCAGGAAAACGCCGACCACGATGTGGTGCTGGACCTGGCGGATTTCTTTGAGAGAATTGCCCCGGAAGACGACCGCCGCTACCGGCACACAACGGAAGGATCCGACGACATGCCAGCGCATATCCGCAGCGCGCTGACGCAATCGAGTTTGTCGATTCCCGTGATCGAAGGCCGCATGGCGCTCGGAATCTGGCAAGGCATCTATCTGTTCGAGCACCGCACGGACCCGCAGCAAAGGAGCGTGGTGCTGCAGTTGATCGGATAAGCCAGCCGTTTAGTGCAGCAGCGTCCGCCGGCGCGCGCGCAGAATCGCCGGGACTTCCAGATCTTCAAAAAGTGGCTCGTTCACGGCCCCGTTGGCGGCTGCCGCGGCGGCCATGACCGCGGGCGCGGCTTCTTCCGGAATAGGCTCTTCGTACACCGGCGTCGGCCGCGGCGCCGAGGCTTCCGTCCGCGAAGCACGCCGCTCGAAGCGCGGCAGGCTGTCGCGCATAAAGCCGGTGGCGATAACGGTGACTTTCACCTGGTCGCCCATGTCTTCATCCAGCACGACGCCGAAGTTGATCTGCACGTCGTCGTTTTCGGTGGCTTCGCGGACCAGCGTGCAGGCTGCGTTGACTTCGTGCAATCCAAGCTGGCTCGATCCCGTGATATTGATCAGCATGCCGCGCGCGCCAGTTACGCCGCCGGCTTCCATCAGTGGCGAAGAGATAGCCTTGCGCGCCGCCTCCACGCAGGCGTCCTCGCCGCTCGCCGTCGCGGTACCCATCATGGCGTAACCCATGCCGGTCATGATCGCGCGGATATCGGAGAAATCGCGATTGATCAGACCCGGCGTCGTGATGATGTCGCTGATGCCTTGCACGGCCTGGCGCAGCACATCGTCGGCCACGCGGAACGCTTCGAAGAAACTGGTGCCGGCCGGCACCAGATCCAGCAGTTGGTCATTCGGAATGGTGATCACGGTATCGACCACGCTGGCCAATTCCGCGAGACCTTGCTCGGCCTGCTTGCGGCGCTTGGGCCCCTCGAATTCAAACGGCTTGGTGACGATGGCGACCGTGAGCGCGCCTAGCTCTTTCGCCAGCGACGCCACCACCGGCGCGGCGCCCGTGCCCGTTCCTCCGCCCATGCCGGCCGTGACGAACACCATGTCGGCGCCTTCCAGTAGATCGATGATCTGTTCGGTATCCTCGAGCGCCGCCTGGCGGCCCACCGACGGATCCGACCCGGCGCCCAAACCGTTGGTGATCTTGGAGCCGATGACCAGTTTGCGCGGCACGGGGGAAACGGCCAGCGCCTGCGAGTCCGTGTTCAGAACGCAGTACTCGACGCCGCTGATGCCTTCGTTCAACATGCGCGCGACGGCGTTGGAGCCTCCGCCACCGACGCCAAATACGCGAATGCGCGTGCGCGGCGCGGGTTCTTCTTCCATCACGAATTTCAACTTGTCGAGCGCCATGGTGGTCTCCTCCTGCTTACTTCAAAACCAGCCCCATCAGTCCGTTCACGCTGCGCGCGGCGGGCCGGTGCAATTTCAACTTGGCCGAATACATCGCCAGTCCCGCGGCGGTGCTCCAGGCTGGGCTCTTCAACTCTTCCGGCCAGCCCGCGATATCTTCCTCGGTGACGATGCCGTTGGCCACCTGGCAATCCAAAACGCGCTCGGCCATATCGCACATACCGGTGAGCAGCGCGCCACCACCAGTCAGGATCACGCCCTCGTCGAGCCGCCGGCCCATGCCCACCCGTTGCAATTCGGAGCGCACGTGCAGGAACAATTCCTCGGCGCGCGCTTCCAGAATTTCATTGAGTTCGCTGCGGTACGCCTCGCGCGAGGGACGCCCTTCCGGAGAAGGCACTTCGATAAGGCTCGAATCCGCGGTTAAGCCAAGCAGCGCGCAACCATATTCCTGCTTCAGGCACTCGGCGTCTTCATAAGTGACCTTGAAAATGACCGCGATATCGCGCGTGAAGTGATCGCCCCACACGGGAATGCTGGAGGCCAGCAACAGCGCATCGCCTTCATAAATCACCAGGTCGCTCGACTGGATTCCTAAATCGAGCACAGCCGCGCCGCGTGCGCGCGCTTCCAATCCCAGACACGCATAGGCCGCCGCCATCGGCTCGAATACCGTCTCCTCCACGGCAAGATGTGCCAGATGCGCGGCAGCCACCAGCGCCTGATGCTCATGTTGGGACGTGGTGACCACATGGACGTTGGCTTCCAACCGTGAGCAAATGTTCTTTTGGGGACGGCGGAAGCCGGCGCGCCCATCAAGGATGAAATCCTGGGGAAGCACGTGCAGCAGGGTGCGATTGTGCTCCAGACGCACGTCAGCGGCCAGGGAAACCGCGTACTCCAGGTCTTCGGAACGAAGCTCATGCGGGCGGCCGAATTCATACAAACCCCGGCTCTGCGCGCCGTGGACTTCCAGGCCCCCGACGCCCAGCGTGACAGTCTCCACGGCAACCTGCGCGCCGCGCTCGGCATCGATTACGGCCGCGCGAATGGATTCCGACGCCGCAACCTGATCCACAATGCGTCCCTTGCTCCAACCGGCGGATGGCGCCAGCCCGTGCGACAAATAGCGGATACCGCGGTTATCCAGCGCACAGATGACGCAGCGCGTGCGGGCACTCCCGGTATCTAAGCCGACCGCCAGTTGGATCTTGGAACCGGCCATGGGAGTCTAGGCGCCTCCCGGTTCGTCGACGACGGTGATGCGGTCTTCCAGACGCAGATCGAGAACTCCCGCGCCGGGGAGCTTGTCGTGAATCTCCGCGTAGTGGTTTAAGAAATTCTGATAGCGCAAGGCAAAACGTTGGTCGCCCAGAATCAGCGTGACCATGTGCCCTTCGTAGGGCTGCGTCACGCGGATGTCGCCGCGGTCCGTCACATCGACCTCGGCGATCTTGGCGGCGTTGTCTCCCAGATCGCGCAGCACCCGCTGCATACGCTGGACACGGTCGCGCCGGTCCGCTATCGCATCGCCGGCGCGCACGCCGCGCAGTACGGGCAAGTGAAAACGGTCCGCGGTGGGCGGCAGGATCACGCCGTCTCCGTCAATCAATCCGAAGCGCGAGGGAGCCAGCGTCACGAATGCGACAGGTTGACGTTCCGTCAATTGGACCACCACTCGATTGGGCCACACACGCGCAACGGTGGCTTCCCTGACCCAATCGATGGTGCGCAGGGTTGCGCGCCGTTCGGCCAGCGGAAGTAAGTACACGCTGCGGCCCATGTCGCTGGCAAAAGTGGATTCCACCGCGCGCCGCGAGGCGTGGGCGGCTCCCTGAACCTGGATGACGGAGGCATCATCGACGCCGTCCGGTCCGCTCATCACAAAGCGCGCGTCATGAATCAAGAATTGCTCCGTGCGGTTCCACGCGTAGAGCGCGGCAACTAGAACCACGCCGATCAGCGCCACGCGCAACCCGAGCTGGATGCGCGCCTTCGTCACCGGCGATCGCGTCGCACTCATGCGGCTCTCCCTAGCTGCGTCAAAATCTCCTCCGCCGCTTGGGAGACGCTTCCCGCTCCCAGGGTCACGATGGCATCGCCCGGCGCGGCCGCCGCGATGACAGATTCAATGCCCCGCTCCATTGAGCCTGCATACGCCGCGCCGCGGTGACCGAACGCGTGCAGTTTTTCCACCAGCGCCTGCGAGGTGACTCCCGCGATCGGCGCTTCCGAAGCCGCGTAGATATCGGTCACATACACCGTGTCGGCCTGGTGGAACGAGCTCGCGAAGTCATCCAGCAGCGCCTGCGTGCGCGTGTAACGGTGCGGTTGGAACAAAACATGAACGTTCTTGAAGCGGCAGGCGCGCGCGGCGGCAAGCGTGGCCCGCACCTCCGTCGGGTGATGGCCGTAATCATCGATCACAGTGATGCCCCGCTCCGTGCCTCGCACCTGGAAGCGGCGGTCCACGCCGCGAAACGTGGCCAACGCCTCGCGAATCGTGCCGATCGGAATATCCAGCTCCAATGCCACCGCTACGGCGGCCGTCGCGTTTAACGCATTGTGAGCGCCCGGAACGTGCAAGCGGAAGCAGCCAAGATCCTCGTCGTTGCGGAACAAGTGAAACTCGCTGGCCATGTGACCCGACGACGATTGCGTAATGCGCAGATCCGCTTGCGCGCTGGCGCCGTACGTGACCACGCGGCGGTTTACGCTAGGCAGGATCTGCTGGATGTTTTCGTCATCAAGACAGAGGATCGACGCGCCGTAGAATGGAACTTTCCCGATAAAGCTGGCGAAGGCCGCGCGGATCTGTTCGATGCCGGAATAGTGGTCCAAATGTTCGCGGTCGATATTGGTGACCACGGCCAGGATCGGGGCGAGTTTCAGGAAGGAACCGTCGCTCTCATCGCTTTCCACCACCAGGTAGTCGCTCTTGCCCAGGCGGGCGTTGGAGCCGTTGATCCCCATCCGGCCGCCCACCAGAATCGTCGGATCGAGATTCGCGTGGATCAGAATCGCCGCCACCATGGCTGTCGTCGTAGTCTTGCCGTGGCTGCCCGCAATCGCAATCCCATACTTCTGGCGCATCAGCTCAGCGAGCAACTCGCCGCGCGGGATGATGGGCACCTTACGGCGGCGGGCTTCAGCGATTTCCGGATTGTCCGGCCGCACGGCGGAACTGTAAACCACGGCCTTGGCTCCGGCGAGATTCGCGGCGGCATGGCCGATGTAGATCACCGCGCCGCGCGCGGCCAGGCGCTCGGTTATAGGCGAGGTTTTCAGATCCGATCCAGTCACGGGATAGCCCAAATCCAGAAGCACTTCCGCCAGGCTGCTCATGCCAATGCCGCCGATTCCGACGAAGTGCATGGGCTGTGGCTTGAAAAACATTTGAATACTGTATTGTTTCGGCTTTCGCGGTCTCTGTCAACGTCCTGCCTGTGGATTTCTCCGCGCCACGGCTTCCAACACATCGGCGGCCCTCCGCGCGGCGCCCGGCTTGGCGAAAGCCCGCGCGGATGCGCCCATTGTTTCGAGTGATTCCGGCGTCGAAGCCATGCGCATCACTTCTGCCACCAGGCGCGCGCCCGTCATGTCCTTGTCCGGCACGATGCCCGCCGCGCCAGCCCTCTCCATCGCTTGCGCATTCTTCAACTGATGCTCGTCGCTCGCCGCCGGGAATGGCACCAGGATGGACGGCTTGCCGGCCGCCGCCAACTCGCTCACGGCCCCCATGCCGGACCGGCTCACCACCAGATCCGCTTCCGCGAAAGCACGCGGCATGTCGGCCAGAAACGGGACGACTTCGCCCGCGACCCCAGCGGAGCGGAACTTCGCAGCCAGATCCTCATGCATTCCCGTGCCGGTCTGATGGATGATCCGGACTTTTTCCTTCTCCCACAGAGGCCAGCTCTCTTCCGCCGCACGGTTCAGTGTCCGCGATCCCTGGCTGCCGCCGGTGATCAACACGGTGAGAACCGGGCCGCGCCGCTTGACGGGCACATCGAAGAATTCCTGGCGAATGGGGAGTCCCGTCACTTCCGTACGTTCCTTGGGAAACCAGTTTGCGGCGTCCGGAAAACTGACCAGCGCTCGCGTGACGAAACGCGCCACATGACGATGCGTGAATCCGGGAATCGCGTTAGGCTCCATCACGACAATAGGAATGCGCTTGGCCACCGCGGCCAGCAATACAGGGCCCGCAACAAAACCACCCATCGAAAACACCGCCGCCGGAGCTTCACGATCCAGAATCCGCGAAGCCTGCCAAACGCTGAAAGGAAGTTCCGCGAGCGTGGCGATCATCTGCCGCCATCCCACGCGATTGAGCCCGCCGACTTCAATCCACTCAATGGGAAAGTTCTCGGCCGGGACCAGCTTCGCTTCCAATCCCCGCTGTACGCCCACAAACAAGACGCGATGTCCGCGCGCCCGCAGTTCGCGCCCCACTGCCAGTGCCGGAAGGACGTGGCCTCCGCTCCCGCCACCGGCCATGACAAAACTGTAGGCCACCTTCACCCTTCATGTTCGCTAACACTCAGCAGCATGCCCAGAGACGCCAGCGTGCTTAATAGCGAACTGCCGCCAAAGCTGATCATGGGCAGCGGGAAGCCTTTGGTAGGCGCCATATCGAGGACGACGCTCATGTTAATGAACGCCTGCACCACGATGGAAAGAGTCACTCCCAAAGCCAGGTATTTTCCAAAATCGTCGCGAGCGAGCAAGAATAGCCGCGCGCCGCGCCACAACACCACCACAAAACCGGTCAGCACGGCGGTTGCGCCCCATAGGCCCAGCTCTTCGCCGACGGTGGCATAAATGAAGTCCGTATGCGCGTCAGGCAGGAACATCAGCTTCTGCTTCCCTTGCATCAGACCCATGCCGAGAACACCACCAGTACCGACCGCGATCTTCGACTGGCGCGGCTGGTAGCTAGCGTCGCGGACACTGGTGGAGCGCTGAATGTAGCCCTTGATCCAGCCGTGTGTGTCGACCATCTCAATCTTGGAATAGTCTGGATCCACGTAAGCAATGATGCGCCCCAGGCGATAGCCGCGCGACGCGATCGCGACCACCACCAGCGCGACCCCGATCATCGCGACACGGAACATATACTTGCGTTCCAGTCCCGCGATCCAGAACACGAGGACCGCCGTAATCACGGGAACCAGCGCCGTGCCCAGGTCCGCTACCACCACCATGAACCCAAGCATCATTACGGCGACCAGCGCCTGCCGAATCGTCCGGCGGTCATTGATGAGGTGCGCGCGCCGAGAAACGAAATAGGCCAGAAAGACAATGAGCGCCGGTTTGGCGAATTCCGACGGCTGAAACGAGCCCACGCCGCCCAGCTTGAACCAGCGGTGCGTGCGCGGATCCGCAAAATACACGATCACCAGCAAGCCGAGCACCGCCCCCAGCCCCGAAAACGCCCAGGCCGGCGTATTCATGCGCCGGTAATCCATGCGTTTGAAATACATCATAGCGACGAAGGAAATGAACGCCCAGCCGACCTGACGGATGACGAAATAGTAGGGAGGCACGTGATAGCGCAACTCCGCCACGGCGCTGGACGCGCTATAGAGCATCACCAAACCAAATGCCACCAGCGCGACGATGGTGAGGAACAAGATCCAGTCTGTACGCAGTCTCGCCACGCTTCCTCCTAGGGCAATTCCTTCACCAGGCGTTTGAATTCGCGGCCCCGGTGTTCAAAATTCTGAAACTGATCGAAGCTGGCGCAGGCCGGAGCGAGCAGAACCGTATCGCCGGTTTTCGCGCGCGCCGACGCCTCGGCCACCGCCGCTTCGATGGTTCCAGCGCGCAACAGCGGCACGGTGCCGCGCAACTGCGCCTCAATTTTATCCGCCGCCGCGCCAATCAGCAGCGCTCCATGCGCTTTCACGCGGAGCGGCGCAGCGAGCGCGGAGTAATCGCTGTTCTTGTCTTTGCCACCGAGGATCACCCACAGTCCTCCGTCGAAAGCGGCGATGGCTTTAAGCGTGGCATCCACATTGGTGGCTTTGGAATCGTTGTACCACGCCACGCCGGCCCGCTGGCGGACAAACTCCAGCCGATGCTCCACGCCGGGAAACGTCATTACGGCGGCCCGGATCTGCTCGTATGTCACGCCCGCCAGGTTCGCCATCGCCGCCGCGGCCATGGTGTTTTCCAGATTGTGCAATCCGCGCAGAGGGACCTCGGCCGACTTCATCACCGGCGTTCCGTTCAACACAATCTCGCCGCCGGAAAGAAACGCTCCAGGGGAAATCTCGCGCGTGGAACTGAACCACACGGCCGGGCTGTGGCCGAGTCCGGCATAGCTCTGGCATATGGGATCATCCGCGTTAAGCACCTTGAAGTCGGCGCCGGCCTGCTCCAGAAACAAGCGTCCCTTGGCGGCTGCGTAGTGCTCCATGGTGCCGTGGCGGTCCAAGTGATCCGGTGTGACGTTCAACGCCGCGCCGATATGCGCGCGGAAGGAAATCGTCGTCTCCAGTTGGAAGCTGGAGAGTTCCAGTACATTCCACTGCCCCGCGCGCGAAGTCTTCACCATAGCGGCCGGTGGTGTGCCGATATTTCCGCCGACTTGCACGGGCACGCCGTTTTCCCGCAAAATATGCCCGGTGAGCGCCGTCGTTGTGGTCTTCCCGTTGGCGCCCGTAATGCCGATGATCTCTCCCTGCAGATACCAACTGGCAAGCTCCAGATCGCCGATCACGCGGACGCCGCGGTTGCGGGCTTTCGTAATCACATCCAAATCCGCGGGAACACCCGGTGACAGCACGATGAGATCGGCTCCCGCAAAGGACTCCTCGGCCTGCGGCAGCACGTCGAAACCGGGGATCGCGGCCGGATTCTGATCCACGGCGCGGACGTCCACGCCTTGCTCGCGAAGCAATTCCACCGCGGCCACGCCGCTGCGCGCCATGCCCACCACGACGACTTTTGATCCCTTGAGGTTCATCTCAATTTCAACGTGGTCAACGCAAACAGCGCCATGATCAATCCGACAATCCAAAACCGGGCGATGACTTTGGACTCTTCCCAGCCAATCTGCTCGAAATGGTGATGCAGCGGCGCCATCTTGAAAATCCGCTTCCCGCGCAGCTTAAAACTTCCCACCTGCAGAATCACCGATAGCGCCTCGATCACAAATACGCCGCCGATGAACAGCAGTAAAATTTCTTGTTTGAGCAATACGGCCACCACGCCCAGGCCTCCGCCCAGCGCCAACGCTCCCACGTCGCCCATGAACACTTCCGCCGGATGCGCGTTGTACCACAGGAAGCCCAACGAACCTCCCGTCATCGCGCCGCAGAAGATGGTCAGCTCGCTGGCTCCCGGCGTGCGTGAAAGCTCCAGGTAACGGGCGAAATCCGCGTGGCCGCTCAAATACGACAGCGCCGTCATGGCCCCAGCCGCAATCACCATCAGTCCGATTGCCAGGCCGTCCAAGCCGTCGGTCAGGTTCACTGAGTTAGTGGACCCCACTAGCACCAGGATGAGAAACGCAAAGAACACGGAGAACGCCAGCGGGTAGGTCCACGGATTGTGCAGCCAGGGAGTAATCAACAGGTCCGGCTTGAAGTTCTTAAAGAACGGCACGTTGATGCTGGTGGAATAGACGTGCCGCGCGTTCATCGCCAGAAGCTCCACGCCGATCAGCAACGACGCCAGAACCTGTAACGCCAGTTTCCAGCGGGCTGTCAGGCCCAGGTTGTGTCTGCGCCGGACCTTCACGTAATCGTCCCAAAATCCGATGGCCCCGAAACTCAGCAGCCCCGTGAGCGCCACCCACACAGCCGGCTCGCGCAGGTTCGACCATAGCAGCGTGGGAACGACGATGGATACGCAGATGAGCAGACCGCCCATGGTCGGCGTACCCGCTTTCTTTTGATGGGACTTGGGTCCTTCTTCGCGGATATGCTGACCAATCTGGAACTCACGCAGTCGCGCGATCAGCCAAGGGCCCAGCACCAGCGAGAGCAGCATCGCCGTCAGGCTGGCCATTCCCGTGCGGAACGTCGAGTACTGAAACACGCGAAACGGAGAATAGTAGTGGAACAGCTTTTCATACAACAGCCAGTAGAGCATCGCTTACTTACGGCCTTCTTCCGCGGAGTGCGGCTCTGCGCCGATCAATTGCTCCAGTGCGCGTTCCACCTGAACGCCGCGGGAGCCTTTGAACAGGATTGCGTCGCCCGGCTGCGCAATGCTGCGCAACGCGCGTCCCGCCTCGGCGGGGTCCTCGAAAAAAAGCGCGGCGCCAGCTGATAAGCCGGCACGCGAGACTGCGTCCACCGTATAACAGGAAGCGCCGCGAATTCCAACGAGCACATCAATCCCGCACATCGCTGCGTAGTTGCCTACGTCGCGATGCAAAGGCTCGGCCCAGCGGCCGAGTTCGAGCATCTCCCCCAGAACCGCGATGCGCCGCCGCGCCGGAGTGTCGCGTAGGACCTCCAGCATGGCTCGCGCCGCGTCTGGGTTGGAGTTGTAGCAATCGTTATAAATCGTGATCCCGCGATGCACCAGACGCTGACCGCGCATTTTTCCAGGCGCCAGCGAGCAGACCGTCTCCTGCAAGCGGTCCGGAGAAATTCCATAAATGCCGGCCACCGCGATCCCCGCTAGAATATTGGACACGCTGTGGCGGCCCGTGAGGGAGCTTTCGAAATTCGTGCCTCCCACGCGGAACCGCACGCCATCGGCCAGATACCGCACGTCCGCGGCTCGCACCTGCGCGGCTTCTGACTGCCCATAAAGAATGCTGCGGCCCCGATGAGAGCCCGCGAATGCGGCCACCCGCTCGTCATCGGCATTCAATACAGCGGTCGCGCCAATGTCCAGGGACTCGACTAATTCGCGTTTCGCCGCCGCGATTCCTTCGATCGAATCGAAATTCTCAATGTGCGCGAAGCCGACGTTGGTGACTACACCAATTTCGGGATGCGCGATCCGCGCCAGATGTCGTATTTCGCCGGCGTGATTCATGCCTAGTTCCATCACGGCAACCTGCGCGGTGGAGTCGATCCGCAGCAATGACAGAGGCAGCCCGGCGTGGTTGTTCAGATTGCCTTCGTTCTTGGCCGTCTTCATGCCCACGGATAGCATCCGCGCAATGACGTCTTTCGTCGTTGTCTTGCCCGCGCTCCCTGTGACGGCGATCACGCTGCCTCCCCATTGGCGACGTGCCCAGGATGCCAGTTGCTGCAAGGCGTGCAAGGAGTCTTCCACGCGCAGAGTGACTCTGGCCGTCTCAACCGGCCGGTCAACAACCGCCGCCACGGCGCCTTTCGCGAACACATCGGCGATGTAGGCGTGCCCGTCATGGTTGGGGCCCCGCAAGGCAAAGTAGAGATCGCCAGGCTGCAGCGTACGCGAGTCCACGGACCAGCCGGAAACAAGGGCGTCGCTCGCGGCGCTCACGCCGAGCACCTCCGCCACTTGCCGTAATGCGAACTTCATCCTCTCCGCTCATGCCCCGCCCGATATCCTAAAGATCCCAGCACCTGCCGCGCCGTTACGCGATCGTCGAAATCAATCGTCCGGTCTTTCAATATCTGGTGTGTCTCATGGCCCTTCCCGGCCAGAATCACCACGTCTCCGGACCGGGCCTCCGCCAGCGCCCGTTGCACCGCTTTGCCGCGGTCCGGTTCGGCCACCGCGGGCGTGTCGAAACGCCGCAGCCCAACCATCACGTCGTTCATGATGTCGAGCGGATCTTCGGAACGCGGATTGTCCGACGTCAGCACCACCAAATCGCTCAGTTCCGCCGCCGCCATGCCCATTAACGGGCGTTTGGTGCGGTCCCGGTCTCCGCCGCAGCCGAACAGCGTGATGACGCGGCCGGGCTCGGCCTGCTGCGAGGTCAGTTCGCGCGCCACCTGAATCACGTTTCGTAAGGCGTCGTCCGTGTGAGCGTAGTCGACCACCACCAGGAACGGCTGGCCGCGGTCCACCCGCTCGAAGCGCCCGGGAACCGGCGGGCAGGCTTGCATCGCCGCTGCGATCAGGCCGAGATCCAGACCATAGCTCAATCCCACGCCGGCAGCGGCCAGAATATTGGAGACGTTGATCCGCCCCACCAACGGTGATTGCACGGCTTGGCGCTTTCCTTGATACACGGCATCGAAATGCAGACCATCGAAGCCGGATCGGATGTTCTCGGCGCGCAGTTCCGCGGCGCCGTTCATGCCATACCAGATCACATGACTCAACGGGGCGGAGGCCATCCCCGCGCTCGCCGGATCGTCGGCATTCAGGATCGCCCATTCAGGCGCTGGCGAATCGGCGGGAGCAAACAGCATGCGTTTCGCCGCGGCATATTCTTCCATCGTGTGGTGAAAGTCCAAATGATCGCGCGTCAGGTTCGTAAAAGCCGCGGTGTGGAAGTGAATCCCATGGACCCTGGCAAGGGCCAAAGCATGGGACGAAACTTCCATGGTCAAATACTGGCCGCCCGCTTCTTCCAACTCAGCCGCCAGCCGGATCACATCCAGCGATTCCGGAGTTGTATTGGCGGCTTCGCGGATTTCCCCGGCGATACGGTATTCGATCGTGCCGATCATCGCCGTGAGATTCCCGGCATGACGCAAAATCGCGTCGATCAAGTAGGCCGTGGTGGTCTTGCCGTTGGTCCCGGTGACTCCAGTGAACTGAATGCGCTCGTCCGGCTTGCGATAGAAATTACGAGAGGCCATCGCCAATGCCTGGCGGCCGTGCTCCACTTGAATCCAGCGCGAAGCGAGTTCGCCATTTTCTTCCGGCGGAGGCAGCTCACTGGCGACCGCGCATGCACCCTTTGCCAGGGCGTCCCGCGCGAACTGCCGCCCGTCGACGCGTGACCCTGGAAACGCGAAAAACAAAAAATCCTTTCCTGCTCCGCGCGAATCGTATTCGATGCCCGCAACACGGCGCGCCGCCGCTTCCGCGGACAGTGTCCCGCGCAATCTCACGCCGCTCAAAACCTCGCCTAAGGCCATCCCGGAGGAGGTCATGGCTCTGCCTCCGACCTTTCACCGGGTAAAGTGAACCCGGATTCGCGTCCCCGGCGCGAGAACGCTGCCTGGCGCCGGATCCTGCGCCCGCGCCATGCCGTTCCCTTGCACCTCCACCACCATTCCCGATGCGGTCGACTCTTCCAGCACCGCGCGCAGCGTCATCCCCCGCAGGTCCGGAACCTTCGGGCCGAATGCCGCGCGCGAACTGAAAAAAGGCCGCCGGTCCAAAGTAGCCTCCACAACCGGAGTTGCCGACGCACTCTGGACCGGCGGGGTGTCGGAGTGTACAACTTGTGAGCGCACCGGAGCGGCAGCTACCGCCTGCCCCTTCTTGTGCGAATAACTTGTTCCATCGGAAACATCGAGCGGGGCCGTGTTGCTCAGACCCGCAATCGCTAAATCGTTGCCGTCCGCTGGATCCGCCTTGGCCAGGCGCACCGTTGTATCCGGCAGATCTTTCGGCACGTCCAACATGCGCAATCCGGAAGTGGCCACCTGGCGGAACACCGGCGCGGCCACGGGACCGCCGTATCCCGCCGTGCCGCCCGACGTTCCAATCAGCGTTACCGCAATCACGACTTGCGGATTGGAGACGGGCGCAAAACCCAGGAAGCTCGCGTTGTAGTGATGCGTGTAAGCCTTGGCGTTGAAATCGTAAATCTGGGCCGATCCAGTCTTTCCGCCCGATGTGTAACCACGCAGGTTCGCCAGCCCCTTGCCGGTGCCGTGCAATACCACGCCTTCCATCATCTGGCGCATCTGGATGGCGGTTTCCGATTTGACGATGCGCTCCGGCTTTTCCGCCGTGGTGCGCTCCAGCGGACCACCCGGCTTCTGCCGCGCCAGGATCAGCCGTGGCTTCACCCGCATACCGCCATTGGCCACTACCGCGCCCGCCAGCGCCAGTTGAATCGATGTCGTGCCAATCTCGTGACCCATGGCTACCGAGCCGATTGAAGCGGGTTCCCACTGATTCAGACGCCGCAGCATGCCCGCCGATTCGCCGGGCAGTTCTATGCCGGTCTTGCGGCCAAAGCCAAATTTCCGGACATAGTCGTACAGCCTCTGCTCGCCCACTTTCAACCCAACTTGGATGGCGCCGATGTTACTGGACTTCGCCAACACATCCGCCATGCTGAGCGAAGAATACCGGTTGTGATCGTGAATCACGCGGCCGAACAAATTAATCATGCCGTTGCCGCAGTTGATCATCGTATCCGGCGTCAGATGGGTGGTTTCCAGCGCGGCTGCCAGCGTGATGACCTTGAATACGCTGCCCGGCTCGAAGGGAGTGGTGACCGCGAGGTTGCGGCGCGCTCCTTCTACTTCTTTACCCTTGCGCTTTCCCGAACCGCCATTGGGATCGTAGGTTGGGTAGTTGGCCATGGCCAGCACGTCGCCGGTATATGGGTTCAGCACCACAATCGAACCGGTCTTGGCGCCCGTTTTCAGCGCCGCTGCTTCCAGCGCGCGTTCGGCGTCGTACTGCAGGTTGGAATCGATGGTGAGCGTCAGATCCGTACCGGGTTCGGGCTGCCGCGACACCACGGAATCATACGCCGTCTGGCGGACATCCTTGTAGACCCGCGCCAGGCCCGGCCGGCCCCCCAGTTCGTCATCGAAGCTCATCTCGATGCCGCCATTGCCATGCTCCAGCGTATCGTCGGGATCCACAATACCCGTGGAGCCGATCACGTGCGCGGCCAGTTGCCCGTGCGGATAGAAGCGCCGCATTTCCGAACGGAATTCCAGCCACTCAAACGGCAAACTCCGCACCCGCGCGGCTTCTTCGGCCGACACTTTCCGCTTCACCCACAGGAATCCGGCATTGCGGGCCTTGGCCATTACAATGCGCTTGTAGAGGCCCGCGCGGTCCACGTCCAGCACGCGCGAAAGAATATCGGCGGCCACGCCGGGGTCCGGAATTTTCAGCGGGTTAACACAGATGGATTCAGCCGGCAGTGTCTTGGCCAGCGGCTGCCCCGCGCGGTCAAAGATCGTGCCGCGCAAGGCTGGGATTTCTTCGCTCTTCTGTTGTTGCTGCTGCGCCAGCCGCAGCAACTCATCGTGGTGGAATACTTGCAGCATGACCAGGCGCGCGAAAATCGCGCTCACCCACAGCAACAAGATCCACAGCAGCCATCGCAGCCGCCGGGTTGAGAGAGTCTCCGGCATTCAGTACCCGCTATTTCTCCCCAGTAGTTTTCTGGCCGAAAGGCCCCTCATTGAGAGCCCGCTCGTTTAAAGCAACGGCCGAACCGTCTTTCGAATCCAAATACACAACTTTCTGCGCCTCCGGATCGATGAACTGCTGCATGCGCGCCAGCTCTTCCATCCGCGCGGGCGACAGAAGCTGCGCCTCCTGCATTTCCAGCGATGCCTCCTGGCTGGCTAGGCGCCGGGCTTCATCCTTTAACGATTGCAGCTGGTAACCGGCCAACAGGCCGTAGGCGCTCGGCAAAAGCACGCCAACCAGCAGCATGGCGGCCACACCCACGGAGCCGATCATCTTCCAGCACACGCCACCCGCCTTCGGGTCCGCTTGCCGCACCACGCGGCTGTTATCGATGCGCTTGGCGAAAAAGTAGATGTCTTCGCTGGGGAAAGCGCGCACCGGAACAGTCGCCTTCGCTCTCGCGGCGCTCCGCGGAGCTTCGTGGCCGGTCAGTCTGCTGTATACGGTTGCTAGAGCTGCCATGGTTCTCGTTTCCTCTCCGGCGGCGGGTCAACCCTCAGCCCCGGACACCGGGGGAGGAAAGTGTCCGTGGCTGAACGCTGCCGCTGCATTCTCCGCTAAATCATTCCCACCGCGCACAACGCATTCGCTGTGCATTCTTCTCTTGCCGCGCACAACGCATTCGCTGTGCGCTAAATAATCTCCACCGCGCGCAGCTTTGCCGAACGCGACGGCGGATTGTCCCGAATCTCTTCTTCCGTGGGCCGCACCACGTGGCGCGTCAAAATCCGCACGCGTCCGGCCTTGCCCCACGCCTGAAACGCCTGCTTGACCCTGCGGTCTTCCAGCGACATGAACGTCAGCACCACCGCCCGCCCGCCGGGCTTCACCATCTGGGGAATGGCTGCTAACAGTGCGTCCAACTCTTCGTTTTCCTGATTCACCGCGATGCGCAGCGCCATGAAGGTCTGCGTCGCGGGATGGAGCTTGCCCGTACGAGGCGCGGTGTTTTCGATCAGCCTGGCCAACTGACCCGTCGTTACGATCGGCCGCGCCCGCACGATTGCTCTGGCTATTTGCCGGCTCCTCCTTTCCTCGCCGAGTTGATAAATCAAATCGGCGAGCTGTTTTTCCGATTCGTAGTTCACGATATCCGCCGCCGTCTGGCCCTGGCCGCGATCCATGCGCATGTCCAAAGGGCCGTCGGCCATCAGGGAGAATCCCCTTTCTCCCTCCGTCAGCTGATACCGCGATACACCCAAGTCCGCTAGCAGCCCGTCCAGTTGTGTTATTTTTTCCGCCGCCAGCGTCTCTCCCACCAGGGAAAACCTTGCATGGTGATAACGGATGCGCGCCGCGCAATCCGCCGTGTTCTCTTTCGCGCGCGCCAGGCTCTCCGCATCGCGGTCGCAGGCAAGTACGAGACCCGTAGTCAAATGACGCGCGATCGCACCCGTGTGCCCGCCCAATCCGCACGTTGCGTCCAGGTAGATTCCGTCCGGACGTATCGCGAGGTATTCCACACACTCGCGCAACATGACCGGAACGTGCATACATGACCGCTATTTCAATCCCTTCTTCTCCAGCGTCTTCACCTTGTCGCCCAGATTCGCCAGCGCGCGATTGAGGCGCCCCTCGTGCACGGCCTTGCTCGCCACGTTGATCCGCCCGTGGTAACAGTCGAGCCACACCGGCTGCGCTTCCAGCGCCAGTTTGCGCCGCAACTCCGTGGGCACCAGGACCCGGCCCTGCGCGTCGATCTCGGAATCGCCGCCGTAGTATTTCGCGATGTAGGCGACGTCTTCGGCCTGCTCGGCCAAGTCGCCCGCGTTGGCAAACAAAGTTTCGTTCGACTTCCACACCGAAATGGGGTAGATTCGAGCTAGCTGCAGATCCATCGTGGTGATAAAGACCTTGTCCACATCCAGCTTCTTGAGGTATTCCAGGAATTCGGCCGGCAGTTTGAGGCGCCCCTTGTCGTCGACCCGCGCCTGGGCGATCGAATGCGGCGGCTCCACGCCAGCAACCCCGCTGGGAACCCCGTTGACGCCGTTTCCTGCCACTTGATCTGCCACTTTACACCACAATGGACCACTTCGGTCCACTCAGTGTAAGCTAAGGCTCGGCAGGTTGGCAAGAGTTTTGTTTACAGGGGCTTGAATGTTCCCCTTGTCTTCGCCTAGTCGCGCGAAAAAACACATCCGTAATCCGCTTGCTCACGCTCGCGGCTCGGTAAGTCGCCTAGTGTCAACAACCGTTTCCGAGCCGCGACGGTTACGGAGCGGTCAACTGGCGGTTTCCCGCAACCCGCTAAAGCGCATTCTTATTGCGGCTTCAGGCGGGGGCTCCACCCAAGGCCTGGCTCAGCACCTGTTTTTCCAGAGAATAGCTCATCCGCTCCAGCGCCTCTTCGGGAGAAAGCCAGACGGCCTCCGCCACTTCTCGTCGGTCCTCGATCCCGCGCGAACGCCCCTGCGGTTGCATTTTCCAGAAATGGACCAGCTTGGGCCGGCCCTTCACCAGGTAACGAATGGAACTCAGCGCATCGCCCAGCGTGACTTCATAGCCGGTCTCTTCGCGGACCTCGCGCATGGCCGCTTGCTCGGGGCTCTCACCCGCTTCCAGCTTGCCCTTCGGTAAAGCCCAGTCGTCATACCGCGGACGGTAAACCAGCAATACCTGTACTTTTCCCCCATGCTCGCGAAGCAGCACGCCCCCGGCCGCTGAAATCGGGTCTTTACTTGCCGGGTTGCTGCTTGCCGGATCGCTCATTTCACTCCGCTGGCCGTTCGCGCGGCCAGAAACTCGTCTCCCGCATGCCACGTGGGCAGCGTGGGCAGGTTTGCCGCGTTCATGTTGATCACGAACCCGAAGCGGCCATATGCCTCCATGGCGGCGAAGTCCCAGTCGTCACGGTATTCATCGGACGGCTGGTGGTAGCGCGCCTCGGTGTATTCATCGGCCAGTTTCTGGCCCGAGCCCGCGGGCTGGCCCAGCAAGTCGTGGCCGGAGTCAACCGAGAAAGCGGGGATGCCCACCCGCGCGAAGGAAAAATGATCGGAGCGGTAGTAGCTGCCCGCGAACGGCCGAGGGTCGGGCGCGAGCATGAAGTTGAAGCGCCGCGCGGCTTCCTGCACCAGCGGAAACGCCGTCGTGCGCTCGGCGCCGCGCATCAAGACATCTCGCGTGCGGCCGCGCGGAGGCAGCGAATCGTAATTGATCGCCAGCGCCGTCTTGCCCGCCGGAATCGCGGGATGCTCGCCATAATATTGCGACCCGAGCAAGCCCGACTCTTCCGCCGATACCGCCAGGAACAGCGCGGAGCGGCGCGGCTTCTGCGGCAACGCGGCCCACGCGCGCGCCAGCTCCAACAGTACGCCGCAACCCGTCGCGTTATCCTGCGCGCCGTTGTATATCGCATCGCCGCGGACCGGATCGCCCACGCCCAGGTGGTCCCAGTGCGCGCTGAAGATCACCGCTTCGCTCTTCAACTGCGCGTCGCTTCCTTCCACCTTGCCAATCACGTTGCGCGTTTCCACCTCGCGGATCTTGGCCGGAGCGCGAATGTGAAAGCGTAACGGCAGGGGCTGCGCGCGGAACCCGCGAGTGTCCGCCATCGCCAGCAGTTCCTGGGCTTTCTTGCCGAGCGAGGACGCGATGCGGTCACCAGCCTCCGTAGTCACCCAGCCGGCAAACCCTAACGCTTGCGCGCCCGGCGCCAGCTTCATCGCCAGATCCTCGCGCGACCATGAGGAACGCACCACGTTCCATCCGTAGCTCGCCGTGGGAGTCGTATGAATAATCAGGACACCGGCAGCGCCGCGGCGCGTGGCTTCTTCGTACTTATAGCTCCAGCGTCCGTAATAGGTCAGCGCGTCGCCGGTAAAGAATTTCGGATCTTTCGAAGGCGGCTCGCCGGTGAACAGCACCACCACTTTGCCGCGCGCGTCGACGCCCCGGTAGTCGTCCCACTGATATTCCGGCGCCACGATGCCGTGGCCCACGAACACGGCGTCGGCGTCCACCTCCGCGTCTGGCTTCTGCTGAAACGTCACGCCGACAAAATCGTCAAGCCACTTGAAGGTGACCGCTGGGCCGCTGCCCGGTGCTGTCGACTGCGCCGTCATCTGCGTGGCCTCCTGCGGCAGAGCGCCAACTAAAGTGAATTTCTGGAAGTAGGTCCCGTTGTCGCCGGCAGGTTTCAAGCCGGACAGCGCGAACTGCGCGGCGATGTATTCAACCGCAAGATCTCCGCCGCGCGTGCCCACGCCCCGGCCTTCCAGTAAGTCGCTCGCCAGGAACTTGACGTGCGAGCGCATGCGCTCACCCGAGAGTTCATTCACCTGGGCGCTCAGTACAAATGCGGCCAGAAACGCCGAAACAACCACCCACTTCATGAGCGCCATCTTAGCGCACCCGTAACCGCTTCGATTACAATTTGATCTAACGCGCCTCCGTGAATTCTTCCCAGCCATTTCGAATCGTGATCCTGATGCCGGTTTACCGGGACTGGCAGTCGGCTTCCCTGCTGTGCCGCGCGCTCGACAAAGAATGCGCCCAGCTCGCGGACATCGCCGTGCAAGCTCTCCTGGTCGAAGATGGCAGCCCGGATGGAACCACGGGCTGGCAGCCTTTCCCTCCACAGCACCTGCACGCCCTGGAGGTGTTGCACTTACGCAGAAACCTGGGCCACCAGCGCGCCATCGCCGTTGGATTGTGCCATGTGCAGGAGCACGTTCCCTGTGACGCCGTGCTCATCATGGACTCCGATGGCGAAGACCGCGCCGAAGACGCCGTCCCCCTCATCCGGCAGGCCCTGGCGGGTTCCCCGCGCATCCTGTTCGCCGAACGCAGAAAGCGCCTGGAAGGTCAGGTATTCCAGGCGGGCTACGGGCTGTACCGTTTCCTGCACAAGGTTCTGACCGGCATCCCGGTGCGCGTGGGAAATTTCAGCGTGGTTCCGGCCAGCGCGTTACGGCGGCTCACGTGCATGCCGGAGCTATGGAATCATTACACGGGAGCCGTGTTCAAATCCCGTCTTGCCTTTGACACGGTGCCCATCGACCGCGGCCAGCGCTACGCCGGACATTCCCACATGAACTTAGTTGCGTTGGTGAACCACGGACTGGCCGGCATCGCCAGCTTTCACGACGCCGTGGCTACGCGAATTCTACTTGTTAACGTGGCCGGTGTCGTCTTGCTGGCGGGCGGTCTGATCGCGGTGGGATTCACGCGCCTCTTCACCACGGTGGCGATTCCGCAATGGGCCACCTACGGAGCCGGGCTGCTGCTCATCTTGCTGGTCCAGTTGGTAGGCCTCTCCTTCAGCTTGGTCTTCACTCTTATCACCAACCGCCTGAACATCCAGTTCCTGCCCGCGCGCGATTATCGATTCTTTGTCGACCGGGTGGAGTCTTTGACGGATTGAACAGGCAAGACTTTGCCCCCAGCAACCTTGCGTTTTCGGCGTGCGGGAACCGCCAAAGGCCGCCGGGCGGCAGCGCGAACAGGACGGCCGCGCCTTTCACCACGCTGGAGCGCAAGACGATCGAACACGCCGATACACTCATCCAACTGCGTCTTGTAAATACGCAACTCCGCCAAGACCTTTTCGACATTCATAGACCGCAATCATATGCGCTTTGGGTATTCGCCCGCAAGTCATGTTTGACGTGACGCCATTTATACTTTAGGAACATGAAGTTGTTGATCGACACCACCGCCCGGACGCTGACCCGGGTCGACGGCGCCGCCGAAACCACTCTCGACCTCTATACGAAGGAAGCCTTCGAGGCGATCTCGCTCGAATGGGTGCGCGTCGGCTGGAGTTTGGAGTACTACCACACGTTCAGTTGGTTCGGCCTTCCCGTTCTCCAGTTGCCCGAGGACATGCTGCGCTTACAGGAAGTGATTTATCAAGTGCGGCCTTCCGTCATCGTGGAAACCGGCATTTTTCAAGGCGGATCGCTGCTGTTTCACGCGTCTCTGCTAAAAGCCATGGGGCTTGATGACGCCCGCGTCATCGGCATTGACGTCGAGATCCCCGCGCATTCGCGCGAGAATCTCCGCCGGCACCCTCTGTCTTCCCACATCACCATGATCGAAGGGGATTCCACGGCCCCGGACGTGGTGAGCCAGGTGAAGGCGGCCGTGAGCGGCCTTCGCCCCGTGCTGGTGATCCTCGATTCCAATCACACCCGCGATCACGTCGCCCGCGAGTTGGAGGCCTACGCGCCGCTGGTCAGCGAGGGCTCCTACATCATCGCCACCGACGGCATCATGAAAGACATCGCGGACGTTCCGCGCGCCCAATCGGAATGGAAGACCGACAATCCGTACACCGCGGCGCTGGAATTCGCGGCGCGGCACACGGAATTCCTCCACCAGCAGCCGCCTTGGCTCTTCGGTGGCAAGAGCCCTATCGCGGAAAACGTTACTTATTGGCCGGGCGCCTGGTTTAAACGCGTGGCCCCGGCGGCCAGCGCTCCGGAGGCCGGCGCCCCCGCGTCCACCGGTGGATAGCCGCGCTCAATGGCGAGAATCGTGGCGCCGTTGGCGGCGTGAATCTGCTTGTGGCGGGGATTCGCCAGCAGCGCGCCCCGGATCCATTCTCTCTGTTCCGGACTAAAATCGGGGAAGTCTTCCGGTGTGAGCACGATGTGGGTCACGCCAAAAACGTCGGCGAGCTGGTCGAAGTGCGTGAAGTTTTCAAGTGCGGCGGCCGTATCTTCCCTGTAAAACGCGACGCTATTGGGTACGGGCCGCAATGATCTCAGGCCGCTATGCAGATAGAAAGACGTGTCGTTGTTTGCCAATACGACGGACGCCGCCGGCAGTTCCCTCTTGCACCAGGCAAACGCCTCGCGGTCGCGCGCCGCCGCACTGCGATCCTGCTCCAGCAGTTGTGGAATTCCATGGACCAGATAATTCGCGTTGGCCGCCACCGCGTAAGCACAGCCTGCCAGCGCGGCTCCCACGCAAAGACGGGCTGCGACGCGGTCTGCTCTCTTCCGGGATTGGCGCGAACTCCGCACCAGGGAAGCGGCATGCTCCGCCTCCGCGCACAGCCCCATCGCGAACATCGGCAACACCGGCGCCAGCAATCGCACGTTAGGACTAAAGTTCCAGACCAGCAGCAGCCCCACGAGCAGCAGCGAGAACACCGCGTACTCCACCGCGCCGCTCTTCCGCATCAGCCGCCGCGAGCCGGAAATCGCCGCGGCCAGGATAATCACCGACAGGAATCGCCCAGGCATGGAATCGGCCAGGTGATACAGCGTGGAATTCCCAGCGACTTCAAGGAAGCTGGCGATATTGTGCGAAACAATCTGCGGAATCGCATGCAGGCCGCCGTTTTTCAGATGCGCCGCCACATAGTCGGTGTAATACCAGAGCAGCGGATGCTCCAATGGAGCGCGATGCCATTTTGCCCAGGCGGTCCAGCCCGCGAATGCGGCCACGGCCGGCGCGGTCATCACCAGGCAGCGCTTCCATTCGCGTCCACGCCACGCCCCGGCCCACAGAGCCGGCACCAGCAAGATCCCGATGGACTTCGTAAGGCAGGCCGCCGCTATTACACACGCGCCCGCAATCCACCATCGCGGTTCGTGGGGATGACGCCGCAGTATCCAGAAGGTGGCCAGCACCAGCACCGAGACCGGCAGATCGGAAATCGGCAGCAATCCCCAGTACAGCAACCACGGATTCAGCGCCAACAAAAGCAGCATCCCGGCCGCCTCCGCAAGCGAAAAGCCGAAACAGCGGAACACCGCGAAGGACAGCCCTAGAAACGCCGCGAATGTAGCCCACGCCAGCGCCGCGAACAATTTGAGATTTTCCGGGAAACGGTGATCGGCCGACCACACCGCCGCCAGCAGCGCCGGGTACAGCGGCTGGTATTTGGTTTGGAAAGGCCGGCCCGGAAAACTTGTGATGCGATATCCTCCCGTCTCCTGCAGCGCCTTGCCGCTAATCACCAACAACCCGTCATCCTGGTACTTGCCGAATTGCGGCAGATCGGAGTAGCGCAATGTCAGCCATGTGCAGGGAATCAGCGCCGCCAATACCAGCAAGACCGGCAGCCACGGGCGAAATGGGAGCGTTCTTGCCAACTCTATGAAAATCGGACGCGGGGACCGAAAACGTTAACGCACCAAACGTTAACGCGCCAAACGTTAACGCGCCAAACGTTAACGCGCCAAACGTTAACGCACGACAGCATGACCGCCGATGATCCACTTAGTGCTCCAGAAGAGCTTAGGCATCGTAAATAAATAACCTTTACATCTACCATCTTGATGTGATATCACGTTGGAGATGGACACCGATGCCCAACTTGCTCAGTACTTTGCTGGCATGTGGCCGCATCTGGACGAACACGCCCGCCGTCTGGTGGCGGCCAG
>CAMAVI010000027.1 GCA_945861625.1 Candidatus Sulfopaludibacter sp. SbA3
TCGAGCGCGAACACAAGAACCTTCTGGAAAAGGGCCCCTCGCGCATTTCACCGTTCTTCATTCCGGCCACCATCGTCAATCTTGCGTCGGGACATGTTTCGATCCGCAACGGCGCAAAAGGCCCGAACTCGGCCACCGCCACGGCCTGCACCACGGGCGCGCATTGCATCGGAGACTCCTTCCGGATCATTCAATACGGCGACGCGGATGTGATGATCTGCGGCGGCGCGGAAGCTGCCGTCACGCCCATGAGTATTGGCGGATTCGCCGCCATGCGCGCGCTCTCCCAGCGCAATGACGATCCGCAGCATGCCTGCCGGCCCTGGGATAAGGATCGCGATGGCTTTATCGTCGGCGAGGGCGCGGGAGTCCTGATCCTCGAAGAATACGAACACGCCAAGCGCCGGGGAGCGCCGGTCCTGGCCGAGATTGTGGGCTACGGCATGTCGGGCGATGCCCACCACATCACGTCGCCTTCGGAAAACGGCGACGGCGCCTACCGCGTGATGCGCAACTGCCTGCGCGACGCCGGAATTCAGCCGCACCAGATCGACTACATCAACGCGCATGGCACGTCCACGCCGGTGGGCGATAACATCGAGACCATCGCCATCAAACGTGTTTTCGGCGAGCACGCCTATAAGCTGGCGGTGAGTTCGACGAAATCCATGACCGGGCACTTGTTGGGTGGCGCCGGTGGACTGGAAGCGGGAATCACGGTCTTGGCCATCCGCGACCAGATCGCGCCTCCCACGATTAATCACGACCACCCCGATCCGGAGTGCGATCTGGATTATGTTCCGAATCACGCGAGGCGTTTAAAGATCGATTACGCGCTTTCGAATTCCTTCGGCTTCGGCGGCACCAACGGGTGCCTCATCTTCAAGAAGCCCGATTAGTTCCGTACAATCTGTATGAAAATCCTTGTTGCGATCAAGCAGGTTCCGCTGCGCGACTCGCCTTTGCACGCCAACGCCGCCGGTAAGTGGATCGATGACGGCGGCCTCAGCTTCGAAGTCAATGAACCAGACGCCTACGCACTCGAAGCCGGCTTGCAACTGAAAGAGCAGCACGGTGGAGAAGTTGTCGTGCTGTGCGCGGGGCCGGAACGCGCCGGACAAACCATCCGCGAAGCCCTGGCCAAGGGCGCCGACCGTGCGATTCACATCGCGGCCGATAACCTGGAAGCACTCGACACGCTGGGTTCGGCAAAGCTCCTGGCCGCGGCGGCGGAAACCGAAAAAGCAGATCTCATCCTGACCGGATTGCAGTCCGACGACGTCGGCGCAGGGCAGACGGGAGTGGTGATGGCCGAACTGCTGGGCATGCCGCACTCGACCATCATCATGCACGCTGAGGTGAAAGCCGGGGGCATCCGTGTCAAGCGTGAACTGGAGAACGGCTGGTTCCAGCACATCGAGATGCCTTTGCCCGCCGTGCTGACGATTCAGAGCGGGTCGAGCAAATTGCGCTACGCGACGCTCATGGGTATCAAGAAGGCCAAGACCAAGGAAGTGAGGCGGCTCACGCCGGCGGAACTCGGCGGATTGCCGGCCGCGGTCGCGAGCATCGAGAAGATCTACACTCCGCGGAAGAATAAACAAACGCAAATTTTCGAAGGCGACGCCAAGACCGCCGCCGCGCAATTGATCGAGAAGCTGAAGTTCGAGGCACGTGTCATATGAGTGTTCTCGCCGTGCTCGAACAGAGCGGTGGCCAGTGGCATCGCACGTCCTGGGAGACGCTGGCGGCAAGCCAGCAACTCGCAGCCGCGCTTGGCCAACCCGTGGAAGCGGCGGTTATTGGTACGGGCATTCATGTGCTGGCCGCGGAGGCCTCCGCCCGCAAGTTGGCGAAAGTGTGGGCGATCGAGCACGATCTGCTCGATGTCTATACTGCCGACGGCTACACGGCGGCCCTGGAACAACTGCTACGCAAGGCGCAGCCCTCGCTGGTGCTGTTCCCGCACACCTATCAGGTCCGCGACTTCGCCCCCAAGCTGGCCACACGGTTTTCCCAGGTGCTGGTGAGCGATGTCATTGCGGCGCGCAGCGACGGCGGCGCATTGACTCTCGTACGCCAATATTTCCAGGGCAAACTGAACGGCGACGTCAAGGTCACCGGAGACGGCCCCGTGTTTGCGTCGCTGCAAGCCGGAGCCTGGAGAGCCGATGCGCTGGAGAACGGCCCAACGGCTGCCACGGTGGAGACTTTCGTTCCGGAATTAAGCGCCGCGCAGATCCGCCAGAAGCCGGAGCCGCCGTTCCGCGAAGCCGCGCGCGCGGTGGACCTCACGCAGGCCGGCATCATCGTGTCCGTGGGCCGCGGCATCAAGGAGCAAGCCAACATTGCCGTGGTGGAGGATCTGGCGCGGGCGCTGGGCGCTGAACTCGCCGCGTCACGCCCGATCTGCGACGCCGGATGGCTGCCCATGGAACGCCAGGTCGGCAGTTCGGGGCAGACCGTTGCGCCCAAAATGTACGTCGCCGTGGGTATCTCCGGCGCCATTCAGCACCTGGTCGGCATGAAGGGCGCCAAGACTATCGTGGCCATCAACAAAGATCCCAACGCACCGATCTTCGAAGTCGCCGACTACGGAATCGTGGGCGACCTGTTCGAAGTCGTTCCCGCGCTGGCGGAAGCAGCGAGAAAAGCGAAGGGCTAAGGCGTCGGGCCGGGGCCGACTAAGTCCCAACGGTTCCCTTCCAGGTCCAGAAACACAGCAACCTTGCCGTAAGCCTCCACCCGAGGCGCTGAGGCAAAGCGGACGCCACCATCCACCATTCGTTGGTACGCCGCATCGAAGTCGTCGACGCGCAGGAACAGGCCAACGCGGCCCGCGAATTGCTGCCCGATCGCGGCAACCTGCTGTTCGCCATCGGCGCGGGCAAGCAGGATTCCGGTCTGGGCTCCGGGCGGCCTGACAACCACCCAACGCTTCGGACGCCCATCGTTCGTTTGCGATGGCGTGTCCTCGACCAAGTCAAACTGAAGCACGTCGACGAAGAACCGAATCGCGGGATCGTAGTCCCGCACAACCAATGCCACTAACTCGAGATTCGCCATGGGAAAAAGTCCGTCTACTCGCCCTTGAGCGAGCGCTCCATCAGATCGCGCACGGCCTGGCGCGGCGACTCGCCGTGATGCAGCACGGCGGCCATCCGTTCGATGATGGGCAGGTCGACGCCATAGCGGGCACCCAGCGCCACGGCAGCGCGGCAGGTTTCCACGCCCTCGGCGATCATCGGAGTGGATGCGGTGATCTCGGCCAGCGTCTTACCACGCGCCAGTTCGATGCCCACGCGGCGATTACGGCTCAACTCACCGCTGCACGTCAGCACCAGATCGCCCAAGCCAGCCAGGCCCGCCAGCGTCATTGGTTGTGCGCCCATCGCCACGGCTAAGCGCGTGATCTCCGCAAGCCCTCGCGTGATCAACGCGGCCTGGGTGTTGTTACCGAGACCGAGCCCCTGGACCACGCCCGCGGCAATGGCGATCACGTTCTTGAGCGCGCCGCCGACTTCAACACCGATCACATCTGAATTCGTGTAAAGGCGGAAGGTGGGGCCGGAAAACGCCGCCTGCACCGTGCTGGCAACTTCCGCGTCACTCGAAGCAATCACCAGCGCCGCTGGCTCGCCCTGGGCCACTTCCCTGGCGAAGGTGGGGCCGGAAAGCACGGCGATCCGGGTCTGATGCTGTGCTACTTCGCTCAAGACCTGCGACATCCGCAGCGGCGTCCCGTTTTCGACTCCCCCGTTTTCAAATCCTTTAGTCGCGCTGACGAAAATCACGGAAGGGTCGAGCTGAGGCACGATGCGCTCGTAGAGACCGCGGGCATGTTTCGAAGGCACGACGCACAGCAAGATCCGCGCGCCATCCATCACCGCACTCAGATCTGCGACGACGTGGACATTGTCGGGGAGACGTGTTGCTGGGAGATAAATATCGTTTTCGCGCGACGCCGTCATGCGCGCCGCCAGATCTTCCTCAAAGACCCACAGGCGAATGCTGGCGAAGCGGGGCGCGAGTACAACGGCCAGAGCCGTACCCCAACTGCCTCCGCCCAGGATGGCTAACGTCACTTGCCGCTCCAGGAGAAAACGTTCTCAGTACCCGCACGCAGGCGCTGCCAATTGGACTTGTGCCGGTAGATAACAAACACCCCGGCCACAAACGCGGCGGCGGTAGTCTGAAATGGTGGATGGAGAATGATCCACACGCCGAACGGAAATGTGGCGGCACACAGAATGGAACCCGCCGAAATGCGGCGCGTGACCGCCACGACAGCGACAAACAGCAGAGCAACGGCAACCAGCGGCAGCGGCGTCAGATACGCGAATGCTCCGACGAAACTTGCCACGGCTTTACCGCCTTGGAATTTCAGGAATACCGGATACGAGTGGCCGGCCATCACCGCCAGCGCGGCCAGGCTGGTCCATTCCAGGGCATCGCCTGTGAGCATGGCGGCTATCCACACCGCCGCGAATCCTTTTGCGATATCGAGCAGCAAAGTTGCCAGACCGACGCCGCGCCCGGACGTGCGGAAGACATTCGTGGCTCCGATGTTGCCGCTGCCGGAAGCGCGCACGTCCGCGCCGCTGGTCCATTTCACCAGCAGATATCCAAACGGGACGGAACCCAGCAGGTAAGCGATGAAAAGTGTTAACAATCCAAGCATGATGATTACAAAGGGAACGCCGCAAGCCGCGTGTATTGGCCGCCGCGGGAAAGATAGAGTGAAAAATGCGTGGCACGGAAGGCGCCAAAATCAAAATCTCCGCCGTTGGATAGGCTCCGCGCTTTTTCTTGCAGCGCTTCCAACGACACAGCTTCGCGGATACGCGCCAGCGTCAGGTGGGGTGAGAAAGAACGCTCTTCCACGGGCACGCCCAGCGCGGCCACGGCTTGTTCCGTCTCCCGAGCGAGCGCCCGAAGCGGCTCACCGCCCTCCACGCCGGTCCAAAACACGCGTGGCTGCCGCTCGTTAGGAAACCAGCCAACGCCTTTCACACGAATTTCGATGGGGCCCGCCACCGGCACAGTCGCCAACGCCAGCGTCATGTCCGCAATGCGATCTTCGGGCCATTCACCGATAAACTTCGTGGTGATGTGCACGTTCGCCACCGGGCTCCAGCGCAACTTCGCCGTGGTCATCTGCGCCGTGGGCCGCAATTGCCGCTGGAAAGCATCGAGGGCGGCCCTCATGGAATCCGGAATATCGATAGCCACGAATAAACGCATGCGAAACTATTTAGTGTAGTATGCGGAGCACTCCCCTTACCTACAACACGACCCGCGCATTTTACGCGCGGCCGACGGTGGAGGTGGCGCGCGATCTTCTCGGAACCATTTTGCGCCATGGTGCCGCGGCGGCGCGCATTGTGGAAGTGGAAGCTTACCTCGGCGAAAGTGATACGGCGGCGCACTCGGCGCGCGGACCGACGCCTCGCACACAAGTGCTTTTCGGACCGCCCGGGCACGCGTATGTGTATCTAATCTACGGAATGCACTACTGCTTGAATATCGCCGCGGAGCGCGAAGGCAAGGCCGGTTGCGTGCTGATTCGCGCGGTGGAGCCCATCGCGGGCGTGGGCCTCCCCACCAACGGTCCCGGCAAGCTTACGCGCGCGCTGGGGATCACGCTGGAGCACTACGGGGCGGATCTGACGGGCGGGTCTTTGATCGTGTGCGCGCCGGCACGGCGCACAACATTCGATATCGGTGTGTCGCCGCGCATCAGGATTAAGAAGGCAATCGACCTGCCACTGCGCTTCTTTATCCAAGGCAACCGCTACGTGAGCGGGTCTGTTCCAAAATGACTAGCCGCGCGCGCCGCCACTGACAATCAGGATCTCGCCCGAAACGTAATCGGATAAAGGCGAGCAGAAGAACAGGACCGCGCCTGCCGCTTCCTCCACCGTGCCGATGCGCCCCAGGGGACAGGCGGCCTTGGCGGCATCCAGCAGCGCTTGCGACGCGCCCACCGGGATTTGCCGGCCCGCCATCTCTATCGTGGGCGGCGCGTTCTTGTCGTTTTTATTTTTATCGATAGGCTGAATCAGGCGCGTATCGATTAAACCGAAGCCGACCGAATTCACGTTCACGTTGTAGCGGCCCCACTCCTTCGCCAGAACCTTAGTCAGTCCGTTGATGCCCGCCTTCCCTGCCCCATAACCAGCTTGCCCAGGAATGCCGTCTACTCCCGATACAGACGTGATATTCACCACCTTGCGCATCACACGGCGGCCCTCGGCGGCTTCCCGCTTGGCGGCGTCGCGAATCCATTGTGAGGCCGCACGCAGAATCCGGAACGGGGCAACCATATGGATGTTGAGCATAGCCTGGAACTGCTCGTCGGTCATCTTCTGGATCACGTTGTCCCACACGTAGCCCGCATTGTTGACAATGATGTCGAGTGAGCCGAAGGCGGCGAGCGTGGCGTCCACCAGCCGCCCCGGAAAATCGGGAACGGTCAGATCGCCGGCGAGGAAACGGGCGTGGGCCCCTAGCTCGGCCGCTGTTTCTTCAAGCGCCGCCTGGTCGATGTCGGCGAGCATCACCGATGCCCCACAAGACACGAGCTTGCGCGCCACGGCGCGTCCAATGCCGCGGCCGGAGCCGGTCACCAGCGCCGTCTTGCCCTCCAACGTAAACGGAGGGGCCGCGAACGGAGCGGCGGGAGAGTGTGCCATACGCTCTATCAAACCACTTTTGGCCTGACGTTTTGTGACATGACTTTTGGGCGGCGCATGGAGACGGGATGCTATACTGACCGAGAGTCAGCAGTTTCCCGAAAGGCCCTCCGCTTGTTTGTTTCTGGCCTATCCCGCTGGCTCTTCCGTCGTCGGGGCGTGGCTCAGCCTGGTAGAGCGCCTGGTTCGGGTCCAGGAGGCCGGAGGTTCGAATCCTCTCGCCCCGACCAATTCTCGCATAAGCCCACGCCCAAACCTTCACAAAGCGCCAGCCGATAGATATATCCAATTTTGTATAATCAGGAAGTGTCGAGTCGGAAGCCAATCGCCTGGATGGGTGACAGTCGGGCCCGGTTGCAGGCGGCCCCGGCTGACATTCGTTCGGACGCGGGCTACCAATTGGGCTTGGTTTAGCGCGGCGAAGTGCCTGAGGATTTTAAGCCGTTGCCGGACGTCGGTTCGGGCGTGATGGAGATCCGCGTTCACGGCGACAACCAGTACCGAGTGTTCTACGTCGCCCGATACGAGGAAGCCGTCTACGTCCTTCACTGCTTCGTCAAGAAGACCCAGGCGACCCGAAAGGCCGATCTCGACTTGGGCCGAAAACGATATGCTGCTTTGGTTGCGGCCAGGAAATCGAAATGAAGGAGAAAGCCATGAAGACCACGATTGACACGACGATCACCATGGGCAGCGGTGACGTTTTTACCGATCTCGGTTTCTCACCCGCCGAGTCCAGGAACCTGCGCATCCGGTCAGAGATGATGACGGCCCTGCGGAAGTTCATCGAAAAGGAAGGCTTGACTCAAGCCGACGCAGCCAAGCGCCTGAAGGTGAGTCAGCCCAGAGTCTCGGATTTGACACGCGGCAAGATCAGCCGATTTTCGCTGGACACGCTCGTCAACATGCTTACTGACGCCGGCCTGGAGGTGGATTTCCGCATCAAGCCACCGTCGCGGCGGGTGGCCTAGCTATCGCTACTGGGGCGGTGCAGCCAAGCGTGCCCTCACCGTCTGCTAGAGTCATCAGCAGCATATCTAGATGATCACCATGTTGTTATACTAACGAGTTCCATTCTTTCTCGCCAATGGCAAAACGAACAGAATCTTCGAAAGCCGCTGAATCTAACTAAACTGCGGTTGTGGCAGCGAGTGGTCAAAAGCCGAGTAGGCCGCTTATCTTCGTCAGCCACGATCACCGCGATGCAGAGCTCGCGGAAGCCTTTTCAAATCTCTTGACGGATGCCAGCGGTGGGTTCCTTAAGTCCTTTCGTTCGTCGGATCGTAAGGGGACATCTGGAATCGATTTCGGGGCTGAGTGGTATTCGGAGATCATGGGCAAGATCAATGATGCTACGGATGTTGTGGCGCTTCTGACCCTCAACAGCGTTGATCGCCCTTGGATACTCTACGAGGCTGGTGTCGCCAAGGGAAAACTCGACAAACCCGTGTTCGGAGTTGTCGTCGGCTTGACGTTGGACCAGGCGACCAAGGGGCCGTTCGCCCAGTTCCAGAACTGTGGCGATGACGAAGCTTCGCTGACCAAATTGGTCCTGCAGTTGATCAAGCGGAATTCTGACGCGGAGCCGCGTGAGGAGGCAGTCAAACTGCAGGTTGGTGTGTTCCAGGGCCTCATTTCAAAGCTCTCGACCCAGAAGCCACCCGCCAGTGGAAGCCCGGCGGCGGACGGTGAGGCCAGTTCGGTCGCCAAACTATTCGAGGAGATCAAGGTGATGTTCAGGGACCTGCCCGACCGGCTTCAAGGGCAGCTGAACGAAGGCCTAGGCTCGCGAATGCGTCGGCGCCGTAAGTTTCACCCAATGATGCTGATGGAAATGCTTCATCACCCTGGCATGGAGGAAGAAGGCGGCAGGGCTCTAGGCTGGTTGATGGTGATTAGTGGCTTTAGAGATGACGCCCCCTGGCTTTACGAACTTGGGCTTGATGTCTAGCGCGCCCTTCAGAAGGACGATGAGCGAGAGATTTCTAGAGCGATTGACAGGTTCGAAAAAACTCTGGCGTTTGTCGGGCGCGGCCCAATGGCCGAATTGATGATTGATGGCCCTGAAGTTGCCATGGCCGTCCATGAACTAGGTCGCGTCGCACGCCATGTGCTGCGTGAGGGTCGACCGATGAGACCTTCGAAATCACGACCGAAAGTCACCGATGGTGAAGAGTCGTGACTATGCCCAATACTATGCCCACCCCCTGCATCCACCTGTTACCACCGGCTACGACGCCCAGCTGCCCATCCGTCGCAAAAGCTAGAAAACAATACCCCATCGCAACCACGAGCAAGCCAGCCTACCTATTCCTCATCCCCCGAATCGTGGTTCGGGACCAGGAGGTCCAGAGTTCGAATCCTCTCGCCCCGGCCATTCCTTCAACCACTCGGTGGCCGGGTCTCAATAAGACGGATCCCTTACCCGCGAACAATTTGAACGCTCCGCCCTAGCCCACGCGATCTATTTCACCTCGCACGAAGGCATCATTCAATGGGTGTAGACGATATTCCCATGGAACTCATCCAAGAGATCATTACCAACCCCACGACCGCCGTGCTGGAGACAAACTGGCCCGTTAGCTCGGATGATGACCGCGCTCCCCAGCGGCGGATCGAGCCGCGCATCCCAACTAACCGCTTGGCTGCAGTCTATTCGACTGGTTCCGGCGATCCGCAGAGAATGTTTTGCAATATTCTGGACGTTTCGCCGCGCGGCATGAGAGTGAGAACGGCCCGCCCACTCACGACAGGCACGCAAGTTCGGGTGACTCTGCGCGAAGTGTCCGCGATCGCGAAGGTGTGTTACTGCAATCGGGCGAGCGATGGATTCGACCACGGACTTCAAATCCAGGAACTCGAAAAACACTAGCTCTATCCCGCTGCGGCACCGTCCGTCAACCACGCTTTGTCGCACGACCGTGCGGATTGGAGTGGTTGCCGGCAGTGAACTGGCCCATGGCCTTCATCATGCCCATGGCTTGGCTCAACCCTTGCAGGCTGGTTGCGGCGTTCCGGTTCGCAGTCAGCAATTCGTACCCCAGCGGTTCCAGCTTGACAATGAGGGCTTCCACATTGTGGCGCGCCCGGCGCATGATTTCCCGCGCCACGGCTTGCGCGTCATCCAGGTACGCTTGCTGCGTACATTCGGGCCCAGAGAATTGAGATCGGACCATAACCTGCTCGCGTTCCCCGTTTTGACAGCGGCTGAGAAAAGTCGGCACCGCACAATGATCTACCGTGCCTGAAGTGCGCTTTATGCACCGGTCAACTCCATTCAATCACTGCAGATAGGCGATCAGCGGCGCCAAGGTCAGCGGGCTCAACACGGTGGAAATGAATACCGCGCTGGTGGTGAACTCGGGAGCGATTTCAAATTCCAGAGCCAGAATCGTGGTCATCACCGCCACCGGCATGGAGGAAAGAATCACGGCGGCCTGCCGCGCCGGGCCTGTAACGTTGAGAATCGCCGCCAGACCCAGGGCGACGAAAGGCGTTACCAGCAGGGAGATTCCCACCGCCAGCATCACGATGCCCAGGCGCGCGGGCCAGACGGCGCGCTCCAGCTGCATCCCCAGCACCAGGATCATTACGGGCAGCGCCGAGTCGCTCAACATTTCCACGGGCCGCATCAGACCATCCGGCACGTGCCATCCCGCGCCGCGCGCCAGCAGCGCCGCGGCCACGCCATAGAGCGACGGCATGCGCCAGATCTTTTCCAGCGCGCCGGCGAATCTCCCGCACTGGCTGCCCGCGAAAAAAGACGCCGCCACGTAAGTGAGCACTGCTGCCGTCAAGAAGAAGACAGTCGCTTCACTCAGCGCTTCGGGCCCAAAGGCGAAACGCACCACGGGCAGGCCATAGTTGCCGCTATTGGAAAACATCACCACCATCAGGAAGGAGCGCAGATACTTGCCGTCCAGTCCGAGCCCCTTTCCCGCCAGGTAGCCGATCACTGCCATGGCGGCCATAACCAGAGCGGCCAGCAGCATCAGACGGCCCACCGAGGAACTGGGCCGGTCATAGGTCACCAGCATGCGGAACGCCAGGCACGGCAAAAGCGCGTAGAACACGACGCGCGATACCGACTTCACGTCCGCGGCGGCAAAGCGCGCCAGTAAAAAACCGGCGCCGGCGATGGCGAATATGGGCAGAAGATCGGAGAGAAGAATCGAGATGAGCAGACTCATGGATTGGACTTACCGCAGCCCACCGAAGCCCGGCGAAAAGGCATTGAGTCCAGTATAGTCAGCACAAGGGGATCGGCCAAAACGCTGACTATACGTACTGTAACCAAGATGTGGGATAACTCGCACATTTCAAAGACTTCGCAATAAGTATTAGAGTTTCGTACTACTGGAAAAGTACTTTCGTACAGAGGGCCATCCTGGCGAAGTCATGCTCACACAAGGCTTCTACTTACTCATCGTAGCCGTGCTTACGCCCCTGCCCGCGGCCATGATTCTCTACGAATTGGCCAATACGGCCGAAGCTCTGTTCTCCCACGCAAATCTTAGCCTTCCGCCGAAGGTTGAAAAAGTTCTTCGCCTGGTACTCGTCACTCCCGGTTTTCACCGCACCCACCACTCGACGGAGATGGCGGAACAGCAATCCAACCTTTCGGTGCTTTTCTCGTTCTGGGACCGTTTGTTCCGCACCTATCGCGACCAACCGCGAGGCGGCGAGGATCACCTGGAGCTTGGCCTGGAAGAAGTAAGCGCGGAGCAGAGTATACGGACGCTCGACATGCTGAAACTGCCCTTCGCTCCCCTGGCACCCACCGGGGCAAGGGAATACGCTCCACAGGCGCTCGCGGAAAAATAGCTCAGGTCCCGCGCGCCGCGATCCCGGAGTCTCGCAAGACGCGCCAGCCGGATTGCCACGAATATCGGGCGCCATCCCGGTTTTGAAGCATTCGCCAGGCCCCGGCGGAGCGGCGGAATACGCAGCGCTGGGGCTATCCCCAGGGTTTAGGGGCGAGTTGCGCCCCTGGAATCCGGGCAAAAACAAAAGAGCCGGGATGCTTGCGCAACCCGGCTCGAATTTCCAAAACTTCCGAAAGGATTAGTAGGGGTAACCCGTCACCCTCTTGGCGTTGGTCTTCCAATTGGGCGATTCCACGGCCATATCCAAGTGCGGCATCTTGACCTTGGGAAGAGTATTCTGATCCATCACTTCGTCTTCCTTGATCACGTCGCCCTTCCACATCAAGAACGCGGTAAGCGCGTAGACTTCATTAGGCGTGAGCGTACCTTCACGGTTGAGAGGCATGGCGCGGTTGATGTAGTCCCACAGCACCGGAGCATACGGCGCATGGACCGCCATCAAACCCGGCGACATGATGCCCATTTCCATCCCCGGCGCAAGACCCGGAATCTTCTCCGGCCCGGGGCCGGGATTGGTGGTGAAGCCCTTGGGTACGATCAACGTGGGCGCGCGGCCCCCATATCCGTTGGCTCCGTGGCAGCCCGCGCAACCCTTGGAGACGAACAGCTTCGTGCCTTCTACAGCGGTTCCCCGTCCAGCCGGCAGTTCCTTGCCGGTGACCGGATTGATCGCGATGTCGATGGCTTTGACTTCATCCGCCGATGGCGCGCGGCCCATCTTATACGTGGGACCCTGCGCCCAGGCGCAGACTCCGAGTAACGCTACAGGCAGTACCAGCTTATGCCATGCCATTGGTCACACTCCCATCACTGGCGATCTTCCAGGGGTGAATCGGGTTGTCGAGGCCCTTGACCCGGTAACCCGGCTTCATAGGTTCATTCCAATACTTGGCGGCCTGGACCAGACTCGGCTGAATCGAACCCAACTCGTCGGTGCAGCGGGATTGCAGTTCGCACTCCTTGCCGTCCCAATTCCACTGCAGGCCGAAGGAGACGTGCGCCATCCTGGTGGCAGCTCCCTTCATCTGGGCGGCCTTCCAGGTCTTGCCGCCGTCGACGGAAACTTCGACGCTCTTGACGGCGCCCTGGCCGGACCATGCCAAACCCCGGATCTCATAGCTTCCCGGGCCCGCCAACTTCTGCGCACCCGACGGGGAGGTGATGACGGATTTGGGCCCCCAAACGGTGGCCATGGCGGCCTCTCTCGCCTCGGAGCGGCGATGGCCGTAATCGTTATAGGTCCAGTAGTAGCGGTCCACGACCTTGACGCGGCGCAGATGCTTCACCTGGAAAATGCCTTCATATCCGGGAACCAGCAGCCGCAACGGGAAACCCTGCTGCGGACGCAGCGGCTCGCCGTTCTGGCCGTACACCACGAAGCAGTCGTCCATGGCCTTGGTCATGGGGACGCTCGAGTTGCCCTTCACTTCTTCAGCTCCCTCGGCCATGATCCAGCTTCCGCCGCTCTGTACGCCGCATTCCTTCAGCAGCGTCGACAAGAGCACGCCGGTCCATTCCGAGTTGCTGGTCAAGCCGTGGGTTTGCTGAACGGTCTTGTGCGACGCCCGCGCGCGGTTGCCGGCGCACTCGATGAAGTGGCAGCGGCTGACCGACGGGAAGCGCATCAGCTCTTCCATGGTGAAAACCAGCGGCCGGTCCACCATGCCGTGGATCATGAAGCGGTGCTCTTTGGGGTCGATTTCCGGAACGAACGCGCCGCGGTGAGTCGCCACGTAGTGCAGCGCTGACGGCGTGATCGATCCGACCTGATCCTGCAACGGGGTCCCGATGTGGAACGCCAGGCCGAACGCGTCTGGAGAAGCTCTGCCCGGGGCGGGTTCGCGCTTCGAAGTTACATACTTGGAGCGCTCGCCATAGGCGATCTGTTCCTTGCTGGTGCCTCTCGGCCGCAGAAAACTATCTGGCGGCTGTGCCTTGGCGGATTGCGTGGCGCCCGCGACCAAACCGGCCAGCGCTGCACCACCTTTTAGGAATCCCCTGCGATTGGATTGTTTCGATTTCATGGGCCTCTCCTTGAAAAATCGTATGACCCCGAATTAGGCGTCGGCCACCGGGTCGTTAAAAAGTATACACCGTTTGAATGGCCCTTGGGAACCCTGCCAATTGGCGTGTGGGGACCCGCTTCCGCCTTAGAAAATAAGGTCGGAATCGCCTGGGTAGCACCCAACATGCTCGCACGGTAACCGGCATTAGGCCGGCCGCGTGCGCACGCTGCCGCGCAACCACTCCGTGAATGCCGCAACGCCATCGGAAAAGCTGGTACGGGGAGCATATCCTAACAGCCGCCCGGCTTTGGAAACATCGGCCCAGGTTTGCGGAACGTCGCCGGGCTGTTCCGGCTGGCGGTCCAGTGCCGCTTTGACACCCAGGCTTTGTTCGATGGTTTCCACCATCTCAGCCAAACTCACCGTGCGGTTGTTGCCGAGGTTGATGATTTCGTATCGGCTCGCGGTGTATTCCATGGCAGCCCGCACGCCGGTCACGATATCGGCGGCAAAGATGTAGTCACGCCGCGTGGAGCCGTCTCCGTAAAAAGGCACGGGGCGTCCCTCCAGCATCAGCTTCGTGAACTTGTGGATGGCCAAATCGGGCCTTTGACGGGGACCGTAGACCGTGAAGAAGCGTAATGCCAGAAACCGCATTCCATAAAGATGGCTGTAAACGTGGCCCAGCAGTTCGCCGCTCACCTTGGTGCTCGCATACGGACTGATGGGGAGCAGCACGGCATCGTCCTCGCTCCAGGGGACGCGCGGATTGACTCCGTACACACTGCTGGAGGACGCGAATACAAATTGCGGTGTCCGCCATTCGCGGGCGAGTTCCAGCAGGTTTTGCGTGCCGCGCACGTTCACTTCCTGATACGCCAGAGGATCGGCAATGGAGGGCCGGACGCCGGCTTTGGCCGCCAGGTGCACGATGACGTCGAAATCACCGGAAAGTTGAGCACGCATCCGGTCCAGATCGCGAATGTCTACTTCCAGCAGCCGGTAGCGGTCCGAAGCGCGGTGCGGCGCCGCGTTGGCTTCCTTGAGTGAGCGGTCATAGAAAGCGTCGAAATTGTCCAGGGCGGTAACAGCCCAACCGGTTTTCAACAGATCGTCGACCAGGTGGGAACCGATGAACCCCGCCGCACCTGTCACCAACGCGTTCTTACGCATCATTACGCATAATAACGTGACCTTCGTCCCGAACGCACAATAACGTGACCTTCGTCCCGATTATCCAAGTAGGCGCGGAAACCCATCCCGCGGAAATGTCACCGACGACTGCCAGGGTCCAGTAAGAGTCATACATATATCCTCGCCCGCCGGAACCAGTTCCAGCGCGCCGGTAACATCGGACACGGAAAAAACGATTACACTTCCGAACGGACCCGTGCCCCGCCGCCGCATGGTGATCACCGGTGACGGTTGTTTGCAGCCGTAAACCTCTGACCGCCATCCGAACTCTCCGCTCTCGGAGCAGTCAGCCGCCGAATCCCCAGGCGCAAGAAGCAACGTGCCGGCTTCGCCCAGACGGAAGGAAAACGGTGTGAGCCTGCGAACAGGCGCGGCAGGATGCCAGAATTGCTCCGCGACTGCTCCTCCACACTCCACATCGTCCAGGATAAAAAGCAGTCCTGGCTTCAAGAAGAACACCCGTCGCCGGTGCCGCACGTCACGATAGCGGCACTCGGCGTCCAGGAAATCCGCCGCCGGAGTGGTTTGCCATTGGTGCACGAAAACGTCCGGCGGATTCTGCCATCCGAAGGCCCCCGCGGGATCGGCCTGATCCATCCCGCCCACGCGCACCGTGTTGTGCGCCGCGGTACCCCGGAATACTTTGCGCCACGGCGACTCGTGATCGTAGGTGAATGTCCCCGGGTCAAGCAAAAGGTCCTGCCCAGCGGCACGAACGACGAGACTCAGCTTATCGGCGTGGCTATGGCTCCCACGGAAGGGCCCAAATGGCCCGGCCTGCACAATGCACCGGGCGTCGCTGCTATTCATGACCGCCACGCCCGCATCCCCAAACCACGCGGAACTTCTCACCGGCGTCACGCCATCCGCCTGCAATACCCGCGGACCCAGCCACCAGACCGCGCACTCCTGCACATCATTCTGCACAATCCACTCCAGCCGGCCCAGAACCCAGCCCGCCGTCGCCAGCGTAGCGCGGCCAAAGCGATCGCGTGGCCCAAACGGATGGAAGAAACGTCCACCGTCGTCATCCCCAACCAAGGGAAGGGAGCGCTCATCCCCCATCAGAGCGTCCAAATATTGCGCCATCCGCGCCAAGCTGTCGCGGTACTCATCCGATGGATGGACCAAGATCGCGTGGAACAGAAACATATCCAACGCGTAAAGATGATACGAAGTCGATTGCTCGATATAGCTGCCGTCGGCACGCACCAGGCGCGTCATTTGTTCCGCCACTATACGGGCCCCCTGGCGCTCCCACCCGCGGGCACGGCTCACGCCTCGAAAAAAGATCCCCAGCGCGTGCAACGCCACGGCTTCCCCGAGTAGATGCGTATTGGGCGAGAAATATACGGAAAGATTGGCTTCCAAATGAAAACCGTGTTGGTACAAACTTTCGAGCAGCCGCCGCCGCTGGGCCGGCCTCAACCGCGGGCCCACAAGATGTTCCACCCACAGGAGGGAGAGCGCCCGAAAGCCAACCTCTAACGCGCTCGCCCAATTGATTCCCCGTTGAAACCGGTTCGCCAGGAACCAACCATCCAATTGCGCGTCGATCTCATCTAAGAACTGTTGCCTCTCCGTGAGTAAGTGAGCTTGTGCCATTAGCACGAGGTGCTGGTGCCGGTTCAGTTCCCAAATGAATTTATGGTCACCCACGCGAGCCGAGTTCAAGTAGGGAATGGTGCGAAAATACGAATCCGGCGTTTCCTTACCACTTTGGTAGTCGCGTCTCCAGCGAATCTCCGGACCCGTCTCGATCTCGAGACCAAGCAACGGAAACCGGTGCTGGAGAATCTGTTCCGCCGTGCTGAAGATGGCTTCCGCCGCCGGAGTACCGCGCAGCGCCCGCGCGACCGCAACTGCATCCGGCAAGGGCGCGGAAGGCTGAATCGTTTCCGGCAATGCGGGAGGCTTAACAAACAACGCCAGATTTCGTGCTTCCTGCTTCAGCCGGAATGCAACTTCCCGAAAACTGTAGGCGCGCATCCTTAATATAGAGATCACAGCCGGGCGGAGACTGCAGCCGGGGTCAAGGCAGCGGGTAACGATCCCACCAGGTCCAGGGTTGGCCGGCCACTCGCGGCGATGCGGCCCGCCAACTCCGTGCTGGGCTTTTGCGCAATCACCAGGTTGTCGGCCCAATTCAGGAGCGTGCCGATCTCAGGTTCAAGCAGCCGCCCGATATGTGGAATGGCAGTCATGATGTAGCTTCGATTGCTGCCGTAAATGCTATCCAGCCGGATATGCGGGTCGTAGACGCGCACGTCGCGTCCCTTGCCCAGAAGAGATTCCAGCATTCGTACAACGGGGCTCTCGCGCAAATCGTCCGTGTCCTCTTTAAATGCCAGCCCTATCACGCCGACGCGCCCGGGTAGACTGAGAACGGCCCTAACGGCACGATCCAGATGCTCGTCATTGCTCGGCAATGCCGCTTCCAGCAGCGGAAGTTTCAGGTCCTGGCGGGACGCCCGGTAGGACAGCGCCCGCAGGTCCTTGGGAAGACAGGAACCACCGAAAGCGAATCCCGGCTTAAGATAGGCTGCCGATAAATTGAGTTTGCGGTCCTGGCATAGCGTCTCCATCACTTCGCGACCGTCCACCTGCAGGCACCCGGCGAGCGCTCCGATCTCGTTGGCAAAGGCGATCTTCACCGCATGAAAGGCGTTGCACGCATACTTGATCATCTCCGCCGCCCGCAGGGAAACCAGACACGGCTCCACGTCCAGGGAACTATAGAGAGAAGCCACTCGTTGCACCGACGTGGCTTCCGGCCCTCCGACCACAAGCAGGGAAGGCTCCATGAAGTCGCGAACCGCGCAGCCCTCGCGGAGAAACTCCGGGTTCGACACCACCCTGACGTGAGGGTAGGCCGCCAGTTCCGGAATGACAATCTCTTCGCAGGTTCCGGGGAAAACGGTGCTGCGGACGCATACAATGAGCTGCGAGCCGGCCACCAAATGCGACCGGATATCGCGCACGACACGTCTGACCTGGTCCAGGTCAAGATTGCCGTTACGCTCCGACGGAGTTCCGACACAGATCAGCGCAATATCCGCGCTGCGCAGCGCATCCGCCGCGTCATTGACTGCGGACAGGTGCCCGCTTTGCACTGTCGCCCGCACGATCTCATCCAAACCAGGTTCGTAGAAAGGGGTTCGCCCCTGCTGAATTTGATCTGTCTTATGGCGATCGGGGTCGACGCCAATCACTTTGTGCCCCGAACTGGCGAGGCAGGCAGCCGTGACGCATCCCACATAGCCGAGTCCAAAGACCGCTACGCAGGAGGATGAACCGGTGTCCGTCATCTCTACATTCTACTTGGATGTTCTGTACTCAGAGCAGTTGATGGGATTTACCCGCATCATGATCTTTAGGTCATCAGATCGAACGATTTTCTACGCATCGGACGAGACCACGATCCATCCGCACAAGATCCATCTGCATGATCTATAGCCGGCTCAGGCTGCTAGGATGGAAGAATCTCTCAGTCATGGCCTTGCGTTTCTACAACAGTCTCACGCAAACGGTGGAGCCGTTTGCCCCTCTCTCCGGTAACGTGGTGCGCATGTACACGTGCGGGCCGACGGTGTATAACTTCGCGCACATCGGCAACTTCCGCAGCTTCATTTTTCCGGATATCCTGCGGCGCTGGCTGCGCACGCGGGGCTACACGCTCGATCACGTGATGAACATCACCGACGTCGAGGACAAGATCATCCGCGACTCGGCGGCCGCCGGAAAATCGCTTGCGGAGTTCACCGAGGTTTACACCAAAGCGTTCCTCGAAGACACCGCCGCGCTGCGGCTGGAGCGGCCCGAGCGCATCGTCAAGGCCACCGAACACATTCCGGAAATGGTGGCGGCCATTCAGGCGCTCGAAAAAGAAGGCTACACGTATGTGAGCGATGGCTCGGTATATTACCGCATCGCGAAGTTCCCGACTTACGGCAAGCTCTCGCACAACGACTTCAGCGGCATCCGCTCCGGCGCGCGCGTGGATGTGGACGAATACGACAAAGACGACGCGCGCGACTTCGTGCTGTGGAAAGCCAAGAAAGACGCGGAGCCGGCATGGGAAACTCCGCTAGGCGCGGGGCGGCCGGGATGGCACATCGAGTGTTCCGCGATGGCGATGCGGTATCTGGGCGCGACGCTCGATATCCACACGGGCGGAGTGGATCTGGCGTTCCCGCATCATGAAAATGAGATCGCGCAATCGGAAGCCATAACGGGTAAACAGTTCGTGCGCTTCTGGCTGCACTCCGAACACCTGAGTGTGGAAGGCCAGAAGATGTCGAAGTCGCTCGGCAACATTTATACACTACGTGACTTGACGGCAAAGAGCTACACGCTGGAAGCAATCCGCTATCTGCTGGCGTCGGTGCCGTACCGCAAGAAGCTGAACTTCACCTTCGACGGCTTGAAGGCGGCGGCGACTTCCATCGAGCGCCTGCGTAATTTCAAACTAAGGCTGGAGTCCGCGCACTTCCCCGCGGGTCTGAACAAGAGCCTGGTGGAGCGCACCGAGACCGCGCAGAAAGCGTTTGATGAAGCTCTCGACGACGACCTCAATACGGCCGAGGGGCTGGCTTCGGTATTTGAATTCATCCGCGATATCAATACCGCCATGGATGCGGGCGAGTTTAAGGCCGGCAATGTCGTCCCCGCACTGGCGTTCCTGGACCGCTTCGATTCCATCTTCGATGTGCTGATGCCCGCCGTGAAAGAAGGCGGGCTGGCGGACCAGGAAATCGACGCGCTGATCGCCGAGCGCACGGCGGCCAAGAAGGCCCGCGATTTCGCGCGTGCCGACAAGGTTCGTAACGATCTGGCGGCGTTGGGCGTGATCCTGGAAGACACTAAGGAGGGAGTCCGCTGGAAACGCCAATGAAGTTTGAAAGCAAAACCGTCCACGCGGGCGACCGCAAGAAGGCCGGCAATTACGTGCCGGTGACGACGCCCATTTACACGGCGTCGAGCTACTTCTATGACACGATGGACCAGCTCGACCGCGTCTTCGGACGCGAAGAGCAGGGGCCGTCCTACGCTCGCTATGACAACCCGACGGTCACTGCGTTGCAGGATCTGGTGAATGAACTCGAAGGCGGCCACGGAACGCTGGCCTGCTCGTCGGGCATGATGGCGGTGCATCTGGCGCTCCTGGCCGCGCTGGTGGACCGGCCGAAACGCGTGGTGGCCGGCAACGTCCTCTACGGCGCGACCACGCACATGCTGATGACTGTATTCGGCGCGCTGGGCGTGGAGACACATTTCGTCGACGTGTGCGATCTGGCGGCGTTCGAAGCCGCGGTAGCCGAGCACAAGCCGGGGGCGGTGGTGGTGGAGAGTGTCTCCAATCCCCTGCTTCGCGTGTGCCCAATAGACAGGATTGCAGCGATTGCACGGCACGCCAGCGCGCCGTTAATCGTCGACAATACGTTTGCCACGCCGATGCTGCTGCGGCCGCTGGAGCTGGGCGCGAGCATAGTGATCCACAGCGCGACGAAGTATCTGGCGGGCCACGGCGACGTGTTGGGTGGCCTGATTGTTTCCGACAAGGAGAACTTCGAAACTCTGACCACGCTGCTGCGCACCATAGGCCCGAATCTGGGTCCGTTTGAAGCGTATCTGACCATGCGCGGAATTAAGACGCTGGCGCTGCGCATGGAGAAGCAGTGCGCCAATGCACGCAAGCTCGCGGTATGGCTCGCTGCACATCCACGGGTCGAGCGCGTTTACTTCCCGGGGCTGCCGGGGCATCCGGATAGCGCGACGGTCGAGCGGCTCTTCCCGAAGGATCACTACGGCGCCATGGTGGCGTTCGACTTGAAAGGCGCGGGCAAGCGGGAAGTCTTCTCCTTCATGGAGAAACTCAAGATGATCGTGTGCGCGACTTCGCTAGGCGACGTGCACACCATGGCGCTCTATCCGGCCATGGCCTCGCATCGCGATCTGTCGCCGAAACATCGCGAGAGGATCGGCATCCGCGACAGCCTGGTCCGCCTCTCGGCGGGAATCGAAGCCGCCGAGGACATCATTGCGGACCTGGAGCAGGCCCTCGGGGCGGACCTTGAGCAGACCCTCGGGGCGGACCGGGAGCAGACCCTCGGCGGCTAGGTCTTAGTTCGCCGTGAACGTCACCGTGTTGCTGGTAGCGGTAGCCCCGCTCGAGCTCGCCGTGGAAACAACGGTATACGTACCCTTCTGTTGTGCCTTATAGCTGTAGGTGGCCACGCCGGAGGCGTTGGCGACCACACTCTTTGTGGTGGTACCGGCGCCGTTACGGGTAACACTGAAGATCACCGTCGCGCCCGCCGCGGGGGAGCCTCCGGCCTTGGTTACGGTGGCCGTCAGAGTCACAGTCGAGCGCGCCGGAACGCTAGTGGCCGATGCGGCCAGCGACACAGCGATGGGTTCGATCACCGTGACGGTTGCGTTCGCCGCCATCGTGTTCAGCGCGTCGGTTGCGGTTCCGTTTACGGGTGTATTTCCGAAGGCCGCGTTCATGGGAACCGTCTTGGCTAGCGTGGCGGTTCCGGTCGCGCCCACGGCCAGCGCCAGCGAATTTGCACTGAGAGAAGTGGTCCAGCCCGACGGCAGGAGCGACGCCAGATTGAAAGTGCGGGAAGCGCACGGCGAAGCATCGTTATTGCGGACGGACAGCGTGAAGTTCTGCGTGGCGCCGCGCAACAGGGATACGGCCGATGGCGAAAGCGTGACCGTGGGCGCGACGTTGCTGCAGGTGCTCGCGATTACGGTGATATTGTTGGCGCCCGTCGTAGAGTGGTTCGCATCGCTGGCATTGGCGTTGATCGCATAGGTTCCGGGGGTGAATCCCGCCGGCACGGCCTTGTTCATGGCCGCAGAGAGCGTCTGCCCCGGCGAAACTGTCAGGGATGCCGATGAGAACGAGGTGGTCCAACCAGAGGGGAGCGACGACGTCAGATTGAATATGCTGGAGCCGCAGCCGAGCGGGTCTTGATTGGTTACCGAAACGCTGAAATTATAATTGGTCCCCGCCATCACGGACGGATTGTTGGGCGTAATGACCACGGTGGGCTGGATACGGGAATCGCAAGTCAACGCCCCATAGCCCACATTAACGGACAAGCCGGACGCACTCGCACCCGTGACCGCGAGGCTGACGTTGGTGTAGGAGTCAGTCCACGAACCAGTCAGTGCGGCGTCGCTAAAGCCGTTCGTGCTGCCAGGGGTGAAGTCCAGCAAGTGCGTATGCGTTCCGGTTGTGCTGTCTTGCTGGTGCACCAGCGCTCCGGAATGCACATGCGGATTGAGCGTGGAATCATACAGGCCAACCGGTTGGCGGTATTCGAGCCACAGCCACGAATTGCCGCCGGTTCCACGAAGCACTTTCAGCGCCTGCACTCCGAGTACATTGTTTTCAAACGGGAGGATGGTATGGGAACCGGTGGTTTGCACCGTGGTTACGTTGCTGGAGGGAAGCCAGCCGATTTGGACTTTATGTTGCGCGGGATAGTGGCCGAAATTCCAACTGCCCATGGTGGAAAACGGATCGCCGTACTCGTTGAGGGTTCCCGCCGCGCCAACGGCGCCGACGGCCTCCGTACCGAAACTACGCGAGCTCGAATGGTGCAGCGAAAGGTTGTGGCCGCCTTCGTGGACAGACAGCTTCACGCCGTTGTCAACGCTTCCCATGTAACTGGCCAGCAGCCATGAAGTCGACGCCTGGAAGTTTCCGTCGGCGGAACTCAAGGTGCCGCAGCCGAGCGTGCCGAGTCCGGCCCAGGCGCAACTGCCGGGGTTGGGAAATACGATGAAGACGCGGGTGAACTGCGTGAAATTGGCGTCCGCATCGGCGGCGGCAATGGCGGCAGTACGCATGGCGCTGTACTCATCACAGGTGTAAATTCTGTCCAGCGTATACGGTCCGAAGACCTGGCCCGTGGCGGAGGCTTGCTGATAGGAAGCTTCCTTCCAATACATGTTGACGGACTTGCCCGAGTTCGCAAAGAAGATGTCGTTTACCGAGGTTGACGTTACATTACTGGGCAGCGGAATGCCGGGAAATTGAACCAGGAGCACGGCGGAGTTCTGCGCTCCCAACGTGGAGCAGGTGGCCGCGGCGGTGGTAGACGCCGAGACGCTGGTACTGCCGGCGGCGACGACGTTGTCAACACGGATGCCAGTGGCTGCGAGGCTGTCGCCTGACACGCAGTGCGGCTCCTCGCCCGCGGAGTAAACTTCGATGTTGCTGTTGCCGGCGTTGATGCTCACCTGATAGCGCCGCACCTGGCGGGCGGGATCATCGAAGATCAGGTGATCGGAGGTACCGGTCCAGGTGCCATGTTGTTCGAGAGAATTCGCCGCGGCCAGGAAACGCGCGGCCAGGTCATCGCGCAATTCCTGGGAAAAGGCGAGCCCCAAAGCCGCGTTGGGGTTTTCGCGGATCAGAGCCACCATGGCGCGGGCGCGTTCGGCGATCACGGGGCCAGCCTGCGCGCGGATCTGCGCGGCCTCAGCGGCATTGGCCCGCTGGATGGCGCTGTGAAACTGAAGGACTCGATTGTTGAGGCCGCGGACATTGTCCGAGTTGCCTTGGCCGAACGCCGCAACACTGGCTATCAATAAACAAGAGATCTGACTGAGACGAATCCGCATCTTTCCTCCGAGTAAGGACGTTCGCACGGACGATCGCAAGGACGCGTATCGGTGACGTGAGCTTATTTGTCCACACCCTTGGGGCCGTGGAGCGAGATGATCACCAGCGTGCCTTCGACATCGGTGAACGCATGCGCGACGCCTTCGGGAATGATGAAGAAATCGCCTTTGGCAATGTGGCGCTTGTCGCCGCCGTTGATGCCCGAGCCGGAGCGGTTGGCTTCATTGGTGCGCTTCTCGTCTTTCAACGTGCCGCCAAGGGTGAGCATGCCCGCGCCGTCGAGCACATAGACCACTTCCGTATCCGTCTCATGGATATTGGGATTGGTGGCTTTGCCCGCTTTGCGCGATTCGAAAGTGGCGCGGTAGGTGCCGTGGACCGACAGGCGTTGGGTGAAGTTGATCTGGTCGGGCTTGCGCTCCGTGTTGGCGCGCTGGATGAGCTTGGCCACGTCGGCGGCGCTGACAAAGTTGGGCTGAACGGCCGGGTCGGCGGCCAGCAGGGCCGCGGCCGCAAGAATCATAAGGGAAGCAAGTCGCATGTTATCTCCTGGAAATGGTGGAATGCGCTTCATCCTTTGTAGCACGTTATATAGGACACGGTAGAATGGGGAAACCGGTTCTATGAGTGACAAGCAACACGCCATCGAATTACTCGACCGCCTGGCGCCGGGCCAGCTTGCCGCCGTGGTGCATTTATTGGAAACCATGATCCCGCCGGAAGAAGACAGCGATACCCTCAGCCCCGCCGAAGCCAAGGCCATTGCCGAAGCCGATGAGTGGAGCAAACACAACCAACCCATTCCGCACGAGCAGGTGCTGGCGGAACTGGGCCTCACCATGGATGCTTGGGAGAAGATGAGCCGCGACCCATAGCGGATGCCCAAAGGCATCGTCTGGACCGAACAGGCTAAAGGCGACGTTCGCCGAATCGAGCAGCCGGTTGCCTGGCAGATCCTGAAGACACTGGGCCGTTACGTCCTCACTGGCGAAGGCAACACCAAGTTTCTGCAAGGCATCGAGCCGCCCCTCATCAGACTCCGCGCCCAGAATCATCGCGTCTTCTTCCGCGACCATGGCGACCATATCACAGTCGAGCGTGTACTCGACCGCAAGGAAGCATATAGGTAGGTAGCGCACGCATGAGTATGCGCGCGGCCGGGTCGTCACGATCCCCGGGACGGTGGCTACCTTGAACGGTCATCACGAAATATGGGGTCCGCGGGTGGCAAAAATGCTATCAGTCGCGACACAGCAAATAGCGCGAGAAGAAAGCCACTGAACCCTTGCGCGACCACAACGAACCGCATAGAGCCGAGTGGACTGAAGTCACCATAGCCAATGGTCAACTGCGTGATCGCACTGAAGTACAAAGCATCGAGTTGCGTGACCAATATCGGCTTGAACTGGCAGCGGCTTGCGAAATAAACTACACCAAAACAGAGTGCCAGTTCAACAAAGTTCCAGATGGCCAAGACGACAATACGCACCAGCGACGCAACACGATGAACCTTCGCGCGTCTGCGAAGCGCTGTGAATAGATTTACATTAATAGCAGTTTGGATAATATCGAAAATTCTGTACCCAAACACAATGGAAATCAGCCATGTATACGTCGGCCATCTGATTGGCGATAAGATCGCCAAGAGTTCCAATACAAGCCACGCAAGGATGTAGTATTCAATCCGCCGACTGCGTCTTATCGTCAACACGACGACCGATGTAGAAGTGGAGAACACCGCTTGGGTCCGCTCCCGAGAGCCAAATAGTAAGCTTGCAAGGGACAGATTTCGGCAAAGAGCAAGGGCTCGCTCCAGCACCCATGTGATTGGGCTTATGAGCCAAAGTCGTGGATTCATCCGCCAAGGCCGCCGATTCATCATTTTCCTCTCACCCGGCCGGTTGGCTGGTGATTTCTTAACTCGCTCTTGCTAAGCCACTCGGAGCATAAGCCGGGGGCTCCCGGTGGTGTCGACCCTGACTGATTTATGTCGTCCATTCGACTCAGCGCTGCGGGATGAGGAAAATCTCAAGGAAAATCTCAAGAGTTGCCGACTATGGCAGCTCCGCTGTATGCTTTCTCAGGTTCGCATCCAGGAGCGTATATTAATTAGAATTCTACTTGTCGTGCGCTCTGCCGCCGCGGAGGATGTTCCCGACAGCCATGTTGCCTTCCTGGCAGGCGTACTCGTAGATCATGTATTCGGGATCGCGGCTCAGCGGGATGGACACTTTCCAGGGGCGCTCGTAGGTTTCGGGGTCGTCGATGGTGACTTCGTAGAGCAGCGTGTCGGCATCGGTACGCGTGAAGCGCTCCACTACATGCAGCTTTTCGCTGATGTGAATGCCTTTGATGCGCTGCGTGGCGCCGCTGGTGGCGATCCAGCCTTTATCGTTGTAATTCGTAATGTCGACCACGAGGGTGTTGCCTTCCCAGTGGCCGCGCGAGTCGCCGTTCCACAGGCGGATGTTCGATGGCAGGTGCGGGCTGTTGTCGGTGGGGATCACTCGTGTTTCGTGGATCATTTCGTACAGGATGGTCACGTAGCCGGGAGTTTGCAGAATCTGGTAGGCGTTGTTGTAGCCAGCCGGGAACATGCCGGCGGGGACGCCGCGGGTGATGCAACGGTCCCACACGCTCATGTGTTCGTAGGAATCGGCTACGTGGGCCAGGTCGTAGTTGCGGCGGGCTTCGGCGGCAGCCTTCACGGGAACGCGGCCGTTGGCGGGTTCGACCACCAGCGAAGTAGCGCGCGTGGAGACCACCTTCGTGCCGGCGTCGCCCCAGGCACGGTTGTAACTGCCGGGGTCGCCGGGTTTGGGGGCGCGGTCGCCGCTGTTGGCGGCGGCTTTGCGCTCCATTTCCTTGACCTCTTCCTCAGTGAGCGTGGCCTTATTGCCGAGTGCAACCGGGCGCTCGAAGGGGGTGATGGTCGGGTTGGTCCAGATGCCCTGGATATCCGGCTGTCCGCCGGCGGTCTTGGTGGGGACCCACACTCTGGCGGCGGGGGCGACGGCAGCTTTCTTCGCGGCGTCTTTCATTGCGACGGCGGGCGGGGCCTGAGCATAGGCGCCGGCCGATACCAAGAGCGCCATCGGAATCGCGAGCAGAAGTTTTGTGTGTTCCATACCAGGTAACAGCCAGTATATACCGCGCGGAAACGCTTGCCACCCGGGGGGAGGAGGAGACGGCTACGCGTCGCCACGAGTGGCGACGGGGCACGCGGGAGTGCGTGCGCTACTGATCCTGCTTGCGGCCGGCGCGGAGGATGTTCCCGACAGCCATGTTGCCTTCCTGGCAGGCGTACTCGTAGATTCTGTATTCGGGATCGCGGGACAGGGGGATGGAGACTTTCCAGGGGCGCTCGTAGTTCTCCGGGTCGTCGATGGTGACTTCGTACATGAGCGTGTCTGCATCGGTACGGGTGAAGCGCTCCACCACGTGCAGCTTTTCGCTGATGTGGATGCCCTTCACGCGCTGGGTGGCCGCGCTGGTGGCGATCCAGCCTTTGTCGTTGTAATTCGTGATGTCGACAACCAAAGTGTTGCCTTCCCAATGGCCGCGCGAGTCGCCGTTCCACAGGCGGATGTTCGACGGCAGGTGCGGGCTGTTACCGGTGGGGATGACGCGGGTTTCGTGGATCATCTCATACAGGATGGTCACGTAGCCGGGAGTTTGCAGAATCTGATAGGCGTTGTTGTAGCCGGCCGGGAACATGCCGGCGGGGACGCCGCGCGTGATGCAGCGGTCCCAGACGCTCATGTGCTCCCAGGAATCGGCGCCGTGGGCCAGGTCGTAGTCACGGCGGGCTTCGGCGGAGGCCTTGATGGGCACGCGGCCGTTGGCGGGCTCCACCACCAGCGAGGTGGCGCGCGTGGCGACAACTTTGGTGCCGGCATCGAACCAGGCCTGATTGTAGCCACCAGGGTCGCCGGGTGCGGGCGGCTTATCCACGCGATTGGCGGCGGCTTTGCGCTCCATTTCCTTCACTTCCGCCTCGGTGAGCGTGGCTTTATTGCCGAGTTCGACCGGGCGCTCGAAGGGGGTAATAGTCGGATTGGTCCAGATGCCCTGGATATCCGGCTGGCCGTCGGCGGTCTTGGTGGGGGTCCATACCTTCGCCGCGGGGGCCGCGGAAACCTTTTTCGCGGCAGCAGGCACCTGCGCATAGGCGCCTGACGATACCAAGAGCGCCACTGGGATCGCGAGGAGAAGTTTTGCGTGTTCCATAGCGGATGCTGCCAGTATAGCCGGGAGAAAAACCGAACGCTCGGGGCACTAGTTCCTTGGAACACCCTATTGCGGCCATGCGCGTCATTATGGTGGACGATTCAGCGGCGGACCGGAAGCTCTACCGCACGCTTCTGGAGAAAGACTCGGTGGGCATGGTGGAGTTCATGGATGCCGCGAACGGCGCGCGGGGACTAGAGTTGTGCCGGGACCAGGCGCCGGACTGTGTGCTGCTCGACTACAAATTGCCTGATATGACCGGCCTCGAGTTTCTGGCGCGGCTGGTGGGCGAACCACCCGCGGAGATTCCCACCTCGGCTGTAGTGATGTTGACGGGACTGGCCAGCGAGGGCGTGGCGGTGAAAGCGTTGCGGGGCGGCGCGCAGGACTATCTTTCTAAAGACGCGATCACGGCCGAGGGACTGCGCATGGCCATCGACAAAGCCACCCAGAAGGTGGGATTGCTGCGGGATTTGCGCGACGAGCGGGACCGCCTGGCGCGGTCGCTCGCCGAAAAGGACGTGCTTCTGCAGGAAGTTCACCACCGGGTGAAAAACAACATGCAGGTGATCGTGAGCCTGCTGCGGCTGCAGGCCAAGGCGTTTCCCGATGAGCGGCTGGCGCTGGTGCTGCATGATACGCAGAATCGCATTGAATTCATGGCTCAGATTCATGAGCAGTTGTATCAGGCCGGCGACCTGGGCATCGTGGATCTGGCGCGGCACGCGGCCCTGATTGCGCGACGATTGCTGCAGACCTACGGATTCGAGGAGTCACGGGTACGCCTGCGCATGGAGATGGAACCACTCGTGCTGGCTGTCGGCCAGGCGATTCCGGCGGGCCTGATTCTGAACGAGCTGGTGTCAAACGCGCTCAAGCATGCCTTTACGGACGGCAGAACGGGCTCCATCCGGATCCTCGGATACCGGCGCGGCGGGTGCATCAGCCTGGAAGTGCGTGACGACGGAATGGGATTGCAAGCGCCGCTGGATCTGCTGCAGCCGAAATCGCTGGGCTTGCGGATTGTTCACATCCTCACGCGGCAGCTCAAAGGCAGCTTCGATTCGGTGTGCGGACCGGCGCCGAAAGAGACGATTTTCCGCATTACTTTTCCCGCAATCGACGCAGGCTGAATGGAGGCAGATCATGACGGCTCACAGAGTCTTGGTGGTGGAAGATGAGGGTCTCATCGCGGCCGATATTTGCGCGCGCCTGGAATCATTGGGACACACCGTGATCGGCACCGCCAGCACCGTGGCGGAAGCGGTGGACCAGGCCGCGGGCGCGGAGATCGTACTGATGGACATCCGCATCGATGGGCCCGGCGACGGCATTGAAGCGGCCACCATCATCCGCGAGCGTTACCGCCTGCCGGTGGTGTTCCTCACGGCACACACCGATTCCCTGACTCTGGAGCGCGCCAAGCACGCCGGGCCCTACGGGTATATCGTGAAGCCGGTGGCCTCGGCGGCTCTGCAAACCACCATTGAGATTGCGCTCTATAAACATCAGATGGAAAGGCAGCTCGAAGAAAGCGAGGCCTGGCTGCGGGCGGCGCTAGGCGCGGCCGCCGATGCGGTCATCATCACCGACGCGCAGGGGGCTGTGCGTATGATGAATCCCGCGGCGGAAGCGCTCTTGGGATGCAAACCGGGCACGATCACGGAGTTTCTGGCGGACGATCCGGTGGCGCTGGCGATTCTGGAGGACGCGGCGGTGCCCATCTCCGCGCGCGTGGGAGAGGCGATGGTGGAAGGCCATGCCGCGCCGGTCAAGTATGGCGGGAAATTGATGGGCGCGGTCCTCACTCTGAGTGAGGTGAGCCGGCAAAGGCGCGAGCAAACGCGGCTCCGGCAAATGGAGCGCGGAGAGATCGCGGCGCGGCTGGCGGCGGGCGTGGCCAACGAGTACACCAACCTGATCGCGACGATCCGCAATCAGTCCGAACAACTCCTGCGGCAATTCGAAGATTACGCGCCCGTGAGCCAGCCGCTGCGCGAAATCCAGCAGGCGGCGGCGGCGGCGGACCGGATCACGCGGCGGCTGGAAGACATCGCGGGCGGCCAGCCCGGGCATCCGGAACCGCTCAGCCTGCATGGCATGTTACGGCGGATGTCACGGCTCATTCAATCGGTGGCGGGAGAGCGCACAAAGGTAACGCTGCGCCCGGCCGCGGGCAACGGCAAGATTTTCGCGGATCCCGCGCGGACCGAGGAATTGGTGATGCGCCTGATTATGCACGGAGTAAATGCCATGCACGCCGTCAACTCCATGCCGGATGGCGGCGAGTTGCTTATCGAAACAGCGGATGTGAAGGACCGCGCGGGCGACCAGGTCTCCTTTTCGGTGACGCACACGGGCGCGGGCGCGGACCTGGATTCGGTGGATCTTGCCATCACTTCTTATCTGTCGCCGGAGGACGACCGGCGGCTGGAAGCATTCTTTCCGCACTGGCAGGCGCAGGAGCCGGCTGCCGGGCACGTGCCTACGCTGCTCTTGGTGGAACCGCGCGAGCGAGTGCGCGCGCAACTCCACAATTTCTTTGAAGCCAACGGCTATAACCTGCTGGAAGCGGCCGATGACGAACAAGCCGAAGCGCTGGCTGAATTACAGCACGTGGATGTGGTGATCGGCGCGGGACGCCCCATCGAAGGCATACCGCTGGTGGAGGTGGCCGCGCCCTATACGCAACGCGCTCTGCTCGAACAGGTGCGCACGGCGCTGCAAGGCAGTCTCACTTCTTCCGCTTCGGCTCCGTAGAAAACAGATCGTCGGTCAGATCCTGATTGAAGACCACCGATTCGGAAAATATCTGGTAGATCCTTTCGCGGTTGCGCTCACGCGTGATCTGCTGCGGCCACTGAATGCCCTGAATGTCCCGGTAGCGGTCGAAGATGGTGACTTCCTCGTCGCGCTCCTTGGTCTTGGCATCCAGCCGGGACCAGGTCTGCCTCACCGGCAGCTTGGTGGTCTGATGGAAGTAGACGCGCGTAGAGCGGTTCAGCGAGTCAATGATGTCGACGACCTCAACGGGCAGATGATCCACGACATCGGAGCCCCGCGATTCAAACGTGAGGCCGGGCTCTTGAAGACGCTGCCGCAGGATATACAGGACATTGTGCAGCATAGTTTCGCGGTAGCGCTCAAAGTCGTCCTTGGGCATGGCTTTGGAACCGCGATAGGTCACGTTCGCGCCGCCATCTTCACGGAATACGATAGCCGAGTCTTCATTCTTGCCGAAGGCCTGCCGCTCGCGCAGGCCCAATTCCTCTCCGGACTTGGCGGGAGGGACAGTCAAGTAGCGCGTATAAATCTTCGCGATCGAGAGTCCGGAGAGTCTTTCGCGATAGAACGAATAGGCACGGCCGGTTTCAACCCGGTCCTCCATCTGGAGGAATTTATCACCGCCTAATGCGGCAACCGCGTCGTCGATCGCCTTGCGGGCGCGGGCGTCGCCGGGAGTCTGGGCCGAGGCCGGAACGGTACACAGCAGCGCGCAGAACAGAAAGTAATGAGCGAATTTCATAGCGGCAACTTACTTGGGAATACTTAAGTCGATCTTCTCCACCTTCCCTACCCCCGTCAACGGCTTACCGAAATCCTGGGGATTGCCGACGGCTACGATACTCAGGTTGGCGGGATTCGCGCGTTCGCGAAATACGCGGAGAACGTCGGCGCGGGTCACGGCGGCGATCTTCTTCTGGTACTCAAACAGAAAGTCCTTGGGGTAGCCGTAGTATTCGTAGTTCATCAAGCGGTTCAGCGTTTTCGACGGGCTATCGAAGAAGAACACGAAACTGTTGAGAACGGTGTCCTTGGCGGTGCGCAGTTCCTGTTCGGTGACCTCCGTGGTCCGCATCTTTTCGACTTCCGCGCGGACGGCGAGTAAAGCGTCAGCGGTACTGGCGGACTTCGTGCTGCCGACGATACGGAAAATACCAGGATGGTCATAAGCCGCGCCCCAGCCGGCGCCGATCGAATACGCCAGGCCCATCTTGGTGCGGATCTGCGACATCAGGCGGCTGGTGAATCCACTGCCCAGAATGTTGGTGGCTACTTCCAGCGCGGGGTAATCGGGGTCGCGCAACGTTCCGCCCAGCAAGCCCATCGTAAAGAATGTTTGCGTGACGTCTGATTTCTCAGCCAGAAAGGCGCCGGGGGCGGGTTTGGCGGTCACCGCCGGGAAGGCCGGAACCGCCGGCTGTTCCACTTTCCAATCCGCAAACAGCGCTTCCAGTTTGGCGCGCATGGCCGGGGCGGAAAAGTCGCCGTACACCGCGAGTTGGATGTTCTTGGGAAAGTAGTAGCGGCGGTAGAACGCCTGCAAGTCCTCGCGTTTGATGCGGGCAAGGTGCTCGTGCTCGACGGTCCAGCCGTAGGAATTTTCCCGCCCGTAGACGATGCTGGCGATTTCGCGCTCGGCGATGCCTTGCGGATCGTCGTTGCGGCGGTCGAGGCCGCTGTGCATCTGCGTGATCGTGAGGTCGATCTTATCCTGGCGGAATTCAGGGCCCGTCAACACGCCATGGAAGATACGGAGGATCCGGTCAGAGGATTCGCTGAGACCGGAAAAGCTGATGCTGGCGCTGGTTTCACCCATGCTGGATTCAACGGACGCCGCGATATTTTCCAGCTCCTCGTCGATCTGATCGCCGGTCTTTTCTCGCGTGCCGCCGGAGCGCAGCACATCGGCCATGATCGACGACAGCCCGCGCTTATCGGCCGGATCGAAGAGATTGCCCGTGCGAACCAGCGCCAGGCCGTTGAACACCGGCAGCTCGTGGTCTTCGAGCAGGAACACCTTCATGCCGTTGGGAAGCGTGAAAGCGATGGGCTCAGGGATCTTGATCTGATGGAGCGGCGGATACTTCAGGTCTTTGTAGGCAGGGATCGCGGCCGTGGCGGGCACTGGAGCAGGTGCGGGGGCCTGGGCGAAGGCCACCGCGGCCAGCGCGAAGACGAACAGCAAGCGGCGGCGCGTCACTTGCCGTCTCCGTTCTGCGCGGGCACGGACGGCGGCCCGTAAGTATAAGCGACGGTGCGATGTTCCGGCACGAGGTACATCTTTGCGACGCGCTGGACATCCTCGGCGGTTACCTTGTTATATTCATCGAGTTCGGTAAAGAGCTTGCGCCAGTCACCGTAGGCGACGTAATAGCTGCACAGTTCGGACGCCAGCCCGCTGTTGCTGGCGAGCTTCCGGATCAACCCGGCCCGCAATTTGGTCTTGACCCGCTGCAGCGTTTCAGCGTCCACCGTGGCCGCCTTCACCTGGTCGATGATTTTGTACAACTCCTGCTCGTTTTCTTCCACGGAGTGGCCTGTGCCGGGGGCGACGTAAAACAGGAACAGCGACGGATACTTTCCGCCCGGAAATTCCGACTGGCTACCCGCGCCGAGCGCGATCTGTTTGTCGCGCACCATGTCCTTGAAAATGAGGCCGGTGCGGCCATCGGAGAGAACAGCATCGAGGACATCGATCGCCGCGCTATCGGGCGAGTGCCGATCCGGGCGCTTGTAGGCGATCACCAGAAACGGCTGCGCGGGCGAGGCCACGGCGACGCGCTTTTCACCCTCCTGCACGGGCTCATCGGTGCGGTAGCGGGAAGGCAGGGGGCGCGCGGGCAGGCGTCCGAAATATTTTTTGGCCATGCGGCGGGCTTCCACGGGATTGACGTCGCCGGCGATGCCGATGGTCATATTCGCGGGCACGTAGTATTGGCGGTAGAAGCGTTCGGCATCGGGACGGCGGAAATGTTCGATGTCACCGGCCCAGCCGCCGGGCATGTTGCGGTAGGGGTGCGCGGAGTACGCCGTGGCCAGCATGGCTTCCACAAGCTTGCCCTGTGAGCTGGATTCGACCCGCATGCGGCGCTCTTCGCGGACGACGTCCCGCTCTTTGTAGAATTCGCGGAAGACAGGATCGAGGAAGCGGGTCGATTCCATCAGGAACCAAAGCTCGATGCGGTTCGACGGGAAGCTATAAAAGTAGTTGGTGGAATCTTCGGCGGTGCTGGCGTTCATATCGGCGCCGCCATTGGATTCCACCACGCGATCGTATTCATTGGGCTCGACCAGGCTGTCGGCCTTTTCGATGGCGGCGGCCAATTCCATCTGGAGGGCGTCAACTTTCTTGGCGTCGGCGCGCGTGCCGCGGCCGCGCTCGGCTTCGAGGCGATTGTACACCTGCTCAACGGCGGCCAGTGCTGCTTTTTCCGCCACCCAGTTCTTGGTGCCGATGGTGGAGGTGCCCTTGAAGGCCATGTGTTCGAACATGTGGGCGAGGCCAGTCTGTCCACCGGGATCGTCGACGGAGCCGACGTTCAAGTAGGTATGGAAGGAAACCACCGGCGCGTCATGGCGTTCAATGACGATGAAGTGCAGGCCGTTGGCGAGGGTGAATTCGGTGACCTTCTTTTCGAAGGACTTCTGCAAGTCCGAAACAGACTGTGCGGCCAGCAGGCAGGGCAGCAGCAACAGCAAGAAACGAGGCCTCATGACATCAGGGTATCAGGGCGGTAGCCCGCAGGCATACTCCTGGGGACGGCCCGCCGGCCCGTCCCAGGCATGTTATGCCAATATGCTTTTATGCGCACGACCATTGACATGCCCGATGTTCTTTACCGCAGGACCAAAGCGGTGGCCGCGTTGCGCGGATCGAGCGTCAAGGACCTGATCGTGCGCGCCGTGGAACGCGAAATCGCCCAGCCCGCCTCCGCAAAATCAAAGTCGAAGCGCGCCGTGTTTCCGATCATTCGCACCTGGAAGGGACGCAAGCTGGATCTAACCAACTTCGATTTCGATGAACTACTTGGCTGATGTCAACGTGTGGACGGCTCTGGCGCTGGCGGGCCACGCCCACCATAGCGCCGCCGGCCAGTGGCTGCGGAAAGCGGAGACGGACCAGCTCTTTTTCTGCCGGGTTACCCAAAGTGGCTTTCTCCGGCTGCTGACAAACGCCCGAATCATGGGCGAACACACCCTGACGCCGACGCAGGCATGGGGCGTTTACGACACATCCTACAAAGACGATCATGTCCGTTTCGCGCCGGAGCCGCCCGGGCTGGAAGCGGCTTGGCGGGCCGCTACGCGCCGTTCCCGCACGGGTCCAAACTTCTGGATGGACGCCTACTTATCGGCGTTCGCCGCGGCGGCGGGCTTCACGGTGGTCACCTTCGACCGCGGTTTTCACGAACACTTCGGCGTGCGCGTTGCAGTGCTTCCGTAGTGCGCTTACTTGCCGCCGAGGATCTCGGTTTCCTTGGCTTTCGACGCGGCGTCGACCTTGCCGATGTGGGCGTCGGTCATCTTCTGGACGTCGTCGAGGGCGCGGCGTTCGTCGTCTTCGCTGATGAGCTTGTCCTTGAGCAGCTTCTTCAAATGCTCATTGGCGTCGCGGCGGATGTTGCGGGAAGCAACGCGGTGCTCTTCGGCGACGTGGTGCAGGCGCTTGACCAGGTCCTTCCTGCGCTCCTCGGTGAGTGCGGGGATGGGCACGCGAATCAACTTCCCGTCGTTGCCGGGATTCAAGCCGAGGTCGGACGTGCGGATCGCCTTTTCGATCGCCCCAATCTGGGAAATATCCCAGGGCTGGATGGTAAGCAGAGCCGGCTCGGGCGCGTGCAGGTTGGCCACCTGATTGAGCGGCGTCGGGGTGCCGTAGTAATCCACGCGGATGCTGTCGAAGATGCCGACGGAGGCGCGGCCGGTGCGGATGCTGGCCATTTCGTGCTGCAGGTCCGTCAGCACTTTATCCATGCGCGTGCGGGCGTGGGCTTCGATTTCCTTGACGGTCTTGAAAGTATGGCTCGCGGGTGCTTGTTCAGGTTTCATGAGTCGCTCTGTCTCTCACTTACGAAATCAGCGTACCGATGGATTCCCCCATCGCCATACGCATTATATTGCCGTAGACGTTTAAATTGAAGACCAGGATACGCATTTTATTGTCGCGGCACATGGCCACGGCCGAAGCGTCCATCACGCGCAGATTCTTGGCGAGGACTTCCGAATAGCCGATCTGCGGGAATTTCACGGCATCGGCGTTCTGGAGAGGGTCTTTGTCGTAGACGCCGTCAACACGGGTGGCCTTGGCGACAACTTCAGCGTGAATTTCCAGACCGCGCAGCGTGGCCGTCGTGTCCGTGGAAAAATATGGACTCGAAGTGCCGGCGGCGAAAATCACCACGCGGCCTTTTTCCAAGTGCCGGATCGCCCGGCGGCGGATGTACGGTTCGGCGACCGTGTTCATGGTGATCGCCGTCATAACGCGGGTGGGGATGCCTTGTTTTTCCAGGGCGTCCTGCAAAGCCAAGGCGTTGATGACCGTGGCCAGCATGCCCATGTGATCCGCGGTTACGCGATCCATGTTGCGGGCGGCCGCGGCCACTCCGCGAAAAAAATTGCCGCCGCCCACCACCAAGCCAATTTGCACTCCGGCTTTGGCGACTTCGGCGATCTCGGCGGCCAGCGCCTGCACACGCTCCGTGTCAAGGCCGAAGGAGCCTTCGCCCGCCAACACTTCACCGCTCACTTTGAGCAGAATACGCCGGTAGCGCGGCACGGCTTGAGCGGAGACGGAATTGGCCGGCACGCCCACGTTATTCCGCGGCGGTCTCTTCGGCGGCGGCGCCGCCCACCTTGAACCGGACGAACCGCGCCACGGAGATGTTTTCTCCCAGCTTCGCGATCTTGCTTTTGATCAGATCCGCGATGGTGGTGGTGTTTTCGCGGATGAAAGGCTGTTCCATCAGGCAGATCTCTTCGTAGAACTTGGCCAGACGGCCTTCGACGATCTTGCCGAGAATCTTTTCGGGCTTGCCTTCGGCGATGGCCCGCGCGCGCGCGATTTCTTGTTCTTTTTCGATCGCGGCGGCGGTGACATCTTCGCGGCGGACGAACTGGGGATCGGCGGCGGCCACCTGCATGGCCAGATCCTTCACCAGTTCCTGGAAGTCATCGGTGCGAGCGACGAAATCCGATTCGCAATTGACTTCAATGAGCACACCCATCTGGGAGCCCGCGTGAATGTAGGTGCCGATCACACCCTGCTTGGTGGAGCGGGTGGCCTTCTTGGCGGCCGACGCGATGCCCTGCTTACGCAGGACGATTTCCGCTTCCGCGAGATCGCCGTTGGCCTCGACGAGCGCCTTCTTGCACTCCATCATGCCGGCGCCGGTGCGATCGCGGAGCTGCTTTACTAGCTGTGCGCTGATTTCCATAATGTCCTCATGTCTCTCAAGGTTTCCGCGCCCTTACACTTCGGGCTTGCGGCTTCCGGATTTTATGCCGACGGCTAAAGGGTCGAAGCTTCGTCGGCCAAATCCGCGGCGCGGCGCGGCAGCGACATGGAAGGCAGCTCTTCGTCGGGCATGGATTCCGACATGAGCTGCTCGTTAAACTTCGGATCGACGTATTGCTGGAAATCGGCGATTTCCTCCACCGGCGTATCGTCGCTGATGATCTTTTCGGCGGTGAAGTCCTGTTCGCTGGCCAATTGCCGGCCTTCGACCACGGCGTCGGCGATCTTGGTGGTGAACAGGCGGATGGCACGGAGGGCGTCATCGTTGCCGGGAATCACGTAGTCGACTTTTTCGGGATCGCAGTTCGTATCGACCACGGCGACAACCGGGATGCCCAACTTACGGGCCTCCTCGACGGCGATGGCTTCCTTGTTGGAGTCGATCACGAACAGCAAGTCGGGCAGGCCGTTCATGTCCTTGATGCCCGAAAGGTTTTGATTCAAGTGCTTGCGCTCGCGCTCCAGGCGGATGACTTCCTTCTTGGCGCGGCCGTCCCAGCTACCTTCGGTAGCCATGGCATCCAATTCCTTCAGGCGCTTGATGGACTTTTGCACGGTCACCAGGTTGGTGAGCAATCCGCCCAACCAGCGCTGGTTGACGTAATACTGGCCGGCTCGCGTGGCTTCCTCGGCGATGGCCTCCTGGGCCTGCCGCTTGGTGCCGACGAAGAGAACGGTTTTGCCCTGCGCGGCCATTTCGCCCACGTAGCGCATGGCGTCTTTGAAGAGCTTGAGCGTCTTCTGGAGGTCGACGATGTAGATCCCGTTACGTTCGCCAAAGATGTATTCTTTCATCTTGGGATTCCAGCGCTTGGTCTGGTGCCCGAAGTGAACGCCAGCTTCGAGCAATTCTTTCATGCTAATCGACGGCAAAATGCCTCCTTGCCTATAGAGCAGCTAATCCCGGTTCGCGGCCAAAGCGGAATTTGCGAACCGGACGGGTAAGTAGATAATAGCCGCGAGAAACCCGATGGAGATCCATGGGGTTTCCACGCGGCCGGAAAACTAGCGTTTCGAGAACTGGAAGCGCTTGCGCGCGCCCTTCTGCCCGTACTTCTTGCGCTCCACCTTCCGCGCGTCGCGCGTCAGGAAGCCCAGTTCCTTGAGCTTCGCGCGCAGTTCGGCATTGAACTCCAGCAGCGCGCGGGAGATGCCCAGTTTCGCGGCGCCCGCCTGGCCCGTGGGGCCTCCACCTCTGGCGTTAATCAGAATGTCGAACTTATCGGCCGTCTCGGTGGCAAGCAGGGGCTGCTTCACAATCGCCCGCGCCGTGTCGCTCGGGAAATAATTTTCGAAAGTACGCCCGTTCACTTTAATCACGCCGCTGCCCGAGCGCAGGATGACTCTCGCGACGGCGGTCTTGCGGCGGCCCGTTCCCAGATGTTGCACTAGTGCCAAAATAAATCTCCTATACCGCCAGAGCCACGGGCTTCTGCGCGTCATGCGGATGCGTGGGACCCGCGTAAACATTGAGCTTCCGGTACATCTGCTTGCCCAGTTTGTTCTTGGGCAGCATGCCCGAGATCGCTTCTTCCACCATCCGCACCGGACGCGTGGCGCGCACCTTGCGGGCGCTGGTTTCGGTGAGTCCGCCGGGATAGCCGGAGTGGCGCCGGTAGAGCTTTTGCTCCTCCTTGCGTCCCGTCAGGCGTACCTTTTCGGCATTCACCACAATGATGTGATCGCCCATATCGATGTAAGGCGTATAGATGGGCTTATGCTTGCCCATCAGGATATTGGCGGCCTTGCTAGCCAGTCGGCCCAGGACCATATTTTCCGCGTCGATGATATGCCAGTTCCGCGGAATATCTACGCCCGAGGGGATTACCGTTTTCATGTAGACAGACCTTCTCCGTGCGAGTTACTCAGCCTATAAGCATAGCGAACCAAATGGCGGGCTGTCAAACGCGGTGCACAGGCCCTAATCCGTCGGTAAGGGCTGGCTTGACGGTCAAGGAAGGCAGTGGCGCGGGGCATGAGGGGGACGTAACGGGAAATTGAGGCAGTGTTTTTGACGCGAGGGGAGTTGGGGGAGATGAAGATGGTGGAAAGCACGCACGCCCG
>CAMAVI010000028.1 GCA_945861625.1 Candidatus Sulfopaludibacter sp. SbA3
ACCGCAAGTACCCCGTTGGGCGCAAAATCACGGATGAAGAGTTTGCCCATGTCCATCTGAAGCCCGACACATTTCATGGCGAATGGAACTACACGATCCATCCAAGCACAACCGTTAGATGTAAAGGTTATTGATTTACGCTGCCTAACATTGGCTCACGTTTTGGCGGCTGAGTCGCTGCCGCTTTATCATCGCGATCCATTTGACCGCTTGCTGATCGCACAGGCAGTCTCCGAAAGAGTGCCGATTCTCACGATTGATCCTCAGATCCGCAGATATCCGGTTAAAACGCTCTGGTAGAAGACGGCCCTTCTTCGCCGGGTATTGCGGCCGGCGCTTCCCCTTAACTCAGTACCGGCTTTCCTGCGCGGGACGTCCAGATTCCGCCAGGATCACAGCGCCCGCACGGGCTCGATATCGGTAGGGAGATCTTTCAGCTTTTCCAGCGCGCGGGCGAGCGGCGGGCGGATGACGCCTAGTTCTTCCAGCATCTTTTTGGCGCGCGCATAGTCGCCGGTTGCTTCGACGGCGACCAGATCGCCGACCAGACCTCGCACTGCGCCTTTTATCTTGGCGAGATCCACGGCAAACGTACCGTCAGGCTTGGCAATAAACGCGCCTTTGTCCAGTAGATAGTTGAATTGCAGCGCCATGCCTCGGCCATGCGCTTCATGCACGCCAAAGCGCAGCGTGCGGAATGACGACGCGAGGAACGTGGTGTAGAGTTGCCGTTCGGCCGCCGGCAGCAGCTTGTGGTCGAACAGATACTGCAGCATGAACAGGCCCGTGGCGTCCGCCTTGGCCTCTTCCATCGCCGAATGCAGCTCTTTCAGGGACTGGCGGACTCCGTTTTGCGGCCCGATACCGTGCGTCATCTCATGCGCCAGAATGTGCGAGAAGAACGAATCGAAGCTCAACTGCTTCTGATCTTCCGGCGAGAGCACGCGCCCTGCAATCGGCTGTAGAATCTTGGAAAACTTGGCTTCCTGCACGTTCTTCAGCATCACGCGCTTGGACCCCATCGCCCGCACAATTCGCTCGTCGTTGGGAAGGTTGAACGCCGCTGTGCGGATGCCGTGCGCACCGTCGCCTGTGGCAAGCACCTCGTTCACTACTCGGATCGGCGCCAGCGCGCCCAATTTCGGATTCTTGAACTTGGGGTCAAGGGGCAGATTGTTCTCGATTTCCTGGATGTGGTCGGCAAAGCTCTTCATCTTTGCCGTTTCCTTGTCGTCGCGCAGAGTGATGTAGGCCTCGAACGCCGCCTTGTAGCCGAAAATCTCGTCGTTATAGGTCTCGTAGGGGCCGATCGTTACGTCAATCGGCGCGTCCAGTTTCATCCAGGCTACGTCGGATGCGTAGTAGTCGTCCGTACGAAACGCCTGCGCCCGCAACTTCAGGAAATCTTTCAGGGTCGTATGCGGAGTGAGCGCCGCCGCTTCCTCCAGCAACTTGGCGGCGCGCTCCAGTTCCTGGCCGTATGCTTTGCTGTACGGGACCATGGTCAGCTTCCTATCGGTACCCCGCCGGATCACGGTAAAAAACCCGCGCGCCTGCTCCTGCCGCGCCGCGGGCAGGCCTTTGGCCCAGCTTTCGAATTCTTCCTTGGTCATGTCTTCGGGGTAGAAATTCACTCCCGGTAGTTTCCTGGCGGGAACGGCCGGCAAGAACGCCTCGTGCGCGTCCAGATCCGACCAGGGGCCCTTGTTGAGATCAAAATAATGCAGCCGCGCGTTGCCGAGCGCGGACGTGTCTTTCACAAGCTGCGCGCGCAAAGTTGCATTCCCGCTCCAGCGTTGGACGAAAAAGATCTGGTCGATGACCCGCGCGGCCTCGATCAGCTTGCCGAGTGCCTGCCGGTCCCCTGAAGAAAGGCCGGAAGTATCTACCTTCAGCTCCGCCGGCGCAAAGCGGGAAATCATGCGGTTCAATTCATTTAGATTCGGCATTGCGGCAAGAAGGGCCATACAAAAGAGAAAGGGGGCATAACGCTTGACGCGCATGCCCCCAGTATAGGACGACGGATCTCCGCCTCTAGCTCTTGGAACCCTCACTCTTAGAACCTTCGATGCGCATTCCGTAGAACGACCGCCACACGAACACCATGGAAACCAGCAGGAACCCCACGGCCAATCCAGTGGTCACATTATTGCCTTGCGCCTTGGACATGGAGACGGCCAGTTCCACAGCCAGCAATCCGAACAGAGTGGTGAATTTGATGATGGGATTGAGCGCCACGGACGACGTATCCTTGAACGGATCGCCCACCGTATCGCCCACTACCGTGGCGTCATGCAGCGGCGTGCCCTTGGCTTTTAATTCCACTTCCACGATCTTCTTAGCGTTGTCCCACGCTCCGCCGGCGTTGGCCATGAAGATGGCCTGGTACAAACCGAACAGAGCGATGGAAATCAGGTAGCCGATGAAGAAGTACGGTTCGAAGAACGCGAAAGAGAGCGTGGAGAAGAACACGACAAGGAAGATGTTAAACATTCCCTTCTGCGCGTATTGGGTGCAAATTTCCACCACTTTTTTGGAGTCGGCCACCGAGGCTTTGCTGGAGCTCTCGAGGTTAATGTTGGCTTTGATGAATTCCACCGCGCGATACGCGCCGGTGGTCACGGCCTGAATCGACGCGCCGGTGAACCAGTAAATCACCGAACCGCCCGTGATCAGCCCCAGCAGAAACGGCGGGTGCAGGATAGAGAGATTCGACATTAACTCCGGCTTCAAGCCGTCGGTCAAAGCCACGATGATAGAAAAAATCATGGTGGTGGCCCCCACCACCGCGGTACCGATCAGCACCGGCTTGGCGGTGGCTTTGAAGGTGTTGCCCGCGCCGTCGTTTTCTTCCAGGTGATGCTTGGCCTTGTCGAAGTCCACGTCAAAACCGAAGTCCTTCTTTAGTTCGGCCTTGATATTGGGCAGGGTCTCGATCTGGCTCAATTCATAAACCGACTGGGCGTTATCGGTGACTGGGCCGTAGGAGTCCACCGCGATCGTCACCGGACCCATGCCCAGGAATCCGAACGCCACCAGACCGAAGGCGAACACCGCCGCCGAATTGGCCAGGAACATGCCTGCCGGCACGCCGGTACTCACGCCGTAGGCGATGGCCATCAGGCCCATCATGGTCAACCCCAGCCAATACGCGCTGAAATTGCCGGCGACCAGTCCGGAAAGAATGTTGAGCGAAGCGCCGCCTTCACGCGACGATGTGACTACTTCCTTGACGTGCGCGGATTCCACGGAAGTGAAGATCTTTACCAATTCCGGGATGATCGCTCCGGCCAGCGTGCCGCAGGTGATGATGCTGGAGAGTTTCCACCACATCGAACTGTCGCCGCCCAATTGAGGAATCATGAGGTAGGAAACCGCGTACGTCGCGCCGATGGAGATGAACGAGGTCAGCCACACCAGTGAGGTCAGCGGCGCTTCGTAATTCATCTTGTCCACGTGCTGATACTTGGCCTTGGCCACGGCTTCATTGAGGAAGTAGGACAGGCCGCTGGCAACAATCATCATGACACGCATGACGAAAATCCACACCAGCAGCTCCACTTTGGTCTTGTCGTTGGTGACCGCCAGCAGGATAAAGGTGATCAGAGCCACGCCGGTGACACCGTAGGTCTCAAAGCCATCCGCCGAGGGGCCCACCGAATCGCCCGCGTTGTCGCCGGTGCAATCCGCGATCACGCCCGGGTTGCGGACGTCGTCTTCTTTAATCTTGAACACGATCTTCATTAGATCGGCGCCAATGTCGGCGATCTTGGTGAAAATGCCGCCCGCCACGCGCAGCGCCGCCGCGCCCAGCGACTCGCCGATCGCGAAACCGATAAAACAGGGGCCCGCGTATTCTCCCGGGATGAACAGCAGGATGCACAGCATGATGAAGAGTTCCACGCTGATCAGCATCATGCCGATACTCATGCCGGCCTTGAGCGGAATCGCGTAGCAGGGGAACGGCTTGCCGCGCAGGCTCGCGAACGCCGTGCGCGAGTTGGCAAAGGTGTTGACGCGGATCCCGAACCACGCCACGCCATAGCTGCCGGCGATGCCCAATAAGCTGAACGCCAGAATGATGATCACTCGCATCGCTTCCATGGACTGCAGGTAACCGAAATAGAACGCGATGATCACGCCGATAAAGCTTTCCAAGATGATCAGGAACTTACCCTGCGTCACCATGTACGTCTTGCAGGTTTCATAGATTAACTCGGAAATTTCCAGCATCGATCGATGCACCGGCAGGTTTTTCAGGTGCGTATACATGGCCAGGCCAAACAGGAAGCCCAACAGGCATACGCCCAAGCCGATCATCAAGAGCGTGGGACCGGTAATGGTGCCCATGAAAACCGCCTGGCTCAGGTCCGGCAGCTTCAACTCCGCTTCGCCGCCCTGCGCGAGTACGGGTGAGCAGCTCAATAACACCAGCAAGACCAGCATGAACGGATAGGCTATGCGTTTGCTAGCGGCGGACAACAGAGTCAGTCGCATCAGGTATCTTCCTCCAATGTGGGAACGTGCAAAGAATCGAGGCCGCAGGTGGGCAGCGCTCGGACTTGCTCCAAGATAGCGCACATGATGGCGTATTTGCAATGATTTGCGGGTTTTAGTGCGTTACAGTACTTCCGCGATAAGACACTTCAAATAAAGGGTTTCCGGGACGGTGAGAAGGATGGGATGGTCGGCGGCCTGCGTTCGGCGCTCCACTATGCGCAGTGTCTTGCCCGCATCCAAAGCCGCCTCCGCGATCACTTCGTGCAGCGCGGCTTCGCTCATGTGGTGCGAACACGAACAACTCACCAGGACCCCGCCGGGTTCCAGCAGCCGGAGTGCGCGCAAGTTGATCTCTTTATAGCCGCGGGACGCGTCTTCGACGGCGCGCCGCGATTTTGCGAACGCGGGCGGATCCAGCACGATCAGCGAAAAGCGGCGGCCGGAGGGCGCGGCTCCCGACAGGTATTCGAACACGTCGGCCTGACGAAAGTTCACATTCGCGATTTCGTTCGCGCGCGCGTTGGCTTCGGCGGTGGCGAGCGCGCCGGCGGAGGAGTCAATCGCTTCCACGCTTTCCGCCTTTTGGGCCGCATGCAGCGCGAAGCCACCCGTGGACGTGAAGCAATCGAGCACCCGCCCGCGCGCCCAGCGTGCCGCGGCCACGTAGTTTTCGCGTTGATCCAGATATACGCCGGTCTTCTGGCCATGCAAGAGGTCCGCTTCCAGCCGCAAACCGTTCATGGTGATGTGCACGCGCTCGGGGATTTCGCCGGAGTGCGTCACCACTTCCTGGGGCAAGCTTTCCAGTTTGCGGACGGCGGCGTCGTTGCGCAGCAGAATTCCCGCGGGCGAGAGCAATTCCCCAAGGCAATCCGCGATCACGTCGCGCGCGCGGTCCATGCCCTGGTCGAGCGTCTGCATCACCAGGTACGGACTATAACGATCGATAATCAATCCCGGCAGCAGATCCGCTTCCGAGGAAACCAGCCGGTAGGCATCCGAGTTCTCGACCACGCGCTCGCGATGCTGGAGAGCGGCGCGCAAACGTTTCAGGAAGAAACTACGGTCGATCGGCTCGGGCTTGGGGGAGAGCAGGCGCAGGGTGATCTGGGAAGTGGAACTGTAGTGCGCAACGCCCAGGAACTGCCCGCGCTGGTCGAGCACTTTCACGGCATCGCCGGGCGCGGCATCGCCGTGATCCAGTACGTCGCTTGAAAAGATCCAGGGATGCCCACTGGCGGCGCGTTCGGCCGCTTTCCGGTTTACACGTACTGTCGTCAAGTATTCAGCTTACGATCTTTAGTGAATAACGACACTGGTGTGGCGCAGCTCTTCCAGGCGCGCGATGCGTTCTTCGGTTGCCGGGTGTGTGGAAAACAAGCGGGCGATGCCGCCGCCCCGGAACGGATTCAGGATGAACATGTGCGCCGTGGCTGGCGATGCATCATTCATGGGCACGCGCGCCACGCCCATTTCCAACTTGCGCAGAGCCCCAATCAGCCCGTCCGGAGAGCCCGTGTATTTAGCCGCAACTGCGTCGGCATCGTACTCCCGGCTTCGTGAAATCGCCATTTGGATCAACATCGCGGCGATGGGCGCCAGAATCATCATGAACAGACCGGTCCACGCGCTCCCGCGATTGTCTTCGTCATCGCGCGAACCGCCAAAAAAGTATGCCATATGCGCGGTGTAGGTGATCGCCGCGGCTATGGTCGCCGCGATCGAGCTGATCAAAATGTCACGATGCAGCACGTGGCCCAGTTCGTGCGCGATCACGCCCTCCAGTTCCCGGTCGGTCATCAGGCGCAGAATTCCTTCCGTCACCGCGACGGAAGCGTGCTGTGGATTGCGGCCGGTTGCGAAGGCATTCGGGGAAGCCTCGGGGATGATCCACAGCTTGGGCATGGGCAGTTCCATCTTCTGCGTGAGCCTGCGTACCATTGGCTCCAACCGTCTGTACGCATCCGGAGCCCCTTCCGGCGTAACCGCCTGCGCTGAGTACGACTTCAGCACGATCTTATCGGAGAAGAAGTAGCTGAAGAAGTTCATCCCGATGGCCATCATCAGGCCGATCTGCAGGCCTCTCGTCCCGCCGATAGCCTCACCCCCGACCAACAGGAGTCCGCTCAGCAACCCCAACAGCAATACGGTCTTTACTTTGTTCATAGGAAATGCCTTCACCAATACAGACGAGGCGGAGGCAACTTTGGTCGCATCCGCCTCTAAGATTATCTCAGACCCGGTTTAGCTGGCCACTTGGACCTTAATCTGACGCGGCTTGGCGATTTCTTTCTTCGGCGGACTCACCGTCAGCACGCCGTTCTTATAATCGGCTTTGACGCCTTCCGGACTTACGGTGTCCGGCAAGGTGAAGGCCCGCTCAAACGTGCCGTAGGAACGCTCCACGCGATGCCAGCCGACCTGGGTTGTATTCGGCTCGCCCTTGTTGGTTTCAAACTTGCGCTCGCCACGCAGAGTCAGTATAAAAATACGTATGGGGACATTAGATTAATGACTATGTTTATCAATTACTTAACGAAGAACGGCCAGTGGCCGACGGGATGATAGTGGAGCTTCGTCAGTCCCCAGAAGGCAAGTCCGGCGAATACGGAAATCACCAACAGGAGCACCAGCAGCACCGTGATCCACGGGAACTTCTTGCCTTCGCGCTTCATCACCAGTAGAAAGCTGGCAAAAACGCCTACGAAGTACAAGAGGCACATCGGCGCGGCGAACAACATCAGGTTGAAGAAATCCGGCGTCGGTGTGATGATGGCCGCCAATACTACGATTACCAGAATGGCGTAGCGTGAGTGCCGCAGCAGAAACCGCGGCGAGGCCATGTGCAGCAGCGTCATGAAGAAGATCGCGACGGGCAGCTCAAACACCAGTGAGACCCCCAACATCACGTTCACAAACAAGTCAAAGTAGTGCGTGATGGTTACCAGAGGCGTCACGCCTCCCGACAGGCCAATGCCCAGCAGGAACGCCAGGCCATAGCGGAAGGCCACGAAATACGCGAACGCCCCGCCCAGGATAAACAGTCCGGCAGTACTCAGAATGAACGGAGCGGCCAGTTTCTTTTCATGCTTATAGAGTCCGGGTGAGATAAACGCCCACACCTGATACACCACCCAAGGCGACGCCAGAAACAACGCGAACACCAGCGGCACTTTTACCCAGATGATGGAAAACCCTTCCATCGGTTCATTGATCACCAGATTGGGCGGCTTCACGCCGATCTTGGTCAGCGCGTCCACCGCTGGTGCCCGTACGAAATCCCAAAGCTGATAGCAAAAGACAACGCAGAGGAGGAACGCTACCCCGAGGCCCTGCAGCGCGCGAACAATCCGCAAGCGCAGTTCATCGAGGTGTTCGACAAATGACATGCGTAACATGCTGCCATTGTCTTCGTCCTCGTCGTCGTCGTCGGCAACAGGCGGGGGAGGAGTGTACCCGCCCGCGCCGGCCGGCACGAGCGAGCGTTCTTCCGGAGAGGAGCCTCCGCCGTTCGGTGTATCCATATGTTGAAACGCCGGCGGCATCGCCGCCGCGCGCGCTTCCCTTTTCTAAATGGTTGATGCCTAATTAAATGCTGGGAAATTCCGCGCCAGCCTTGGAGCCTGCCGGCCCTCCGGCCTGCACGAATTCCGGCAACGGATTCACTTCGGCTCGCGGGACTTCCGCCGCAGCCTCCGCTGGCCTGTAGGATCCGTTGTACGGTTCAGCATGTGATTCAGCGCCCAGCACTGCGGAAGCGCTTACTGCGGGTTGGCCGGAATCCGATTCCGTGCCGTAATGGCTACTGCCGCCCGGAATACTGGCCGGATGGGAACCGTCAAACGGGCTCCCCAGGTCAATTTCCGATGCGCTGGCAAGCTCGGCGGCGGTCTGCCGCGTCACATCCTTCAGCGCTTGATTTTCGCGTTCGATGGTCTGCATCTCGCGCTGGAACGTATCTTTCAGCTCGCTCTGCGCGCGGCGGAATTCGGTCACTGCCTTGCCAATGTTCTTGGCCAGCTCGGGCAGCTTCCGGGGTCCAAACAGAACGAGGGCAACTAGAAAAATAACAACCATCTCTTGGACGCCAATTGGTCCCATCCAGGCCCTCCTTCGCCTTTCATGATAGCAGAGGGCCGCCGGGAGCTTCGGGTTCAGGGTCCGCCCGGTTCTAAGGCGCGTCCAACAGGTGCCCCATCTTATCCCGCTTCGTCCGCAGGTAGTTTTCGGTGGAGCCAATGGGATCCACCAGACACGGCACGCGCTCCGCCACCCGGACCCCGGCCTTTTCCAGCGCCTGGATCTTCGCTGGATTGTTGGACATCAGCCGGACTGCCGCCACCTGGAGGAAATTCAGGATGGCCGCTGGGAGCAGGTAGCCGCGCAGATCGGCTTCGAAGCCCAATTGCTCATTGGCCTCAACCGTATCCGCACCCTGATCCTGCAGTTCATACGCCCGCAGCTTGTTGAGGAGGCCGATGCCCCGGCCTTCCTGCTGTTCATACACCAGCAGTCCACGGCCTTCGCGGGCGATACTCTCCAGGGCCAGTTCCAATTGCGCCCGGCAATCGCAGCGCAGGCTATGGAAAACATCACCGGTCAGGCACTGCGAGTGAATCCGCACGAGGACGGGTTCCGGCGTGGAAATGTCACCCATTTTGAGGACCACCGCCTCTTCGCTCTCAGCGCCGTCCGTCCCGCGGAAGCCCAAAATGCGGAAGTGCCCGAAGCGGCTGGGAAAATCGGCCTCTGCAATCTTACGCAACTCAAAAGTGGAAGACACGGGATGGAGTGAATTACCCATTATAATGATCGGGCAGAGTTCTTCACAGCGCATGCTCGAACAGCATCTAGTGATTTTGATGGTGAAGTTGGCGGTAGCGGCTTCCCTGGCGAGCATCCTGACCCGCAGCGCCCCCTTCACGCAGATGCTGACGCGCGAGGAACGCACGCTCATGCAGCGCGTGCAAATGGCGCTGGTGAGCGCCGTAATCTTCGGCCTGGGCGTCGCCGCGCGCGTCGTTACACGGGACGCCTACCAAGCCGTGGACCTGGGTCTGGAAGGAAGCCTGGTGATGGGGATGCTGGGCGGCTACGTCACCGGCTTGCTGGCCGGCGTCCTGATTTCCATCCCCGCGATGTTTCACGGCGAGCTGATGTCCATGACGCTGCTTGCCGCCGCCGGCGTCTTGGGCGGACTCCTGCGCGATCTGGCGCCGGACCGGGAAATGGTATGGACGCTCACCTTCCCCGATCAGGCGCTCTTCCGTCTGCTGCGCAAGCGCGACCTGCGTCCGGCCGCCTTCAGCCTGGTCTGCGTGCTGGTTATCCTGCTGGCCGAATTTCTGCGCTCCACGCTGGCCCGTTTCTTCCCCAATAGAGGGGTGTTCGCTCTGCAGGAGAAGTGGGGCGATGAGGGGGCCTGGCTGGTGGCCGCGGTATACGCGACGACGCTCCTTTCGGTGATGCTGCCGCTCAAGATCTGGAACAGCAAGCGCTATGAAATGAAACTGGAGTTGCAGCAGCTAAGCCTGAACGAAGCCCGCTTGGCTGCGCTGAGCCGCCAGATCAATCCTCATTTCTTATTTAACACCTTGAATTCCGTGGCTTCCCTGATTCGCCTGAATCCCGAGCAGGCCCGCCAGGTAGTGTACAAACTGTCCAATATTTTGCGCCGCCTGCTGCGCCGCCAGGAAAACCTCACGCCTCTGCGTGAAGAGCTTTCGTTTATCGACGACTATCTGGCTATTGAGATGACTCGCTTCGGCGACAAGCTCCGCTTTGAGCGTGAAATCGATCCGGCCACGATCGACCTTCTGGTGCCCAGCATGCTTCTGCAGCCGCTGGTCGAAAACAGCATCCGCCACGGCCTTTCGAGCAAGGTGGATGGCGGCACTATACGCGTCCGTAGCCGCTTGCACGAGGGCCGCCTGCAGATTCTGGTGGAAGACGATGGGGTAGGCATTCCGGAAGCCAAGCTGGCCCGGTTATTCGAGTTGGGTATCGGCGTGAGCAACGTCAATGAACGCCTGAAAGTGCTTTACGGAGACGATTACAAGATGTGGGTGGATAGTAAGCCGGGCGAGGGCACCAGCACGGGGATCGAGATGCCGGAGCAGGCCAGCAGCGCTCCCCAAACCACGAAACCGTCCACGGATGCGTTTGTGGGCGGCGCGGCGCGCTAGAGTCTTCCGCGGAAGAGCGTGTTGCGAAAGAACCTTGCACGGCGTCAACGCCACGGCGTAAGATAGCAGGAACGCGATCCGGTATCGGGAATAAGGAGAGAATCACCTTGGCTGAGTTGAATTTCAGTTTGCGCCTGCCGCGCAACGGTGCACTACCCTTTACCATTGCGGAGCGCACGCGGCGGGTTTACGACACAGTTGCCGCCGTATATCCAGCCAGTACGTATTTTTTTCATTCCAAGGCGCACGCCGTCGCTCTGCGGCACTCCGGGATAAAAGATGGGATGCGCGTGCTGGAAATCGCGACGGGCTCGGGAGAAATGTTCCGCCGCCTGGTGCAAGCAAATCCCAGCGGAACCACATTTGGCTTGGATCTCTCCCCCAACATGGCCGCACGCACCCAATTACACGCCCGCCGCAAGTTTCCCGCGGCGGCCGCGCACTGTGGAGCGGTCGACGCGCGCCAGATGCCCTTTCCCGACGCAAGCTTTCACGCCGTGATGTGTTGCTATTTGTTCGAACTGCTGTGCGAGGATGACATCCGGCGGACGCTTCGTGAGATTCACAGAGTGCTGCGCCCCGGCGCAACGTTCTCTCTGGTGCTGATCGGGCAGAACGTGGAATTTTTCAACCGCGCCTATGCGGTCGCCGGCAGTCTGGTGCCCGCCTTCTGGGGCCGCCAAGTGGAAAGCTCGGTCCCCGACATGGTGGCCGAGGCAGGGCTACGCGTGGAAAGAAACCAGTTCGTGCGCCAGGGCTTCTACCCTTCCCGCGTGCTGGTGTTCCGTAAACCTGCGAACTAATAAAACAAATACTTGCGCCACTGGTCGTCGCTCTTGCCGAGTAGACGCATCAGGTGACGGCTGGTGTGCAGGCTGAAAGGCCGAGGGGCTTTGGCCAGACGCATCCCAGCTTCGTCGGGGGTGCGGTTGCCCTTCCTGTTATTGCAGGGGTGGCAGCAGGCCACCAGATTTTCCCACGTGGTTTCGCCCGCGCGTGAGCGGGGGATCACGTGATCCAGCGTCAACTCATTCGTGCTGAACGTGCAATGGCAATACTGGCACGTGTAACGGTCGCGCATCATGATGTTCTTGCGCGAAAGCGACCGCGCCTGCATGGGAATGCGCCGGTATTCGAGCAACCGGATCACGCTGGGAACCGGCACCGCCTGCCGCGCCGAATGCACGTGCCCGTGGGCGTGCTCTTCCGCCGACGCGACTCCCTTCAGCACCAGCACCAAGGCGCGCCGCGCCGCGCAGACGTTAATCGGTTCGTAGCTCGAGTTCAAAACAAGGACGGGTCGATGCAAGCGTTCCTGGTGATGAGAGGTAGCAATCACGTGTTACTCCCTACGTGGACGGCCGAAGCCATTTCGAAACCTGTTAATGCCGCGCGCCGGTCGGTGCGCGCTACCGCGAGCAGCGCCACATGCGAGGCCCCGGCGCGTTTGAGTGCGCGTGCGCAGGCAGCCGCGGTCGCGCCCGTCGTCATGACGTCGTCGACCAGCAGCACGCGCTTGCCATTGAGTTGAAGACCTCTGCGCGGCCGGAACGCTCCGCTTACGTTAGCCCGCCGCTTGGCGTTGGTCAGCCCGGCCTGCGGCGCCGTCGGCTTCACACGGCGGACGGCTTTCTTCACCGGGACGTTCCACCGGCGGCCAATTTCGCGCGCCAGCAATTCGGATTGATTAAAACCGCGCTCCCAACGCCGCGTCCAGTGCAGCGGCATGGGAACGATGGCGTCAAATTGCTGTTCCCTGGGCAGCGCCTGCGCCAGGAACTTGCCGAGCGGCGCGGCCAGAGTATGAATCTTTTCGAACTTGAACAGATGAATCAGCTTGCGCAGGGAACCTTCGTAGGAACCATACGAATAAACTGCGTCGAAGCCAGTGAGTCCCAGGCGGCACAGTGTGCAGCGCCCGCTTTCGTCCAGGGGAAATGCGTTTACAAAGGGCGTCCGGCAGGCCACGCAGAAGTATTCGGCCACCAGAGGCTGCGGCTCGCGCAGGCACTTGGCGCAGACCGGGACGCGCGAAACTTCACGCAGAGCCTCGCCGCAGAGGCGGCAATCGTCGGGAAAAATCAGGGAGAAAAGCGGGGAAACAACCAGGTCAACAAAGCCGCGAAATCCCTTTTCCGCGCTACGGCGGAACGCATCAGGCATCGGGAACCAGCGGCCCGTACTAGGGAGCAGGCTACTCGAGAAGACCCACCTCCACTAAACACCTTCAGTTTACACCATTAAAATGACGGTGATGGTGGGAAGAGCGCTGCTCGCGTGGCTGGCACTGATTGCGGTGGAAACCGTGCATGGGGTGCTGCGAAATCTTTTCCTGGTGCCCACGGTGGGCGATCTGTGGTCGCGGCAGATTGGCGTGGTCATCGGCTCCGCGCTGGTGTTGGCCACGGCGCTGGTTTTCATTCGCTGGATCCGGCCAACGTCGGTCCGCGCGACTTTGTGGATCGGTGCGCTGTGGCTGGTGTTGACACTGGTTTTCGAGTTCTCTTTGGGACGGGCACTGGGACGCTCCTGGGATCAGCTGCTCGCCGATTACGATCTCTCGCGCGGAGGGTATCTTTCGTTCGGGATGGTTCTGTTGGCGCTTGCTCCATGGATCGCAGCGAAGATGCGTGCCGCGGGTCCGGACTCCAGCGGTTGACAGCGGAAGGAACGGAAGGATAGTATCGCCGTGAAGGGCGGACGAGCGATGAACTATTGGCCGGTTCTTGTTTTTAGTGTTGTGGCGTTAGGGCAGACTCCGAAGATCCCGCGCGCGGCGGACGGGCATCCGGATTTACAAGGCTTCTGGAACAATGCGAGTCTGACGCCGTTCGAAAGGCCGGTGGCGCTGGGCACTAAGGCATTCTTCACGGCGGAAGAAGCCGCGTCCTTCGAGCGCAACCGGTTGAACGAAGTCAATCGCGACCGCCGCGACGGAGGCAACCAAACCGACGCCGCGCGCGCCTACAACGAAGCCTGGTTCGATCGCGGAACGAAGGTATCCAAGTTGCAGCGCACGTCGCTGATCAGCGATCCGCCCGACGGCCGGGTTCCTCCTTTGACGCCCCAGGCGAAAGTGAAATGGGACAAGATTCAGGCTGAATTCGCGCTGCACCCGGGCGACGGACCGGAAGACCGGCCTCTGCCCGACCGCTGCCTGCTGTTTTCGCAAGTGGGTCCGCCGATGCTGCCCGGTAATTACAACGACAACTACCAGATCGTGCAGACCGCGACCTCGATTTCGATTCTCACGGAGATGGGGAACATCGCCCGCTCAATTCCCCTGGATGGGCGCCCTCATTTACCGAACAGTGTCCGGCAATGGACTGGCGATCCGCGCGGGCGTTGGGAAGGCGACACGCTGGTGGTGGAGTCCACCAATTTCCGCGTGGGGCCGCGCAGCCGCTTCGGCGTGGTCCTGGACGCCATGACCGATGAAAATCTTCGCATCGTGGAACGCTTCACGCGCACGGCCCCCGACACGCTTCTTTATAAAGCGACTGTCGAAGATCCGACCGTATTCAGTAAACCCTGGACCGTCGAAGTCGCCATGAACAAGACCGACGGCCCCATCTACGAGTACGCCTGCCACGAAGGCAACTACGGCATGGTCGGCATTCTTAACGGCTTCCGGGTGGATGAGAAGAAAGCCGCCGCGAAGACGGGCCGGTAACCGCTTTACTCGAATTCTCTCCCCGCGTACAGCTCATTCACCAGCGCGCGGTGATTTTCCAGAGCCCGGCTGCGGCGGAGTTTCATTGTGGGCGTCAGTTCGCCGTGCTCAATCGTAAAGTCACGGTCCAAGATTTTGAATTTGCGGATCTGCTCGAACTGAGGGAGCTGGCGGTTTACATTCTTCACCGTCTGCGCAACAACCGGAGCGGCAGCGGCGGGATCGCCGGTCACGGTAATGAGAGCCGTCACGTAGGGTAGCTTGTCGCCGATCAGAAGCACGTGGCTGATCAGCGGCTCCTGCTTGAACAGACCTTCGATCCGCGCGGGGTAAATCTTCTTGCCGTTGGAAGCGACGATCAGCTCCTTCTTGCGTCCGGTGATGTAGTAGTAGCCTTCGTCGTCGCGGGTGGCGATGTCACCGGTAGCCAACCATCCGTCTCGTAGCACAGCGGCCGTGGCTTCCGGATCTTTGAAGTAGCCTTCGAAATTGGCGGGGCTGCGCACCAACAACTCGCCGTCTTCATCAATTCGGGTCTCGATACCGGGCAACAGAGTGCCGATGCTGCCGGGCTTCACGCGGTGGAACGGATTCACGGAAATCACGCCACCCTCAGTCAGGCCATAACCTTCGAGCAGCGGCATTCCTATCGCCTCGTAGAATTCCGCGAGTTCCTTGCTCAAAGGCGCGGCGCCGGATATCGGAAAGCGCAGACGGCCACCCAAACGTTCCCGAATCTTGGCGAAGATTACGCGGTCGAAGAGTTTCAGCGCAGAGCGTATCCAAAAGGGCACGCGCTTGCCCTCCCGCCGCAGTGAAGCGGCGCGCGCGCCCATTCCCAAGGCCAGGTAGAACAGTTTGCGCATGTGCGCCGGGCGTTTCTTGATTTCGGCGATGATGCTCGAATACATGCGCTCCCAAACACGCGGCGGCGATAGAAAGAACGTCGGGCGGGCGGAGCGTAGTTCGTGCGGAAGTTTCGATAGACCTTCGGAGAACCACACGCAGGAACCCGTGAGCGTGGGCATCAGTTGCGCCACCACGCGCTGCGCGATGTGCGCCGAAGGGAGAAACGCGACCGTCGAATCGTCACACTTGAGCGGCAGGACCGCCGGCGTCATGTCGATATTCGCAACCAGTGAGTGGTGCGTGACCAGGCCCATCTTGGGCGCGCCGGTTGCGCCGGACGTCATGTACAGGACCGCGAGCGCTGTGGCGTCGTAACTGTCCAGCAGGCGGTCGAAAGCGGCGGGATCGGTAGCCAGCGCCTGGCGGCCTTTCTCGATCAGATCGGCCAACGTGGGAAAGCCTTCAGCCGCGCCGGTCAGCACGATCCATTGATACTCTTGTGCGTCTCCGAGCACGGCCCGCAACCCGTGCATGGCCTTGGCGTTTTCCACTAAGATGACGCGCGCCTCACAGGTGCGCACGGCCTCGGCTTGTTCAGCAAACGGGAGGCTGGTGTAGAGGGCGGCGGAGACGGCTCCGGCAGTCATCACGCCCATGTCGGCGAAGTAAAATTCCGCGCGCGTCTCCGATTGCAACGCAATGATGTCTCCTACCTTGACGCCAAGCGAGCGAAGACCCAGCGCGGTCCAGCGAACCAGGTCGCGTGTTTCCGACCAGTTGTAGGTTTTGTATTTTCCGCCGCCAACGGGCTGCCGCAGGGCCGGCTTATCGCCATGAGCGGCGGCGGTTTCCTCCAGCAGCGTGTAGACGGTCCGAGCGGGCATGATGTGATTTTAACGTGCTCCCGAACAGCGGACGGCGAGGCACTATTTCGACGGTTGCGTTCGTAGCCGGTCGAGCACTTTCGCAATGCCGGGATCGGGCTGCGGGCGTTGCGCCATCTCCAGGTGGGTGATGCCTTCCTTCGTCCGGCCCTCCTCGGCGAGCAACGTGCCTAACCTGGCGTGGACCCGCCGGACCAGACCCTCGCTCGCGTTGAGCTGCAACACAGCCTCGTATGCTTTGATGGCATCGGGAACACGGCCGGGAATCCTGGAAAGAGAACTCGCCAGGCTGGCCTGGGCTTCCGCGAAGCCGGGGCGGCCGCGGATGGCGGCTTCAAAATAGGGGACGGCCGCCGCATAATTCCCGCCGGTCATCTGACAACCGCCAAGGTTGTAGTTCGCCAACGCATCCTCCGGTTTCGCCTTGAGCGCCGCGGCAAAATGCGGAATCGCGCCGGCGCAGTCGCCGCTCCGCATCAGGACGCCACCGAGTCCGTTATGGGCTTCGGCATTGTTTGGCGCCAGGCGCAAAGCGGTCTCATACGCCCTGCCGGCTTCGGAAGCGCGCGCGGGAATCTGCGCGAGAGCAAATCCGCGGTTGCCGTGCGCGTCCGCGAAATCGGGGCTCACCCGCACGGCGGCCTCAAAGTGCGGGAGCGCGTCGGCGGGACGCTGCTTGGCCATGTAGTGCATGCCGAGATTGTTCTCCGCCACGGAGTTGTAATGGGTCACCTGGATCGCGCGCGTGTAGAGCGTCTGGTTGTCCTTCCAATACGAGGCTTCCGTCCACGCCAGTACCAGGCACACGGCGCAGGAGATCGCGCCGGCCGCCGCCAGTGTTGTCTTCGCTTGCGGCCATTGCTTGGCTACATCCGCCGCGCCCCACGTCAGCATGACGGACAAACCAATCATTGGGATGTACATATAGCGGTCCGCGTGCGCCTGCCCGCCCACCTGCACGAATCCGATAACGGGGACCAGTGTTCCCAAATACCACAGCCAGCCCACTGTCAAATACGGACGAACGCGCCACGCGCGGATCGCGAACACCGACGCCGCGAGAATGACGGCGAAAGCCAACGCGGCCTGCCAGACCGGAATCGCGGGAGGCTGCTGATAAAAGAAGGCGAGCCCGCTCGGCCAGATCGTCTGCTGAATGTAGATGAGATAAGAAAGGAACGCGTTCTTGGCCCGCTCCGCGAACGGAATGGCCGCCACCGCTCCGCTGGATTGTTGAACCAAATACGTCACCACGGACGCGGCGCCTGACAAGGCAAACAGCGGCAGCTTTTCCAGAATGATCTTCGTTAACCCCAACGCCCGAGCACGCCGCAGCGGCCATATATCGAGCAGCAGGAGTGTAAACGGAAACGTGACGAGCATCGGCTTGGCCATAAGACCAACCGCGAACGCCGCCGTCATCACCAGGTACCATCCGAGGCGCGGCCGTTCCGCGTAACGAACGTAGGCGTACAGGGCCAGAAACCAGAAGAAGGCGCTGAGAACATCCTTGCGTTCGGAAACCCAGGCCACGGATTGCACGTGCAAGGGATGAAGCGCAAATAGGAATGCGGCGAACGCGCTCAGCCCTGGCGCGCCCGTTGCGCGGCGCAGCGCCGCATACAGCAGCAATGACGACAGTACGTGCCAGAAGACGTTCATCAGGTGGTGGCCGCCGCCGTTCAACCCGAACCATTGCCCGTCCAGCAAATGCGAGAGCAATGTGACCGGCATCCAGTTGGCGGAAACGACGGCGGTCCAGGCCCACTTGAAATTGCCGGGAGTCAGACCAGTCTGGACGTGCGGATTTTCATACACGTACTGGTCGTCGTCGTAATTGATGAAATCGAAGCCGCCCACTTGCGCGTAGACGATCAAGATGGATACGAGCAGGCCAAGCGCAACCGCCAAATCAAAGAGCTTGTGGCGTTGAACAGGCTGCGCCCTGTCAATTAACTCGGGATTTTGTGGCGGCCGTTCAGTGGACACCGTGCGGCGGGCCTTGGCCATGGTCTCAATCTACTATAGGCACGGGTTTACCCCACAACCACGAGCGCCCGGTCTCAGGAGGCGCGTGCTTTCGCGGTCTGCGGCCGATTGCGAAGAAGTTCTTGTACCTGCAAAACGACATCAGCGACAAAGATCGAGGACGCCGTGCAAATCCATACCACGGTCTCAATGGCGGCGGGGCTTTGTACGCCAGTGAGGCCGAAGATCACACGCGCCTCCAGAAAAATCAGCGGACCCGTGCCGAAGCTGCGCGTCATCCATTGGCGGTGCTGCTGCACCTTACCGTTCAAAATGAAGGCCAGGGCAATACCGGTGGTGAGCATCCATAAGCTGGCCTGAAGCGCGGTTTCAATTGTGAAGCTGCGCGAGAAACCGGTTTGCTCGTCCAAATACTGGATGTAAACACCTAGCGGCGCGCCGACAAACGTCCCCGCGATATAGATCCGCCCAACGACGCGGTGGAGCTTAGCGTAACGCAGCCGCAAGCGGTCAGAGAACTGCATGGGCCCCAGGATCATGGCGCAGGCGGCCGCCAGGCCATGCGGCAACAGCCACCATTTGAAGGACTCGATGTGCTTCCACTCCGGGTGGTTCGCATCGATGAGAAAGCTTTCGCTGGTCACCAGTACGTAGGCGAACATCAATCCGATGAACCCAAACAGCAGATACTTCGGACGCATCCAAAAAGCACGGGCCACTGGTAAAGAACTATTGGAGGCAATGGTGCCCATAGAGCTGAAACCCTCCCGCTGAAATTAGACACTTCACTTTCCGGCCGTTAAAAAATATACCCTAGCAAGAGTCCGCGACCGTTTTCCCTCCCGCGCCGTCTGATAGTCTAGGAACGATGAAAACGCTGACATCCGCTCTGTTTCTGTGGGCAGGCCTGGGCATCGCCTTCGTTGGTGTCGCTCCCGCGGGCCTGGCTCAAACCAAGGTTACTTCCGTTGAGGGGATCACCGAATACCGGCTCGACAACGGTCTCAAGGTCCTCTTGTTCCCCGATGGCTCCAGTCCGAAGATCACGGTAAACGTCACCTATTTCGTCGGCTCGCGGCACGAGGGTTACGGCGAAAGCGGCATGGCCCACCTGCTGGAGCACATGCTATTCAAGGGCACGGCCAAGCGCAGCGGCATCATGCAGGAGCTCTCCGACCATGGCGCGCAGTTCAACGGGACCACCTCGTATGACCGCACCAACTATTTCGAGACCGTAACCGCGAGCGATGAAAACCTGCGCTGGGCCTTGGATATGGAATCCGACCGCATGGTGAACTCCCGTGTCGCGCGTTCGGAGCTGGACACGGAAATGACGGTAGTCCGCAATGAGTTTGAGCGCGGCGAAAATCAGCCCGGACGTGTGCTGGAAGAACGCGTGATCGCGGCCGCCTACCTGTGGCACAACTACGGACGCACCACCATCGGCGCGCGTTCAGACATCGAAAAGGTACCCATCGAGCGCCTGCAGGCCTTCTACCGCAACTACTATCAGCCCGATAACGCCGTGCTGGTGGTGGCGGGAAAGTTTGAGGAAGCCAAGATCCTCGGCTGGATCAAAGAGACGTTCGGCGCGATTCCGCGGCCGGCCCGCAAACTGATGCCGACTTATACCGAAGAACCCGTGCAGGACGGCGAGCGCGAAGTTACACTCCAGCGCGTGGGCGATAACCAGTTGCTGATGTTCGCCTATCACGTACCCGCGGGCGGTCATCCGGATTCCGCCGTCGTCGACGTGCTGAGTTCGCTGCTGGCGGAAGCGCCCGCCGGCCGGCTTTACAAAGCGCTTGTGGAAAGTAAGAAAGCGGTTTCCATCCGGGGCGAAAATAATCAACTTCACGATGCCGGCTACCTGCTCTTCGCGGCCGACGTGCGCAAGGACGGTTCTCTCGATGACGTCCGGAAGACGATGGATGCCGTTCTGAACAACGTGGCGAAAGAACCGCCCTCCAAAGAGGAAGTGGACCGCATCGTGACGCGCCGCAAGAAGGATTTCGAGATGCTGATCAACAATCCGCAGCGCGTGGCTTTGTTGATGAGCGAATGGGCGTCCATGGGCGATTGGCGGCTGATGTTCCTGGATCGCGACCGCACCGAGAAAGTTACCCCTGAAGACGTCGCCCGCGTGGCTAAAGCGTACTTATTGGCCTCCAACCGGACGGTGGGCAAATTCGTGCCGGTGGAGACGGCACCGGAGCGCGTGGATCCCAAGCGCCTCGAAGCGCCGGATATCACCGCGACGGTCACCAATTATTCCGGCCGCGCGGCGGTGGAGCAGGGGGAAGCCTTCGATCCGACTCCGGCGAACATTGAAGCCCGTACGCAGCGTGTGACCCTGGCGAACGGCGTGAAGCTGGTGATGCTGCCCAAGAAGAACCGGGGCGCAACGGTGACCGCGACGGTGTCCTGGCATTACGGCGATGAAAAGAGCGTTTTCGGCAAGGGAACCGCCGCGCAGTTCGCCGGAGCGTTGTTGATGCGCGGCACGCAAAAGCATACGCGGCAGCAACTGCAAGATGAATTGGACAAGCTGAAGGTCCAAATGGGCGCGAGCGCCGGCGACAACGACGCGAGCCTGAACCTGGGCACGATCCGCGCCAGCTTGATTCCCGCCCTGCGGCTCGCCGCGGAGGTGTTGCGGCAACCCGCCTTCGTCGAATCCGAATTCGAGCAGCTCCGGCAGGCTTCGCTCGCTCGCGCCGAGAGCAGCCGCAAGGAGCCTGGGGCGCTGGCCCCGCTGGCGCTGCGCCGGCACCTGATCCGCTATCCGGCGGGCGATCCGCGTTCGGTCACCACTCCCGAAGAAGACATTGCAAATACAACGAAACTGACACTGGCGGAGGTCAAGAAGTTCTACGCGGACTTCTTCGGCGCTTCCAACGCCGAACTGGTGGTGGTGGGTGATTTCGATCCCGCCGAGATCCGCAAAGTGGTGGAGGAAGAGTTGGGCACGTGGAAGAGCCCGGCGCCGTATCAACTGGTCCTACGAACGCGCGACAAAGTGGAAGCCGCCAATCAAATGATTGAGACGCCCGACAAGGCCAACGCGGTCTTCATGGCCGGCTTTGTCACCGAAATGAATCAGGACCATCCGGATTACCCGGCGATGATGTTCGCCAACCAGATGTTCGGCGGAGATTTGAAGAGCCGCCTGTGGCGCCGCATCCGCGAAAAAGAAGGTTTCAGTTACGGCGTGGGCAGCGCGTTCATCGCCTCGGCCCGCTCCAACTTCGCGCAGTTCATGGTGCAAGCCACGTGCATGCCGCAGAACATCTTGAAAGTCGAAGCGGCGTTCAAGGACGAGTTGGCGAAACTGCTCAAGGACGGCTTCACGGATGAGGAAATCGCGGCAGCCAAGAAGAGTTACCTGGAACAGCGCGCACTCGGCCGTTCGCAGGATGCGGGTCTGGTCCGTGTGCTGGCGCTCAATGCCCAATTCGGCTGGAACATGTCGCGGGAAGCCGAGCTGGAACAGAATGTCTCCGCTCTTACGGCGGCGCAACTGAATGCGACGGTCAAGAAATACCTGGACCCGGCAGCCGTCTCGTATTTCAAGGCGGGCGACTTCAAGAAGGCCGGGATCACACAGTAAGCCCGGCGGCGGGCCGCGCTCTATTGACGTTGAATCTCGCGAAACGCCGCCATCAGGGAAGCGATTTCCCGATCATTCGGCGCCAGACTGACTGCCCGCAACAAACTGGCTTCCGCCACGGGCCGGGGGTCGAACGCGATCAACCTCTGGGCGTAGAGAATCATCCCCTGCCACGAAAGCATGTAACCGGCTTTCGCCAGTGCGTAAGGATCCGCTGAAATGGTCAACGCCTGGCGTGCCCGCTGGGCGGCAGGGGATTGCATCAGCCGCGGGTCCGCTGCCAATGGGAAGCCATTGCCATTCACCATCGTTACACCCAGAATCGCCAACGCGTATTCGTCACCGAGACGCGCGCTGATTTCCTTGTTGGCGGGCTCCAGGGTGTGGGCGCGGTCCAGAAGACTTATGGTGAATTCTTGATCGGAGAGCTTGAAGAAGCGCGCGGCGTTGGCGAGGGCCATGGCGCTGATGTCTGTCCGCGCGGCCTGCGCCCGCCACGCATCGGAGGCGAGTTTGAATCCTTGCGGATCGGCCAGCCGATGGCCGGCCGCGTCGATGGTCGCCGCCGGAAGACCCGCCAATTCACTGGCCGGCGCGTTCTGGATCAACCATAGAATGTGACGGCGCCGGGCTGCGATGGTTGCTGCTGGATCAAGCACGGAACTGCGGAAGTAATAGTCGAGCAGCGCCCGCCTAGCCGCGCTGTCGTTTGGATTGGCGCGCAGGACTGCCTCATATTGCTGCGCCTGTGCGGTTGATGGCAGGGGCGGCCGCGCCTGGGCCATCGCCTGCGTGGCGAATGCGATGAGAGCGGCGGTTTCGAGTAGGCGGCGCATGATACCTGAAGGATCGTCATTTCGCGGTAAGGGAATTATAGGGGAAGAACCTTATCCGTTTGCCAACATCTCGTGCCTCACATATAGCCCCGTGTCTCCGCGCTCGTCATTGCGGACGCGGATGGCTTGGGTTCGTTACACGTGTCTTCGAAAATATTATTGCGTTTCATCGCGCTCTACCTGGCCGTCGCGAATGTGAATGATGCGATGCGCATGTTGCGCGATGTCGTTTTCGTGCGTGACCAGCAATACGGTATTGCCCGCATGATGGAGCCGTTCAAAAAGCGCCATGATCTCGTTGCCGGTAGTGGTATCGAGCGCGCCCGTGGGCTCGTCGGCGAGCAACAGCGAAGGATTGTTCACCAGCGCGCGAGCAATGGCGACACGCTGGCGCTGGCCGCCAGAAAGTTCGTTGGGCTTGTGATTCATGCGCGGCACTAAGTCCACCGCTTCCAGCGCCGCCTTGGCCCGTTCCGCGCGCTCCTTACGGCCCATACCCGCGTAAACCAAGGGCAACTCAACGTTACTCAGCGCGGTTGAGCGGGCCAGCAGATTGAAGGTCTGAAACACGAAACCGATTTCCCGGTTGCGGGTGCGCGCCAGTTGCTCGTCATTCATTTGGCTGACCAGCGTGCCGTTCAAGTAGTACAGACCGGATGTCAGTGAATCCAGGCAGCCGATCAGGTTCATGAGCGTGGACTTGCCGGAACCCGAGGGCCCCATGATCGCGACATATTCTCCTCTTTTGATTTCGATGCTGATACCGGAAACAGCGTTGATTTCCTGATCACCCATGACAAAGGTTTTGCGCAGGTCCCAGGTGCGGATGATGACGCCCTCGCGCTTGAGCTGCTCGCCGCGCGCGAGTTTATCGAGACTATCGGACGCCGTCTGTGCCATCGCTTACGTGGACGAATTTCCATGGTAACGCGCGTCATCGCTTGCATGCATCGCTTGCATAGTTACGTGACACGAGTTTCGCTACCATAGAAGTTCACCCCATGAAACTCAATAGCTATACCATCACCCAGGGGCGCGACCGCGCGCCCGCGCGCGCCATGTTGAAGGCCATCGGCTTTACCGATGAGGACCTCAAGAAGCCCATCATCGGCGTCGCCAACACTTGGATTGAAACCATGCCGTGCAACTACAATTTGCGCGAGCTGGCCGGACACGTCAAGGCGGGCATCCGCGCCGCCGGTGGTACTCCCATGGAATACAACACCATCGCCATCAGCGACGGCGTCACCATGGGAACAGAAGGCATGAAGGCGTCGCTGGTGAGCCGCGATCTGATCGCCGACTCCATCGAGTTGGTCGCACGAGGTCACATGTTTGATGGCGTCGTGGCGCTGGTCGCCTGCGACAAAACCATTCCCGCGGCGGCCATGGCGTTGCTGCGCCTGAATATCCCGGGCGTCATCATGTACGGAGGAACCATCATGCCCGGCCATTACCAGGGCCGCGATTTGACGGTGCTCGACGTCTTCGAGGCGGTGGGCGCCAACGCCGCCGGCAAAATGTCGGATGAAGATTTTCAGAATATCGAGAACCTGGCGTGTCCCGGGGCCGGCGCTTGCGGAGGCCAGTACACGGCCAACACCATGGCCACCGTCATGGAGATGATCGGCCTGTCTCCGATGAACACCGCGTCTGTACCTCAGGTAGACCCGCGCAAGCATCAGGTGGCGTTCCGGTGCGGGGAAATCATCATGGACGCCGTGCGGGCAGAGCGCAAACCGCGCGATATCGCCACGCGCAAGGCCTTTGAGAACGCCATCGCATCGGTGGCCGCAACCGGCGGCTCAACCAACGCCGTCCTGCATCTGCTCGCCATGGCTCGCGACGCGGACGTGGACCTGAAGATCGAAGATTTCCAGACCATCAGCCAGCGCACGCCGTTGCTGGTGGATCTGAAGCCGGGCGGAAAGTACGTGGCTTTAGATGTAGATAAGGCCGGAGGGTGGCCGGTGGTGGCCAAGCGCATGGTAGATGGTGGATACGCGCACAAGGACACCATGACCGTTACCGGAAAAACATTCGCTGAGGAAGCCGCCGCCGCCCAGGAAACCCCGGGGCAGGAAGTCATCCGTCCTCTGGATAACCCGATCAAGAAAACCGGCGGACTCGTCATACTGAAAGGCAACCTCGCGCCCGAGGGTTGCGTGATCAAAGTCGCGGGAACCAACCGCAATCATCATCGCGGCCCCGCGCGCCTCTTCAATCGGGAAGAGGACGCCATGGTCGCCGTCACCAGCGGCAAGATCAACGCGGGCGATGTCATCGTGATCCGCTACGAAGGCCCGAAGGGTGGGCCCGGCATGCGCGAGATGCTCGGCGTAACCGGAGCCTTGATGGGCACGGGCATGTCCGAAGAAGTGGCGCTGATGACCGATGGCCGCTTCAGCGGTGCAACGCGCGGCTTTATGATCGGCCACGTAGCGCCGGAAGCGGCAGTGGGTGGTCCCCTTGCCGCGCTCAACGACGGCGACATGATCACCATCGACGTGGATGCCAGCTCCATCAACGTCGATCTGACTCCCCAGCAGTTCGCGGAGAGAATGAAGAACTGGAGCGCTCCGGTGTCGAAGTACACCTCCGGCGTGTTCCAGAAATACGCCAAGCTGGTGGGGTCAGCCGCGCAGGGAGCCGTTACGGGCTAACCCCGTCCATGCCTGCGGATAAATTCCGGAAGGCGATTCAGCAGGGGGATAAGGGACGCGAGGTAAAGCTCGCGCAAGAGTGGCTGTGTTATCACGGCTGCTCGACCGTCGTCGACGGAGTCTTTGGCCCCGCTACTGAAGTCGCCGTAAGAAACTTTCAGACTGGGCACAAACTCGAAATTTCCGGAGCGGTGGATTCCGCGACGCAGACGGCATTGCTGTCCCCCATCGTTGCCGTGCAACGCCCCATCGCGCCCGGTTCCCGCACCCTCGCAGAGTTGACGGTTGCCTACGCCCGCCAGCATCTGGAGCAACACCCGGTCGAGATTGGGGGCGAGAACCGCGGCCCCTGGGTCCGGCTATACATGTCGGGCAAAGAAGGGCCCGAATGGCCCTGGTGCGCGGGTTTCGCAACCTGGGTGCTGCGCCAGGCTTGCCGGACTCTCAGCGTGGCCATGCCCCATCCCTACGTATTCGGCTGCGACCAATTGGCGGGAGTCGCGCAGGGTGCGCAGCGGTTCCTGCGACCGAAGACTGCCGCGGATCTCGCCGCCGTCAAGCCCGGTTTCCTGTTCCTGGTCCGCAAGACGAAAAACACCTGGGAGCACGTGGGCGTTGTCGAGGATATCCAAAGCGAGGTGCTCACCACCATTGAAGGCAACACTAACGACAGTGGGAGCGCGGAAGGTTATGAAGTTTGCCGCAGAACCCGCTCCGCGCTCGATAAAGATTACTTGATCTATTGAGTGGGGGGGCTTACGTGGCGGGGCTTACGTTACGACCACGTGGGGATCCAGCATCTTCTTCACGTCGGGCTTACCCATTGCGCCCACGCGCTGGTCGACCACTTTGCCGTCCTTGAACAGTAGCAGCGTGGGGATACCGCGGATCTGATAGCGCGATGCTGTGCCCGGGTTATCGTCCGTATTGAGCTTACCGACCTTCACCTTGCCGACATACTCGTCAGCCACCGCGTCCACCGTCGGAGCCATGGCCCGGCAGGGCCCGCACCAGGGCGCCCAAAAGTCCACCAGCACAGGGACTTCCGAGTTCAAGACATCCTGGTCAAAAGCGGTGTCGGTAAAATTCAACGTGTTGTTGCCAGCCATGGTTCTATGATGCAGGAACGGGCGGTCCCGATGCAAGAAAGCCGGTCGCACCACATCTTGATGTCAAGACATCACAAAGATACCATGATATGATGTCTGTATGCGCACGACCTTGACTCTGGAGCCCGACGTAGCGCTGAAGTTGAAGCGCAAAATGGCCGCGCGCAAGCTTACGCTCAAGGAAGCCGTGAATCAGGCGTTGCGTATCGGCCTTACGGCGGAAGAGCATCCGAAGAGCAAACCGTTTCGCGTGGAGCCGCACTCGTTTGGCTTCAAGCCCGGCATCGACCTGGATAAGTTGGGCCAGTTGGCCGACCAACTGGAAGATGAAGAGATCATCCGCAAACTCCAGCTATGATCCTGCCGGACGTAAGCATTCTCGTACACGCGTACAATATTGATTCACCGGTAAACCGGGTGTCCCGGACATGGTGGGAAGAGACGCTGACGCTTCCGCGACCGGTTGGGTTGCCCTGGGCGACAATCTTGGGCTTCGTTCGCATTTCCACGCACCGTGGGATCCTGGACAATCCCTTGCGGCCCGCTGAGGCCCTGAATTGGGTACGTAGCTGGCTCAGCGTGCGCGGAACACAGATCGTGACCCCTGGCGAGAAGCACGCCGAGATCCTGTTCGGTCTGATCGAGTCGGTGGGCGTCGCCGGAAACCTCACCACCGACGCGCACCTAGCGGCTTTGGCAATCGAGTATCAGGCCGAGGTAGCATCCACCGACACCGACTTCGCGCGCTTCCCGGGCTTGCGCTGGTTCAATCCGGCGGGATCTAATCCGGCAAGACCAGGTTACAGGCTGCGATAGAGCTCTCCTAGATCTACGTGCCAATCGAGAGTGGTGCGCACCGTTGTTGTGGTTCCCGAAATCGGGACACCTCTTTCGACAGTCGTTATTGGGACTTCGTATCCAGAGGCGACATTATCGGCGAGTCGAATAGCTTTAGGTTCAAGTGGGGCAGAGTGCGTTGGAATCGTTTCTTTTTAGTTTGTTTCATAATTTGGCGCGAACCTACTTCAAGAATCTGACATACCCTATATACAGCACTGAAGCAGAGTCGGAAAGGGAATCTCGAACGTGAACGTAATCATTCTTGCGGGCGGCTACGCGGAAAGACTTTGGCCCCTCACACAGCAACACCCCAAAGTATTACTGCCTATTGCCGGCGCACCCACGCTGTGTCACCTCTTGGCCAACTTAAGCGGAATCCGCGAGGTGGGTCAACTTCAGGTAGCGGTTGATGATGCGAAAGAGAAGTTCTTTGCCGCCGCGAACCTGAAGAGCGCCTGGACAAACCCTAAAGCGCAGCTTCTTCTGTCGGTTCACAGTTCGAATCGCGACGGATCGATCAAGGGTCCCGTAGTAAAGCTGACTGAGTTGATGGATAAATGTACAGAAGATGTCCTCGTGATTGGCGGAGATAATGTCTTTGGCTTCGATCTCAACAACTTTTGCTCGTTTTATGTTGCGCGAGGCAAGAGTTGCGTAGCCATTCAACGCCTGAAGCAGCTTGGGGATGTCTCCTCTTATGGCGCGCCGACTCTTGATAATAGGGGAGTCGTCGTCAGCTTCGTGGAAAAACCTTTGAAGACACGCTATGAATTAGTCTCTACGGCATGCTATTTTCTTCGCAAGAACGATTTGGAACGGAGTCGGGAGTACTTAGGAAAGGGCGGCAAAGACACTCTGGGGGAATTCACGGCGTGGTTGGCCGAACGTGTGGATCTCGTCGGATATTTGTTCGAAAGTGATTGGTTCGATATAGGTACGAGGGAAGGCCTTCTTGGGGCCAACACTTTTCTCCTCGATACCAAAGCAAATCGTGAGCCGGATGTTGTCCGCGGTCGCACAAAAGTAGTTCCTCCGGTCTTTGTCGAAAGTGGAGTCGTGATCAAGAACTCCAAGATTGGGCCCTACGCTTACGTTCGCGCTGGCTCCAAAATCTTAGACTCGGTGGTGGAGCGATCGATCATTTACGAAAACTGTGAGGTCAGAAACGGAAATATACAAGACAGCATCGTGGGTCCAGGTTCAATCATTGAGGGTCGGGTGAGTGAGTCAGTTTTCGGACCCAATACTCACTTACTATCGCTCGGTCGATAGCTTGGAGGTCAGCTTTGTCTTGGGAGATAGCAGCTACAGTCTTAGGAATAGTAACTGGCCTGATTGCTTTGTTCAAAGAGGTCAGACAAGTTCGTGCAATATGGAACCGGCTTAAGGCGTGGGTAACGCGACTTTGGTATAGGATCACGCGACGGAAGGGGCCTCGTCAGATCCCGCTGGAATAAAGTGCAACACAGGCTCCGAGTGTAGTCGTATAGAATCGTAGAGTTGTTGATATTCTACCGCCGAAGCAGTCCACGAAAAATCTCGCGCCATGCCGCGGCGCATCCGTTCGCGCCACAACTTACGGTCTTTCCAGGCCGTCAACGCCCGCCGAACGGCGTAAAGCAGCGCCTCCGCAGAATAATCATGGAACTTGAATCCCGTGGAATCGTCGACAGTGTCTTCTAAGCCGCCTGTAGATCGAACAATAGGTACTGTCCCATATCGGAGGCTGTAAATCTGATTCAACCCGCATGGCTCGTAGCGAGAAGGCATTAGAAACATATCCGCGCCTGCTTCAATACGATGGGCAAGAACCTCATCATAGCCAACATGAACTGCAAATCTTTCAGGGTGGGTCGCGGCAATTCTTCGCAAGGCATCTTCAATACGGGCCTCACCTGTTCCGAGAATAACGAGCGCCAGATCCTCCGCAGCCAGTTGGTCAGCAATTTCCGCAACCAGGTCGAAACCCTTCTGATCGGCAAAACGGGACACCATTCCAATCAAGGGCCGCTTGAGGCTCAAGGGCAGCCCGAGTTCCTTGAGCAGCGCCTGCTTGGCGAAGCGCTTACCGGAGAGATTGCGCGCTGAATAATGATGGCGGACGTGCGGATCGTGTTCCGGATCCCATTCGGCGTAATCGACGCCGTTGAGAATACCAGTGATCCTGGAAGCCCGCGCGCGGAGCACGCCGTCCAAGCCGAACCCATACTCGAGAGTCTGCATCTCATGCGCGTAGGTCGGGCTGACCGTGGTCACGGCGTCGGACCACACGATACCGGCTTTCAGATAATTGATCTGGCCCCAGAATTCCAGACCCTCCGGATGGAACAACGGGCTTAGCCCGATGTCGCCCAAATGCGACCTGGGAAACAGGCCCTGATAGCCGAGATTGTGAATCGTCATTACGCACTTTGCCGATTGCAGTGACGAATCCGCGGCCCGGGTTTCGCGCAGATACGGCGCGAGCAGACCCGCGGGCCAGTCGTGCGCGTGAAAGATATCGGGAGTGAAGATGCTCCGCGCGATTTCGAGCGCCGCCTGATTCAGCGCAGCGAAGCGGATGTGATTGTCGGCGTAATCGACACCCCGTTCGTTGTAGACGCCGCTGCGGCCATAGAGGGACGGGCAATCGACAAACAGATACCGCACGCCTTCGCGCTGGACTTCGTCGATGGCGGCGGTGAACGTGTGCGGCCCCACCGTCAGCGGCATCTCATGAATAATTCGATCTTCGCCATGCAGGCTGGTGGAGCCATAGCGCGGTATCACCACGCAGACTTCCTCCCCAATGCTGACGAGCGCGGGAGGCAAGGCTCCCAGGACATCGGCCAGCCCGCCCGTCTTGACGAAAGGCGTGGCTTCCGAAGTCACCATCAGGACACGGGACATAACAAGTGCTTCTGCACCTTGCCGAGCGCGTTGCGAGGCAGCTTGTCGATCGATTCAAAACGGCGTGGGATCTTGAACGACGCGAGCTTCTCGCGGCACCGCGATTCGATCTCGGCCGCAGCAGGCGTTTCGCGCCACACAACATAGGCGACGGGGATCTCACCGCGCACGCGGTCGGCTTCCGCGATCACGGCAGCTTCAACAATTTCCGGCTGCTCCATCAGGAACTCTTCGATCTCGCGCGGGTAGATGTTGAAGCCGCCGGAGATAATCAGATCGCTCTTGCGCCCGCTCAACGTGTAATAGCCGTCCGCGGAGCGCGATCCAATATCGCCGGTCTTGAACCAGCCGTCCACAAACGCGGCTTTGGTGGCATCTTCCCTTCTCCAGTAACCCGGGAAGACGTTCGGCCCCCTCAACCACAGCTCGCCCGTCTCGCCGTCGGCGAGTTCCTGGCCATCGGGACCCACGATCTTCACGATCACACCAGGCAACGGCAGACCGATGCTGCCCGGGCGGCGTTCGCCATCGTAGGGGTTCGAAATATTCATGAGCGTTTCGGTCATGCCGTAGCGCTCCAGAATCGTGTGGCCGAACAGGTCGCGGAATTCTTCCAGGATCTGCGCGGGCAGCGGCGCCGAGCCGCATACGAATAGGCGTACCTTGGCTCCGATTTCGCGCGCTGTTGCCGGAGGCGTATCGAGCAAGCGTACATACATCGCCGGCACGCCGAAAAACAGCGTGGGCTTGAAATCCTGAAACTGCGCGAGCGCGGTAGTGTGGTCGAAGCGTTCGAGCAACCGCACGCGGCAGCCTGACAGCAGCCAAGAGTGCAGCCCGTTGCCCAGCGCGTGCACGTGAAATAGCGGCGGGGCTAACAGCAATCTGTCGGCAGCCGTGATCTTCCAGCTCTCCACCAGGTTCTTGCCGTTGATCGCGAAATTATGGTGCGTCAGGATCGCGCCCTTGGAAACGCCGGTGGTGCCAGAGGTGTAGACCAGCGCCGCGGGATCGTCCGCGCCGAGCTCGTAATCCGGCAACCGTTCGCCTGATTGCGTTGCCGCTTCCGCAAGCAGCGCCGGAACCTCGGCAGCCGTCACCAGCAGTTTGGGATCCGCGTCGCTGATGATGTGTGTCATCTCGCGATCACGGTACAGGATGTTGATCGGCACGAAGATCAACCCGGATTTCACACAGGCCAGATACAGATCGATCATTTCGATCGAATTGGCCAGATATACGCAGACCCGGTCGCCCTTCACCAGGCCGCGCGCCGCCAGCGCCCCCGCCATGCGATTGCTGCGCGCGTCTACGTCTCCAAATGTGTACTCCGCGCCATCCCACTCCAGACCGATCTCTTTAGCCCGGCCTGCAAAGCTCGGATCAAACCAATCCCGAAGATTCATCCGTGAATTGCCCTATGCGCTCACTTGCGCGTAAACCGACTTCTCGAAATCCCCGAGCATCCCGATGGCTTCGGTGTGTACGAAGGGCAGGAACTGCATCATGATCACGGCGCTTATGCCGCTCTTGGGGTCGATCCAATAGAAGGTGTTCCAGATGCCGGCCCACGCCAGGCTCCCCGCCGCGCGCCCGCCCTGGTACGCCGTGGTGTTGATCAGGAAGCCGAGCCCCCACTTGTCGACCGCGCCGGGATGAATGTTGACTTCGCTCGAACGCGCCGGGTTCATGGTCTTCAACTTTCCCGCGCCCAAATTGCCGATCTGGTTCGACGACATCTGCTTGACCGTGCCCGGGCTCAGAATTTGCTTGCCATCGGCGCCGCGGCCGTTGCGCAGAATCATCTGCGTGAACTTGATGTAGTCGCCTACGGTGGAATTCAAACCGCCGCCGCCGTTGAAGAGGTTCGGCGGGAAATCCCGCGATTGTTCTTTAAACGACCCGTCAGCCTGATAATCATAGCGGCTCACGGTGCGGTCGCGTTTTTCGGGCTTGTTTTCGTACGTGGTGTCCACCATCCCCAGCGGCTGGAAAATGTTTTGCTGGAAATACTGTTCGAGCGTCAGCCCGCTGACGGCTTCGACGAGCTTCCCGCTGTAATCCAGGCCGTAGCCGTATTGCCAGCGCGCGCCGGGTTCGAACATCAGCGGCACTTTGGGAGCCACGCCCGCCGGAGGAGTACCGCCCGCTTTGATCCAGTCCTGCATTTCCTGGCTCCAGGTGTCGTAGCAGAACCCCGAGGTATGTGTCAGCAGATGCCGCAGCGTAACCGGCTTGCGCGCGGGCCGCAGGATGGCCTTGCCTGCCGAATCCACGCCCTCACACACTTGCAGCGACTTCAACTCCGGGAGGTGCCGCGATGCCGGCTCATCGAGTTTGACCTTGCCCTGATCAACCAGTTGCAGCGCCGCCGTCGAAGTAATGGCTTTGGTCATGGACGCGATGGCAAAAATAGAATCGATCTTTACGGGAACGCCCGATGATGCATCGCGCTTTCCGAACGCGCCTTGATAGAGAATCGAGTCGGCTGTGGCCACCATTGCGGTGACAGCGGGAATCTTCCGGCGCTCGATGCCGCCGCGCAGCGTATCGTCAATGCCGGCTGAGTTGCGGATACCGGCGGCGTTCATACGGCCCGCGGCGGCCCCGGCAATTACAGCCAGGGCGGAAAAGTCGCGGCGAGTAATGGAAGGCATGCGGTGCTCCTTTGCAATCGTCCTTTGGTTTCTATTCCAAAGGGTAGCAGGAGCAAGACCGGCGGGAAGGTTCGCGTGGATTCGATCCTAACCGTCGACGTCCGCGTCTTCCACAAAACAACTAATAAAGGCGCGGTCAAGAACGTCTTCGTTCAGAACTCTCGGCAAGCTCTCAAAGTTGATGATGTCGATGGAGTGCATCAGTACGTCGCGGGGATGACATCGCCGGAAAGGTTGAGTTCCCTCCACGTAGTGCTTCTGGATAAACGCGTCCGTTACTTCCGGCGTGCATTCTAGCTGCTTCGCGGCAGCGAAACGCTCGAAGATTTCCGTGAACTCAGCCTGCTTGGGGCTGCGCAGAAACATCTTATATTGAATGCGGCGCAGGAACGCTTCATCGCCCAACTGGTCCGGTTTGAGGTTGGTGGAAAAGATCAGGAACGCTTCGAAAGGAACTGTCATCTTACCGCCGGCGTGGAAGCTTAGATAGTCGACGTGCGGTTCCATGGGTACGATCCAACGATTCAGAACTTCCGCGGGACTCACCTTCTGGCGTCCAAAGTCATCGATTAGGTAGATGCCGTTATTCGCTTTGAGTTGGAAGGGGGCATCGTAAATCTTGGAGTGTGGATTATAGCTGAGATCCAGCATTTCCAGCGTCAACTCGCCGCCGGTGATAATGAACGGACGCTTGCATTTGAACCAGCGCCCATCCCACGGCAGATCGGTCGAAAGCGCGGAGAGTTGCGTAGTCTCGTCCGCGACCTTCTGGTGATAAATGGGATCGTAAAGCTGGATGATGTTGCCCTGGCATTCGATCGCGTAGGGCATGAAGATGGGTTCGGTTTCCACGCGGAACAGGGACTCGGCGAGCGCGGTCTTGCCGTTGCCGGGTTTGCCGTAAATCAGGAATGACTTGCTGGCATTCACCGCCGGCCCGATCTGCGCGAGGACATCAGCCTCCACCACCAGATGTTGGAAGGCCTCGACCAACAGCGCCGGGCTTAACCAGTTGTCCCGCAGTTTCTGCCGCCGGACGACTTCCGTGTATTGGTAGAGCGGCACTGGAATCGGCCCCGCGTACTGGTTGTTCATCAGGAATTCGCGGGCCAGGTTACGGCCAGCTTCGGTGAGCACGAAGATGCCGGACATGTTGCCCATGCCCAGGGATTTCTTCACGCCGACGTAGTGCTGGCGTTTCAACATTTCCAGCAGGTCGTCAATCAGGCTGAACGTCACACCCATCAGGCTGGCTAGTTCGCGGCCCAACAACTCACCACGGAAATACAGAAACTTGACGACTAACTGCTCCAGGAGGGCGGGCTGAACCCCCAGTTCTTCCGGCGTTTCAGGGACAGGCGGAGTAATTCCACTGGCGGTGGTGCGCAGCGTACTGGATTCGATTGGGTCAACGATAGCGCTCACGGGAGTTTCCTTATAAGAAAGTCGGGTCCGGCCCGCCACTATTTTGGCGAGTTGCCCCATGGATCTATCGGCCGAATGCAGGTTCCCCTTGATGCTTAGGGTGTTGATGGTACTCGGTCTATTCTTCGTACTACCCCCGCTGTATGCGGCGGATATCGAGTTCGTTACTCAAGAGTTACCGTGGGCTGTGTTGCGCAAGGGTTACGCACCTCCACCGCTGGCAGCCCGGGCCAGTGACGCGTGCCCCTTGGGTGGAATTGGCTATGCGGTGGTCTCGGGAGAGCTACCCCCAGGACTGGCGCTCTCGCGGCTGGGTTATCTATCGGGCACCCCGCTGCAAGCCGGCTCTTTCGAAATCGCCGTCCGCGTATCCAATGGGTGTACCTGGACCGCCAGGCACTTTGTCATAACTGTCGCGGAGGCGCCGGCCTTGGCGGCATCCCCGGGCGAGTTGGAATTCGACACCCGCTCTCCGCAGCCCCAAGTGGTGAAACTTTCCGCGACTTGGCCGCACCTCGTGTATCAAGCATCCAGCAGCGTGGGTTGGCTGGCCGCCACACCCGAGAACGGGTTCCTGCCAGACAACCTGCGCGTGAGCGTGGATACTAAGACTCTAAAGCCTGGGCGCCACGAAGGGGAGATTACAGTTTCGGCGTGGCAGGCGTCAGGGGCATTGCGGATCACGGTGATCCTCACCGTCGCGGATTGACTAGGCGTTCTGCGTAGCCTCGCTGACCAGGCGGCCGTCAAAAAGATGTACAGACCGGTCGGCGTATGTCGCGTAACGGGGGTCGTGTGTCACCATGCAAATGGTCGCGCCGCCTTTGTGCAGCTCGCGCAGAAGATCCATAACCTGTTCGCCATTGGCGGAATCCAAATTACCGGTGGGTTCGTCGGCCAGCAGGATCGCCGGGTCCCCCGCTAAAGCCCGCGCCACCGCCACGCGCTGCTGCTGGCCGCCGGAGAGCTGTGACGGATAGTGTTTTTCGCGGTGCGACATACTGACACGGTCCAGAGCTTGCTTGACTCTTCGCCGGCGCTCATCGGTGGCCATACCGCGGTACGTGAGCGGAAGTTCGACGTTGTCGTAGACCGTGAGATCGCCGATCAGATTAAACGCTTGGAAAATGAAACCGATTTCACGATTGCGGATGCGCGCGCGCTCGGAAAGTTTCAAGCCATGGACAGCATGGCCGTTGAGGATGTAAGTGCCTCCCGTTGGCGAATCGAGCAGGCCCAGAATCGCCAACAGCGTGGACTTCCCGCATCCTGACGGACCGGAAATGGATACGTACTCGCCCTTGAGGATATCCATATCGATGCCCGCGAGCGCGTGGGTCTCCACTTCATCGGTGACAAAAATCTTGGTAACGCCCTGCAGATGAATCAAGGATTCCGGCATGGTTGTGCTCCGCCGCTCAGTTCAGACGAACCCGGGAGGCCTGCTCCTGGCCCGCCATGTCCGAGAGGATTACGCGGTCACCCGCCTTAAGACCATCGGCGATCTCGATCGCGTTCACCGAAGCGCGGCCGAAGCGCACCGCGATCCTCTCCGCGCCTTTGCCGTCGGGATCGATGCGGAACAGCGTGCCGGGACTGTTGGGTTGCGCAAACACCGGCCGCCCCACAAAGAGCACATCGGGGAGCCGTTCGATTTCAACGGTACCGTCCACGCTCAAGTCAGGTACGGCGCCCTTGGGCAACGGCCCGTCCAACTTGCATTCGACGGCGCGGGTTCCGTTCACGATGGACGCGTCGATGCGCATCACATGCGCGCGAATCATTCCGTTGCGCGCATCGCCGCTCCGTGTATCAATCGTCGCGCGCTGGCCCACCACGATGTCTTTCGCTTGCGTCTCCGGAATCTGCAGGCGCGCCATCAGCTTCCGCGGTTGCGCAATTTTCGCCAGCACGTCGCCCGGCTTTACGCGCTGGCCAACTTGCAGCGTCATCTCCTGCAAGCGGCCGCGAATATCGGCGCGGATGGTGAGTTCTCCCACTTGCTTCTTCTTCAATTCGTGGGTCGCCCGCAGTTTTTCGATCTGCACCTTCTGCGATTCGATCTGTGCCAGCACCGATTCCTTCATGATGTCGAGCTTTTGCTTCTCCATCTGGTGTTTGCTCGACGCTTGTTCCCATTTGGCTTGCGCCAGTCTCACGTTTATTTCCGGCTCCAGCCGGGCCTTGAACAACTGTTCTTCCTTGTCCTTGGTGATCTCCGCTTGTTTGAGTTCGCCCTGCGCCGTGGCAACAGCAGATTGCTGATCGAATGTCTGGCTTTGCAGCCTGACGCGCAAGTCGGCCAGATTTGCTTCCGCCTGTTTGGTCTGCCACTCATAGTCGACGGCATCGGCTTCCATCTGCGGATTGGACAACACCAGCAGGATGGTATTGGGTTTGACGTCGTCGCCCGAACGCGCGCGGATCCGGCTCACCTGGCTGTCAAAAGCGGCTTGAATCCAGAGGATATCTTCGGGAACCAGTGTCCCGAGTCCACGCACTTCGCGCACCAGCGGACCCCGTTTAACGGTGTCTGGCCAAATGGTGGCGGCCTCCACCACGGGCACCGCCGGTTTGAGTTGACTGACTCTCCACCCCGCCAACGCGACGGCGGCCGCGATCACAACCAGGTACGCCACCCGGCGGATCACTTTTTTCTTCGCGACACCTTCCCGTTTTACGTCCATTCGTGATCTACGAGCGCTGGCCCAGACAGCGTGCCTTCCTCATGGATATCATCAAAAGCCCCAAAACATTCTTGTGCCTTCATCACTAGCGTCCGGTTACAAGTCGAGCAGGCTCAGTTGGTTAGAAAATGGGTCTAATTTTTCGTAGGAGTGATACTCGCCGCAGGCCTGTAAAATGGGGGTTTTCTCGAAGAGGTTGAGGCTGAGGACCTGTAGGATTTCATGGAGCG
>CAMAVI010000029.1 GCA_945861625.1 Candidatus Sulfopaludibacter sp. SbA3
GCCTCCGCTCAGCATCCGCTTCAACTCTTTCCTGTCTTGAGCTTTCAAGTGGAACGGCTTGGGTGGGCGTGCCATACCCAAGTATACGGCACAACATTCTCGATCAGAAATGTTTATTAGGAATATCTTTAGGCGGTCAGAGAACTAGCGCGTTCCGCGAGCGAAGTGACCATTGAAGTCGACGGGCCGGTGACGCAGCGCTCGATCATCGATGCACTCGAAGCGCGCTATCCGCCGCTGCACGGTACGGTCCGCGATTACAACACCGGGCAGCGCCGGCCTTTCGTGCGCTTCTTCGCTTGCGGGGAAGACCTCTCCCACGAATCTCCGGACGCGCCACTGCCGCAAGCGGTCGCCAGCGGAGAAGAGCCATTCCTCATCGTCGGCGCGATCGCCGGCGGCCGTGGCTTCTGAGTAACGGCCGCAAAACGGAGCGCCGGGGCACCCTCATTGCATTCAAACAACATGCTCCGGCGCCCTTTGCGGCTAGCTACTTCTTCTTGTAAACCACAACCAGCGAAGAGGAGCGGGCCTTATATGTGGCGGCGTCCTCCCAGCGGTATTCGGTGTGATCGGTCCCAATGTCCGCGACTCCGGCGACCGTGTAGTGTTGCGGCCGGTAGGCATTCCACCAGTTGAACAGTTCCACCGGCGACTCCGGCTGGCGCAACCACGACGTAGGCGACGTCACGAAGATCACGTAGTCCGGCTGTGCTGCTTCCAGGTCGCGCGTGAACTCTTTTTGCATCGCCAGGGCGTAGGGCTGATTCTCCATCAGGCCATACATGTAAATGTGGCCGCTCGCCGAGCGCCGATTCGCATAGAACGGAATTTCCGGTTCAGACCCAAGTACGGCGATGCGCGCGTCTTTCGCCGAGTGCGTCCGAATATAGTCCGCGATCTGAATGGCTTCCGGGAATGGATTTTGTCCGTACAGAGCTCGCGAAATTTCAAGCGGGCTCATCTGAAATAGAAACTCCCTTTGCTGGATTATTGGATACAAAAGTGCAGCCACATAAACAATCGCGACCGGCCAAGCCGCGCGCGGCCAGTGCTTCCCGGTAGCTTCCACCGCTGCTCCCGCCAGCAGCGCAATCGCCGGCAGCAGGAGAACAAAGTAATGTTCGCGGAAGTATAAGCCTGGGCAAACGGCTAGAAAAGAGAAGACCAGAAACCCAGTCGTGAAGATGGCAACCCGCCGATCGCCGTTCTTCCACCAGGTCAACAGCAGGCCCAAAGCCGCGAAGATCCACAGCGCGAAAGCCGGCCCCACCACGCGCGGAAACGCCGCGATGAATGAGTCCATCCCCGTGGCGAAGGAAACGCGCAGGGCATATTCGCGTCCGTAGGCGAAAGTCCAAAACCAGAACTTGCCGAAAACTCCAGCCCACCATAGGCTCAGTCCCGTGAGCGCCAGAGGAACCGATACGCCGCCGAAAAACAGAGCCAGCTTCTTAGGGGCGGAAAGCCAGGGATGCTCCCGCCGGGTGAAATGATCCCCTATCAAGTACAATCCGCCGAAGATCGCAAACAAAGCCCCAGGCTGCTTCATGAGGATGGCGATCCCGTAGAGCGCGCCACTCCAAACCAGCGCTGGCGATCTTCGGGCATCGATTCCGCGTACCAATTGCAACGTTCCGCCGAGCGCCGCCAGCACCACAAAGTGAGTCGCATGCGCCTGGGCTCCCAATACGCCCTGTCCGAGAGAAAGCAGCGCGTACGCCGCGCAACCGGCGACTCCGGCACGCGAAGAAAACAGCCGTTTGCCGAGCAAGTACACCAGCACGATCGTCGCCGCGTTGACCAGCAGAAAGCCCAGGTGGATTCCGGCGATGGTTTGTCCAAACAGGGCCATGCTCGCGGCATACGCAGCGTACGTGCCCGGAAACTTCATGTTGAAGGCGAGCTGATAAGGAGGAATCCCCTGCAGCAAGAGCTGGCCGGCGTAGGCGTACTCGCCCTCGTCTCGCTCCAAGGGGATTCCCAACAGACGGATGCGAACGGCGGCCGCCGCCGCGACGACCAGCGCAATCAACAGCCAGGGCGGAAAAAAAGAGCGCCTTGCATCGTGCTTCCGCGCACTCTGAGGTATAGCTTTACTCACTAACGGCTGTGGCTTTACTTACGAACGCAGCGGCCCTCGGCTGTCCTGGCTTCCGTCTTAGTTCCGCATGTACTTGCGCAGATTCTGTGAGCGTGTTTCCGCGCCGTATACGTTACCCTTCGCATCGGCGGCAACGCCCTCGGTCACGTTCGTCGGGTTCTGTTCGGGTCCGAGGGCCGGAATCATCATGCGGACTACGCCGTCTTTCGTACTGCCGATGCGGATTCCCTGCGTGAAGCCGGGGTTGTTCTTCTCGTTCGACTGCGAGTCGGTGACGTAGAGATTGTCGTAGGCGTCGATGAAGATTCCGCTGGGGCGGCCGAACTGCTTCCATTCCATGAGGAATTTGCCGTTCGGATCGAAGATCTGGATGCGGCCGTTGCCGCGGTCGCCGACAAACAAACGGCCGGTGGAATCGAAGGCCATGGCGTGCGGCGTCTCGAACTCGCCGGGTCCCGTGCCTTTCTTTCCCCACTCCTTGATGAACTTTCCGTCTTTGGAGAACTTGACCACTCGCGCGTTGGTATCCCCGCCGTGGCCGTCACCAATGAAAATATCGCCGTTGCCCGCCACCGCGATGGAAGACGGTTGATTGAATGTGTCCGGTCCGCTGCCGGCCACGCCCGCCTTGCCCAGCGTCAGCAGCAGCTTGCCATCCGGGCTGAACTTGAATACCTGTTGTCCCTTGCCGTCCTTCGCCAACCCGTCGGATACCCAGACATTGCCTTCCCGGTCCAGATACAGACCATGCGGGTAGACGAACATTCCCGCGCCGAAGCTGGTCAGCAGCTTGCCGGTTGCGTCGAACTTCAGGATCGGGGCCACCTTGGAGCCGGCGCAGCTATTCTCCCCGCAGCGCTCAAAAACCCAAACGTTGCCGGACCGGTCCACGCTCACCGCGCCCGTCGCGCCGATCTTCCTTCCATCGGGCAGTTTTGCCCAGCCTTCCGTCATGTGATAAGGATTGGCGACCGCGGCAAATAGCGCTCCAGCCAGCACCACGGCGGCAGCCGCGGCTGACAGGCTGATTCTGAATCGAGTGGCAGTTAGCATCATAGTGTTTCCGTTAGCTCCCGGTTCGATTCTAGCGGAATCCACCCTGGCCGACAACCGTCGGCGGCCAGCGCCTGCCGCTCCGTGTTCGCGGTGCCGGTACTTGCCTCCGCGGAGTCCTAGTCCCTTTCCGCCGATCCACTTGCCCAAATAGCCTATTTGCATGGTCTTGACTTGTGGTATTATACAAGAGCTTTCATGGACCACCTCCTCGAAGCAAACCCCCACCAACGGAGTTGAAGACAATCACCGAATGAGTTTCACCGTATTCTTGGGCAACTTGCCCGCTTGGGTGACCGCGGACGATATCAAAGGCTGGCTAACCGCCGAGAATTTGGTTGCGGACGCGATTAAGGTTATTCGCAATCCCGAAACGCAGGAGTCCAAGGGCTTCGCGTTTATTGACGCGCCGAATGTTGAGGAAATGAACGCCATCATTCGCCGCTTCGACCGGGCGCCCTTGGAAGACCGTCTGTTGCGCGCGAACGCGGCGCAGCCGCCCAAGCCCAAAGGTCAAGGCCCCGGCACGTCCGGCGGACCCGGCGGACCTGGCGGGCGTCCCAACGGTGGGCCCATGTCCAGCGGTGGTCCGCAAGGGCAAGGTGCTTTCAGTGATCGCCCTCCGCGCCGCGCGCGTAAGCCGGCTATGGGCGGTCCACGGCGTCAGGCCATGGCCGACGGTCCGCAAAGCGCTTTCGCGGAAGAGCTAGCCAAAGCTCTCTGACTTCGGATGGCGCACTGTGCCCAAGAAATGGGGACAGTGCGGGCAATTTTGGCGCACTCTCCCTCGTGACGAGCGAACCGCGGTATCCCCTCATTCTTTGGCGCCCTACAGCAGCGCAGCCGTACCTTGCCGGCGGATGATGGCCTTCCCTCCGCATACTCTGGCTCCGTTTTTTCGGGCACAGTATCGGTGATATACTGAACCCCGCGGATTCATACAACCGGGTTATGTCATCTGTTAGATGCCTGGATCCGGGGAGGCTAGGCTTCTTGATCGACCTTTTGGTCATACGCGTCGTGTTCGTCGCCGTGCTGGCTTGCGCGGCTTTCTTCCTGCATCCGTTCGGACTCCAAGGCCCCTTCGCGGCCGCTGTTGGCGCCGCCGCTGGTGTGGTCGTCGTGGTGTTCGAACTTCGCATCCGCCAGATCACCTTGAAACGCTTGATCGGCGCGGCATTCGGAAGCGTGCTCGGCATTCTCGGCGCGTTTCTGATTTCACTCGTTCTGGAGCACGCACTCCCGGATAGCGGTGGAACCGTCCCCTTTGTGCAAGTGGTTCTGCTGGCCTGGATGATGTACTGCGGCATGGTGGTGGGCGCCGCCAAGGGCGATATGCTGAATCTCGCCGCCCTCGGCGGATTGTTTGGCGGAGAAAGCAGCGCCAAACATTCGTTTAAGATCCTGGACACCAGCGTCATCATTGACGGCCGTATCGCCGACATCGTCGAAACCGGGTTTGTGGATGGGGTGCTGGTGATCCCGCAATTCGTGCTCCACGAACTGCAAATGGTCGCCGATTCGGCCGACTCCATGAAGCGCAACCGCGGACGCCGCGGCCTGGATGTCCTGCAGCGCATGCAGAAGATGCCGCAATTAGCCATCCAGATCGTCGAAGAGGATTTCCCCGCCGTGCGCGAAGTCGACATGAAGCTGATCGAACTCGCCAAGGTGTATAGCTGCAAGATCGTCACCAACGATTTCAATCTGAATAAGGTCGCGCAATTGCATGGCGTCGAGGTTCTGAATATCAATGAGCTCGCCAATGCCCTTAAACCCGTTGTTTTGCCCGGTGAAGTGATGCGCGTGTTCATTCTCAAGGAAGGCAAGGAACACAGTCAGGGCGTGGCGTATCTGGACGACGGCACCATGGTGGTGGTAGACAACGCGCGCCGCATGATTTCCAAGACCATCGACATCGCCGTCACCAGTGTTCTGCAAACCACCGCCGGTAAGATGATCTTCGGGCGTTTCGATGAACGGACTCACGCGGTGCACAAGGAGAACGGCGCGCACGAGCGGGAGCGTCCGCTGCGCGAGCAGGTTCCCACGGCGGGTACCGGTACATGAGAGGTTTGCGAATCGGCCTGGCCGTATTCGCATTCCTGATTTACCTGGCATTCCCCACCAAGAACTACTACTGGGACGGTATTTCGTTCGCGCAGCGCATTGAGGACGCGGTCCGCTGGCCTGAACTGCTTCACCCTAATCATCTGATCTGCAACCTTTTTGGTTGGGGCGTTTATCGCGGACTGGGAGCGCAGGTTCGTGCGCTGTACGTGCTGCAAGCCATGAACGCCGCGTGGGCGGCGCTGGCGCTGTACTGGCTTTCCGGCATCCTCGCGCCGGTCGTGCGATCGCCTCGCGCGGTGCTGCTGCTGGGCGCGCTGTTCGCCTGCGCGGGAACCTGGTGGCGTTACGCGACGGACGCGGGCGCCTACATCCCCAGCGTCGCTCTGATGATCGCGTGCGCGGCGCTCTTAATTCCAGGCAAGCGTCCGCGTCCCGTGGCAGTGGCACTCCTGCATGCGGCCGCGATGCTGATCCATCAGCTCGCGCTGTTCCTGTTTCCCGCGGCCGTGTTCGCGCTGTGGCATCAGAGCGAAGAAAATCGCCCGCGAAACCTCATCGTTTATGCGGGCCTCGCGAGTTCGCTCACGCTGGGGGCGTATGCCTCCGGGTTCGCCGCGCTATCCGGCGACTTCTCATTGAAACCCTTCGTGGCGTGGCCTTTTCTGAAATGGATGACGAGTTACGCCGACGATGCCACGTTCTCTTTCGGCCCGCTGCGGAATCTCGGTTTGTCCGTGCGCGGCTGGGCGCAAGTGTTCTTCGTGGGGCGCCCGTCTCTGCTGAGAAGTGCCGGTGTTCTAGACGTCGTTCTATTGTTATGCTGTGGTGCCGCGCTGATCTTGCTTCTCATTTCCTTGCGGCGCATCCGTATTGGTCTGCAAATTCATCAGTCGGCGCTGTTCCGCTTCGCTCTCGTGTGGATCGCGGCCTACATATTGTTCCTGTTCTTCTGGCAGCCGCAGAACACGTTCTACAAACTCTTCGCGCTGCCCGGAGTCGTGCTCCTGATCGCCAGTTGTTGGGGGCCGGGACGCGACCCGCACCCGCGTGGCGCGGGAGCCGCCTTCGCCGCTCTGCTGGCGCTGTCGAACCTGACTCTGGGGATTCTTCCTTACTCGCGAGCATCCTCCAATGAAGTCGTCGCCTTCGCGCTCAATTTGCAATTGAGCCCCGGCAGCGTCGTGTTCTTCCGCGCCTTTAATACCGACGATTGGTACGCCCGCTACTTCAATCCACGGTCGCAATGGCGCGCCGCCGAGTCCATCGCCGCGATCGACGACGAGCTGCGCGCTGGCCATGAAGTATGGCTGGAAACAACGGCGGCGGACTACTATGCCGGCACCGCCCCCGCGTGGTTCGCGGACCACACCCGCTCCACCCAACGCCGCGAGCTGATCAAGCCCGGCCGCCGGCTGCGCTTTGTAAGGCTGGCCGCCCGGTGAAGGCGCAATCGAGGCCGATCCGATTGCGCGGCCAATGGTTCGCAACTACCCAGAAGCCGACTTCTAGACCGCTACTTCTTCTGCGGCTTGCCCGTGTCGGGCAACGCTGACCTCGCTGGGGGACCATGGAAATGGTTTCCAAAACATATCCCTACGAGGCTGGAATATACTTGGTTTCATCGACTTTATGCGTGTTTTCATTAGTTACAGCTCGAAGGACAAAGGTCTAGTGGACAAAATCGTGACTGGCCTCAAGGAGGATGGTCACGACATCTGGATTGACTCTTTAAAGCTAAAACCTGGAGACAATATCTCCGCGAGGGTTCAAGAGGGTCTCGATCAGGCCGAGGCTTTGATTGTCGTGGTCAGCGAGAACTCGTTTCGGTCGCCATGGGTGCAACAGGAGTTTGCCGCCATCGCACTGCAACAAATCTCGAAGCGTGAGCGCCGCATCATTCCGGTCAAAGTTGACCAGAGTGCAGTTCCGAGCTATTTGGCTGATCGCGTCTACCTCGATTTATTCACGGACTTTGAACGGGGACTGCGACAACTCCGTGATGCATTGCTGGCTTCCACGCCCGAGTCAATCGCGGCTCCGGGCAGGAACGCTCAGAGCTCAAAAGAGAGCCGAATTGCGCAGGTATCCGAACTTCGCGAGGCACTGCGGCGCGGCCGTTTAACATTGGTCTGCGGAGCGGGCGCCTCGGTGGAAGCCGGGATACCCGCTTGGGGCGATCTGCTGGTTCGGCTCCTAGAATCGATGATGGAACGGATTTCGAAGGATTACTCGTTGAACCTCGGCAATAAGGCCGCGGATGAATTCCAGCGACGGAACGGTGGTTCGTCTCTTATACTCGGGAAGTACCTCAAAAACAATCTCGGTAACGATTTTGAAAGTGAAGTGCGTGGCGCATTGTACGTAACTGATCCGATCCGTTCTCCACTGATCGAGAGCATGATTCAACTTGCTCGCCCACAGCGTGATGGCCGCCCGCTGGACTCCATCATTACGTTCAATTTCGATGGCCTAATCGAGGAGAATCTGTCCGCAAACACAATTCCTAACAAGCCGATCTTTTCGGAAGCGATCAACCACGATTCGAACGAGATTCCTGTCTACCACGTGCACGGCTATTTGCCACGAGCCGGCCCCATACCGCCGGATACAGACTTGGTATTCAGCGAAGATGCCTACCACACGCAGTTCATGGACCCCTTCAGCTGGTCAAATCTGATTCAACTGAATAAGCTCACGCAGAACACGTGCCTGTTCGTAGGAATCAGCTTGACCGACCCCAATATGCGGCGGCTACTCGATGTAGCCTGGCGCAAGAACCCCGACAAGACGTTGTCGCACTACATCGTCAAACGATTGCCTAAGTTTTCGGATGGTGACGTGCTTGACGAAGTTTCAAAGCTCCTGGAGGAGCAGGATGCGAACGCATTGGGCCTAAACGTTGTCTGGATTGACGAGTTTGCGGAGTTACCCCAGTTCCTGGTAGAAATTGCCGGAAACCGCAGCGAACAAAACGGTCCCAAAATTGAAAAGCGGCAAACGAGTCGAAAGCGAAGCGCGAAGAAGTAGCCTTATTGAAGGCGGTCCTTAATCTATTTAATGATGCGCCAAGGGATCTGTCCCCGAAACGCCGTTGGACGGAGCGAACACACGTGGCCTAGATGCACTCTGCCCGCTGCCCCAGTCCCGTTATCCCGAACCCGACTTAGGAGATGCAAGCCGGTCTCGTACCTTAGTAACCCGTAGCGGGCTACAATCGTACACACGGCTAAGGCCGTATACACAACATATGAAGGTCTCCGTCATCCTTCCCGCCGCTGGTCTGGGGACACGCATGGGCCGCGAAAAATCCGGCATCAGCCGCAAGCAGTTCATGCTGCTCGACGGGGAGCCGATCCTGCTGCACACCATCCGCAAGTTCACGCACTGCCCATCGGTGTCGGAGATCGTGGTCGCGCTGCGCGCCGAAGACCTGGAGTGGGGCCGCGGCCTGATCCATCAGCAGCATCTCCCCAAGCCCATCCGTTTCGTCGAGGGTGGTGACAGCCGCCAGCACTCGGTCGAAAACGCGCTGGCCTCGCTGGCGCCCGATACGGATCTGGTCGCCGTGCACGACGCCGTGCGGCCTTTCGCGGATTCCGAGTTGGTCGAGAAGGTCATCGCGGAAGCGGCGCACACCGGCGGTGCGATTCTGGGGATCGTTCCCGTGGACACCGTGAAGCGCGTGCACAAGACCAAGATTCGCGACACGCTGCCGCGCGAAAATCTGGTGCTGGCGCAGACTCCGCAAGTATTTCGCTTCGACTTGCTGAAGCGCGCCTTTGAGAGCGCGCGCCGCGACGGCTTCACCGGCACCGACGAGTCGAGTCTGGTGGAGCGCCTGGACGAAATCGAAGTCAGCGTCGTGATGGGCAGCGACCGCAACATCAAAATCACGCGGCCGTCGGACATGGAACTGGCGCGGCTGTTCCACGCCGAAGAGATGGCCCGGCAAACGGCCTCGTGAGCGGCATGAGCGTTCCCGATATCCGCACCGGCCTGGGCTGGGACGTGCACCGCATCGCGCCCGGACGGCCTCTCATTTTGGGTGGCGTGACGATTCCTTCCGAGTTTGGCCTGGACGGGCACTCCGATGCCGACATCCTGCTGCACGCCGTGACCGACGCGCTGCTGGGAGCCGCGGCGCTGGGCGACATCGGCATGCATTTCCCCGACACGGACCCACAGTGGAAGGGCGCGGCGAGCGCCAAATTTCTGGAGCACGCGGTTGCGCTGGTGAAGCAGGCCGGATTTGCGCTGGTCAATGTGGATACGACCGTGATCCTCGAACGGCCCAAGCTCAAGGACTACCGGCTGGCCATCCGCGAGTCTTTGGCGCGGACGCTGGCGCTGCCGCTGGACCGCGTGTCGGTGAAATTCAAGACGGCCGAGCGCGTGGGGCCCGTGGGCGAAGGCCGCTCGGCGGAAGCACAAGCCATCGTCATGATTACGCGCGGATGAGCCCGCGCGCTTCCATTACCTCACGCGCGCGCCAAACCGTGCGCTTCCATGTACGCGCTCAACCACTGCATCGCTTCGTCTTCGGTTGAGAATGCGCCGTCGGCCTGGGCTTCGTAGGCAGCAGTCGTTACTTCACCGATGTGGACGCCAGGGCGGTCGTTGAAATAGGGGAGCACGTGGCGGCCCAGGATCAGCGGAGGTTGCGGACGCAAGTTTACGGCCTCGGCCTCGGCGGCGGCGAGAATCCGCGCGGCGGCGGGAGGCAAGCCAGGTTCCAACGGCGGACGCCCGGAAGCGTCTGCTTCAATCACGCGGATCAGTTGAGTAATGGACGCGGGGGCCAGGCGGATGGCCAAACGGCGCACGGCGCGTGGAGTGATTTCCTGGCCGATGCTGTGATGCGCCAGATGATTTTCCACCAAGGGCCCAACTTGGTCGACGATGGCGCTCTTGATTCCGATGCGCTCCAGGAACCCGCGCGCCATGGGTCCGCCGGCGGCTTCGTGACCCCAGGAAGTCCAACGCATGCGGCCGTCTTTCTCGCGGCGTTCGGTCGTCGGAGGCTTCGCGAAATCGTGGGCCAGAGACGCGAAGAGCAAAACGGCGCGCGCGTCGCTATCGAGTCGATCGCGCTGAGCAATGCGCGCGGCCTGATCGAGCACAAACATCGTATGCGTGCCGACGTCACCTTCCGGATGCCACTCGGGGTCCTGCGGCGTGTCGAAGAGAGCCGCGATCTCGGGGAAGTGCACGATCCAGCCGGTGGCCTTCAGGTATGCGGCAATGCGGCCGGGGCGGGTGCTCTTGACGGCCCACTTCATGAATTCTTCGGCGATGCGCTCGCGGGCGATGGTGGAGTACTCACCGGCAATGGCGCGCGACATTTCCGCGGTGGCCGGGTCAATGGTCAGATCGAAGCGGCAGGCGAACTGCATGCCGCGCAGGACGCGCAAGGGGTCTTCGGAAAACGCCTCGCTGGTGGCGCGCAGCACGCGGTTGCGCAGATCGGTCTGGCCGCCAAAAAAATCGAGGAGTTCGCCGGTCACCGGATCGTAGGCCATGGCGTTGACGGTGAAGTCGCGGCGGCCGGCGGCCTCGCGCGGGGTGATGTCCGCATCGAAGGTGGCCCGGAAATCGCGATGGCCGGGGCCGGTCTTGCTATCACGGCGGGGCACGCTGAAGTCCCACGTTTCACCCGCGGCTGACAATTTCACGACTCCGAAGCTTTTGCCAACCAGGTCCACGGAACCGCGGCCCGCAAGAAACTCAGCCAGCAAATCATAGGAGATGCCGTAGACTTCAATGTCGAAATCTTTGGGGTCGAGGCCGAGCAGGGCATCGCGCACGGAGCCGCCCACGACGACCGCGCGGAATCCGGACGCCGTAAGGTCGCGGATGACGCGGTCGAGCGTGGTGGGGAGGGCGATCGTCATTATTTAGAAGCCATCCTGGTTAAGATTGTACTTGGTCGATATTCACAGCCACGTTTTGTATGGGATGGACGACGGCTCTAAAACGCTGGAGCAGTCCATCGAAATGCTCAAGATGGCCGTGGCCGCGGGCACCACGGACCTGGTGTGCACGCCTCACGCCAACAGCAACTACACGTTCGATCCGGCTGTGATTCACGACCGGCTGCGGGAGCTGGAAGCCGGCATCGCCGGGGCGGTCAAACTATACGCTGGCTGTGACTTCCACCTGAGCTACGACAATATTCAGGACGCTATCACGCATCCGCGCAAGTACACCATCAACGGGAATTGCTATCTACTGGTGGAGTTTTCCGACCTGATGATCTTCCGCAACACGGGCGAGATTTTCGGGCGGCTCCAGGAAGCCGGGATGATTCCCATCATCACGCACCCGGAGCGCAACGCGCTGCTGCAGTTGCGGCTGGAAGAGATTACGCAATGGGTGGAAGAGGGCGCGCTGTTGCAGGTGACCGGGCAAAGCCTGACGGGCGATTTCGGGCGCAAGGCGGCGGAGTTCGCGCGGACACTGCTCGACCGGCGGCTGGTGCATTTCATCGCCAGTGACGGACATGACTTGCAGCACCGTCCACCCAAGATGGACGAAGCACACGCGTGGCTGGTGAAAAACTACGATGAGCGGCTGGCGAGCTTGTTGTGCGTGGAAAATCCAAGAGCTACGTTGAGCGGGGACCGCGTTCATCTGCCAGGCGAGGACGAATATCCGAAGCCGAAGAAGTGGTATCAGGTGTGGCGGTAGGCGCGCTGGGACGGCGGCGGCCCGGCACGGGTTCTTATGCCGGCTGCATGCCAAGCCTGACGTCGCGATGAGTTATGCCGGCGCACGCGAGGGCGCGTGCGCCACGTCCGGTGCCTGCCGCACTCAGGGGCTTATTGAGGCAGCACGCGGAAGACAGAGGCGGTCTCGACCTTTGGCATCTTCCATTCGGGATATTTTAGCCACTTGGCCTGGAGCACGGCCCTTTTCTCCCCGGTATCTTCGACCAGCGCCAGTTTGCGTTCAAATAACTGGTCCCCGATCTTCAGGCGCACCTGGGGATTGCTGACGATGTCTTCCACCCACCGTCGGCCGCGATACGAGGTGATATAGAGGTTGTTGTTATAGACAGCGCACCAAATCGACACCGAGTAGGGCAGCATGATCGGGGTCTCGGTTTGAATCTTGATCGTCTTAAAATTGTTGGTGAACGACCAATCGGTGACCGGCGTAGTGACGACTTCCCCTTTCAGCCACAGCCCGGGCGCGCGGCACGACCAGGATTCCGCACCGGTTGTGCAGTCCCGCGGTTCAAAACCGGTGGCGTGCAGCGTCACCAGCAGCAAGGCCAGGCAAACGAATACCGCACCAACTATCCTCACGAGTAATTTCATCACGACCTCCTCAAGTGTCCTAACAGAGAATCCGGCCCGAACGCCGGGAACGGATGGAACTTTCCCATTGCCAATTGTACGCCTGAAACGCGGCGGCCGTGAAGGCACTACAATCCGGTCCCATTGACCCGCCCGGCGAACCGTACTACGCTAGGAAACTGAGTTGATCTCAAACTATTCGTGGAGGGTGAAATGCGATTTTCCGTACTGGCGCTGGCGTTGACGGTATTTGCTGGGATGGCTGTAGGCCAGTCCGAGGCGGACTTTAAGGCTGCTATGGTTACGACCATGCCGAAAGACATCAAGTGGGTGGAAGGCGCCAACGGCGCGGCAACCGCCGTTCTCGCGGGTGACCCGAGCAAGCCCGGTATCTATGTGGTGCTGAACAAGTGGCATCCGGGTCATATGAGCCGTCCGCATTTTCACCCGAATGACCGCTTTATTTATGTGATCTCGGGAACCTGGTGGGTGGGCGCGGGCAAGAAGTACGCTCCTGAAACCACCAAGCCCATGGGGCCCGGCAGCTATGTGCTTCACACAGGGAAGGGCATCCACTACGATGGCGCTAAGGACGGCGAGGCCATCATCGAAATCGTGGGCATCGGGCCGGCGACGGCGACGCCCGCTGAAGAGAAGTAGACCTGGAAGCGTTGACATTGTGGCGTGCAGGGGCAGGGCATGCGTCCGCGCCGCTGCACGTTTGTTTTAAAGAGAGAGGAATCCTCAAATGAAATTCAAATTTTTGAAAGTGTTCGCGCCGGCAGTGGCGATTGCCGGCATCGCCTTGGGCCAGGCCCAGGCGCCGATTTTTGAACTCGACCCGTCGTGGCCCAAGATTCCCGCCAAGTGGAAGATGGGCGACGCGTCGAGCATTGCCGTGGATAAGCAGGATCACCTGTGGGTGCTGAGCCGTCCGCGCACGGTGCCCGCGGCCGATGCCGCCAAGGCCGCGCCTCCGGTGACGGTGTTCGATGCATCTGGCAACTTCATCAAGTCCTGGGGCGGTGATGGCGCGGGCTACGATTGGCCGCAGCGCGAGCACGGCATTCTCATCGACGGCAAGGGCAACGTGTGGCTCGCCGGGAACAACTGTATCGGGCGGTCGCTGCCGGGTCTCAAGAACGTGGGTGACGATCAATACCTCAAGTTCACGCAGGACGGCAAGTTCCTGTTGCAGGTCGGCAAGCCCAGTGGCAATACGGGCAACGCGGATACCAAGAGTTTCCGCCAGCCGGCGGATGCATCCTATTACGCCAAGAACAATGAGGTTTTCGTGGCCGATGGCTATGGCAATCACCGCGTGATCGTGATCGACGCCGATACCGGCGCGTTCAAGCGCATGTGGGGCGCCTACGGCAATAAGCCGGTGGATAACGCGCCGTGCCCGCCCGTGAGCCTGAAGAGCGTGCCGCCGGGCGATGGCCCGCAGCAGTTCAGCATCGTGCATTCGCTTCGCGTTTCGAGCGACGGCATGGTGTACGTGGCGGACCGCGAAAACCGCCGCGTGCAGGTGTTCACGGTGGAAGGCAAGTTCGTCAAGCAGGTGATTAAGCACGATACGCCGTTCGCGCGCAACGTGGCGCTGTCTCCCGATCAGCGGTTCCTGTATGTCGGCGATGAAAAGTCGATTCACGTGTATGACCGCAAGAGCATGGATCTTCTGACGACCATCACCGGCGGCGGCCTGATCGGCGGCGGCCACGAAATGCAGACGGATTCCAAGGGCAACCTGTACGTGGCTCTCACCGGACGCGGCATGCAGAAGTTGACGTTCAAGGGCCTGGGGCCGGCCAAGGCCACCACGTCCGCTTCCCGCTAGTTATCTTCCTAACGCATGCTGGAGTGCCCGGTACGCGATTGCCGCACGGCACTCCAGCGTGAAGACCGCCGCGTTTATTGCCCCGAGGGGCATTCATTCGATGTCGCGCGCAGCGGCTACGTCAATCTTCTCCAACCACAGGACCGCAAATCTAAACATCCCGGCGATAGCGCCAAAGTTGTCGCGGCGCGCAGGCGTTTGCATGATCGCGGCGTGACGGAGCCGCTGTTGCGCGGGATCGCAGAGGTGGCCGGTGTGGCGAGCGGCGACGCGGTTCTCGATGCCGGTTGTGGCGATGGATTCTACCTGGGCTCGCTTGCCACCGAGACCGGATGCGCTGGGCACGGTGTGGATATCTCGATTCCCGCGATCGACGCCGCTGCGCGGCGTTACCCGGAGTGTGAGTGGATCGTGGCCAATGCCGACCGGTTCATTCCTTACGCGGACGCCTCGTTTTCGCTTGTGCTGTCCATCACAGGCCGCATGAACGCGGGCGAATTCCGGCGCGTGCTGACAGATGGCGGACGGCTGCTGGTGGCGGTCTCCGCTCCGGATGATTTGATCGAATTACGCGGCAAAGGCCGCGATCGCGCGCCACGGACGATCGAAACATTCGCGGATGGGTTCCGGCTGGCGGATCAACAGCGCGTCACGGCCACGGCGGATCTGGATGCCGCCGGTGTGCAAGACGTACTGGACGCGATTTACCGCCCGCTGCGGTCCCAGCCGGCGGAGGCCACGAAGGTCACCTTCAGTCTGGATCTGCTGCTGTTTCAGGCTGCGTGATTTCAGCGTCCCGCCGAGAGACAAGAAGGCGGGGCAAGAGAAATACGAGGGGCGCCGCGAGCAGCGTCGTCAAGCTGTTGGCTATCACGAGGCTGTTAAAGGCGATGTGGAAGTCGTCGAGGAGCTTGGCGCCGAGCCAGTCGGTGCCGCCCAGGACCAGATTGCGGACGCTCATCATGAGCGAGAAGCCCATGCCTTCACTGCCGCGGGGCGTGGCGCGAATCGCGAGATCCATCAACGCCAGCTCGGCGAGATTGAACGCGAATCCGTTCAGGCCGTCGATCCACTGGGCTCTGGCGAATGACGTATAAAACATGTAGCCCAGATTGACGATGGTGGTCGACAACAAGCACCAGAACAGCAAGGAGCGCAGGTTCAGCCGTCGGCACATGAACCCGTAACCCACGGAAGCGGCGATGCCGCAGATGCTAGCGACCAATTGTAGATAGCCCTGCGTTTCGGTGTTGAGATGCAACTCATTTTGCTGCTTATAAAACAGGACCGTGTTCAGGCCGGGAGCAATGTAAAACAACGCCATCAGGCCCGACGCGGCCCACATGCTCCTGGCGGCCGCAATGTTACGGAGTTGCTGACCGGCGTTCTGGAACAGTTCCTGGGAGCTGATGCGGATTCGTTTTTCGTGCAGGAACAGCAGCGCCGCTGGAACCAGCAGGAACATCACCGCGCCGCAGGTGGCGGCGGTCCAGCCAAAAGCGACGCTGGCCAGGAAGCCCGCCAAGGGTCCGGCGATCAAGGTGGAAACATTCTGCACGATATTGCGGAGAGCGGTCAGGCGGCCGGAGCCGCTGACTGCCTGGGCCACCTCCACCATGTAGCCGCCCACCACCGTGCTGGCCACCACCGTGAACAGGTTGATCACAATGGCTGCCCACAGCAGGTAGTCGTAGCGATGCGGAACAAAGGCGAGCCCGAACCACGAGAGCACGGCGAGGGTCGTGCTGATCAGGATGTAGCTGCGGCGGCGGCTGCCGAAGAGCGGGAAAGCGTCGGTGAAGATGCCGGCCAGCGGCTTAAAGTACCAGGCCAGCGTGGCCCAGAAAAAGAACGCGGCGTTGGCGGCGCGATCGGCGTGCAGCTCGTTCTTAAGAAGATTTTGAAGCGGGATACGCCCCAGTACGGATGTCTGCGCGAGCGTGGTTGCGAGCACACCCACAACGATGACGATGCCCGCGTGAGTCAGCGATTGACGTTGTTGGGAAGGTTGCGTATCCGTAACCGTGGTCATGTGCGCTTCACCAAAGCGATTGCCGGCTAGTATACAACAGGGTCTATCGTTTGCGGGTCCACTCGCCGAGCCAGTCGAGCACGGTGCGGTACCACACCAGGCTGTTTTGCGGCTTCAGCACCCAGTGGCCTTCGTCGGGAAACACGAGCAGTTTCGATGGCACCTTCTGCTGTTGCAGCGTGGTGAAGAGTTGCAAGCCTTGTCCGGTGACGTCGCGGAAGTCGAGTTCGCCGTGAATGACCAGCGTGGGTGTTTTGAAATCCTTGGCATGCGTGGACGGGGAGTGCTTCGCGTAGAGTTCCTGGTTCTCGGTGGGCGATCCCTTGAACTCCCACAACGGGAACCACTGCTCTTCGGTTTCGCGCGCCCAACTGGCCAGGTCGAAAACGCCGCCGTGAGAAACGATGGCCTTGAAGCGGTTGGTGCGGCCGTTCATCCAGTTCACCATGTAGCCGCCGTAGGAGGCGCCGGCCACCGCCATGCGCGTGTTGTCGACGTAAGGCAGCGCCGCGACGGCATCCACCACGGTCATGATGTCGTCGTAGGGTCTGCCGCCCCAGTCGCCATTGATTTCGTCGATGAATTTCTGGCCGTAGCCGGTGGAGCCGCGTGGATTGGGCTGCACTACCACGTAGCCCGCCGACGCGAAGACTTGCGCGTTCCAGCGGTAGGTCCACGATTCGCCCCACGCGCCCTGCGGCCCGCCGTGAATCAGGAAGACCACCGGGTACTTGGCGCCGGCGGTGAATCCCGGTGGCTTGGTGATGAAGGAATGCACGCGCGATTTGTCGTAGCTATCCACCCACAGCTCTTCGGGCGGCGTGAGCGTGACTCCCGAAAGCAGCGTGTCGTTGAGGTGCGTGAGTGGCTGCCCTGTGCCTCCCCCCGAAGTCGCGCGATAGATCTCCACCGGGCGCGAGCCGCTCTCTTCGGTGTAAATCATGGTGCGGCCGTCTTCGGTGAACATCACCTCTTCGAGGGTCGCATCGCCGCTGATGATGGTCCGCGCTCCGCCGCCGGTGACCGGTATCATTTGCAGTCCCGTGCGCCCGCGGTCCTCGGCGGTGTAAAACAGGCGCGTGGAATCCGGCGTCCAGGTGAAGCTGCCCACCCAGCGATCGACGGTTTCGGTCAGCGTGGTGATCTTGCCGGTGGCGCGTTCCAGTACAGTGAGCCGCCAGCGGTCACTCTCATAGCCCGCGCGTTGCTGCGAGCGGAACGCCAGGTACTTGCCATCGGGCGAGTAGAGCGGGCCGTCGTCGGCGGCCGGATTCGCCGTGAGTTTCTTGGCGTCGCCGCCATCGAGGGGAACGGTGTAGATGTCGCTGTTGGTGCTGTTGGCGGGGGCGGGATCGGTGTTGATGACGAACGCAAGTTCGGTGGAATCCGGTGAAATCGCGTAGCCCTCCGGCCCGCCGAGGGAAAACGGAGGAACCTCGCGCGGGCCCGGCGTCAGGTCTTTGACTCCGCTGCCGTCCACATTGGCTACCAACAAGTGCTGGCGCCGGCGGTTTTGCCATTCGGTCCAATGCCGGAACAGCAGAGACGTGTAGATGCGTGCCTTGGACGGAGCCTTCTCATCGGCATCGAGATTCTTCTGGTTGCAGATGTCGTCAAGAACAAACGACGGCGCCGCGCATTCCGGATAGACGCTGGAGGCGAACACGATCTTCTTGCCGTCGGGCGAAACCAGGACGCCGCCGGCTTCCGTGGAAAGCTTGGTGATCTGGCGGGGTTTGGCCCCATCGGCCTCCATCCCCCAGACCTGGGACGACCCGCCGCGCGTCGAAACAAAATAAATCTGCTTGGAATCCGGCGACCAGCGGGGCCGTTCGTTCGTGGCGCCTTCGCGCGTGAGCAGGCGGGGAGCGCCTCCAGACACGGGAACGACGTAGATCTGGCGATTCTGAGAGTTCTTGTCGAGGTCCGGCGTAGCCACCGTGAACGCCACCAGTTTGCCGTCGGGGGAAAGCGCGGGTTCGCCAATGCGCTGGATGCGCAGCAGAGTTTCCACGTCGAAGGGCCGTTTCTGAGCCCAGGATTCGCGCGCGAACAACAACGCCGCGCATACGAGCAATGGTCGCATTCTGGGACCATTCTAGCGGAAATGCGCAGTTGGCCCTTTGGGGATGGCTCAGAACGTGATCTTCACGCCGCCCCACGCCCCAATCGGCGCGCCGGGCGCGTAAAACGTCGCGCGGACAATGGGGAACTCTCCATTGATCGCGGGGAATGGCCGTGCGATAAACGAACCGTTGTTGGTGAATCCGGTGGGTCCGAGCTGCGCGCCGCTATAGTAGCGGTGATCGAGAAGATTGTTGATCCGCAGGAACAACTGCGCGCGCCGGTGCACCTGATACCGCGCTCCTAGATTGACCACGCCGTAGCCGGGCGACGTCCCTGGTCCAAGGTAATAGCGGCCGTCGGGCTGGCTCAAGTTGTTCTCGTTGCCGCGCGCGAACGAGGATGAAATGCCAACGAAATTCAGGTCGATGGAAAGCTTTTTAGTGGCCTGCAGGGAAGCATGCGCCTTCAGCATATGTTGGGGGATGAGAGGAATACGATTTCCGGGAGTAATCTGAATGTTGCCTTCAATTCCAAGCAGTCCGGCGAGGGCGCTCTCATTGGTGCTGTTGCTGTGGCCGTTCACGGTTTCGGCGCTCCGATAGGTGGCTTCGAGGAAGGTGTAACCACCCCCCAGATTCAAGCGCCAGAACCGCCCATCCATACTGGCTTCCGCGCCCCGCCGGCGCGTCTTGCCGAAGTTCTTAAAATGTCCGAAACCGCTCTGCGCGGCGGCAACAAACAGAATGTCGTTGCTGTTTTGGGTGTGGAACCAGCCTACATTCCAGTTGAACTTGCCTTCATAGCGCCCACGCAGGCCGCCTTCCAGCGTCCGCGTGACCACCTGTTCCAGCGGCGGATCGCCCGCCAGCGCATTCGGGAGCTTGCACGGCTGCGCGGGATCGGCGCAACCAAGTTCGATGGAGGTAGGCGAGCGGCTCCCCTCGCTGTAGCTGAAATACATGTTCAGCGTGCCGGTGGCGTTGTAAGTAAGCCCTGCGGCGGGGTTGAACCTCCCAAAGGTGGAAACGCTGGTCAATGATCCGGTTCCGGCGAGCGGAAGGATGCGGTCGCGGTTGTCGATTGTGGTCCGGTTATAGCGGCCCGACGCCGTGAAATTCCACTTGCCGGTGGAAAGAGTGTCGGTGGCGAAAACGCTACCGGTGTGAATCAGCCCACGCAGATCGGCGCGCGCGTCGAACGGTTCGTCATCCACCACGCCGCCGGTCACTCCGTCGGCGAAGGCGTTTACGCCCGTAACGGAGCGGTTCGGGTTGATGTAGCCAAGCTGGGTTGACTGCAAGTAGCTGGCGATGCTGCCGTCGTAGCCCCCTCCGGCGGTGAACTGGTTCCGGTAGCCGCGCGGGCTGGCCAGCCACGTAGCTTGCCCGGAGAGGCCGTAGTTCTGCTGTTGGGCGCGCGTACGGTTGAGCAATCCGTTGCACTTTTCGCCCGGCTCGTCCTGCTGCAATGCCTGTGCGATGCAGCGCCAGAAGGGAAACGGGGTGTTGCTCGCGTTGGCGCCGCTGAGCGGGAATCCGGAATAACCGGCGGCAGTCAACGCCGCTATGTCGTCGGAGCTCGGTTGATACACGGACTGATCGAGAGACGCTTCGCTAATATCGCCGTTGAGCGTCGCCGTTCGGATATAGCGGTAGTACGCCACTCCGGACACGGAGACGTTGCTGCCAAAGCTGTGCCTCCCGTTCAAGCTGAAGAAGGGTGCGCGGTTGGCGGTGATGTCGGGCCTTGTGTAGATACTCGAATAATCGCGGGCCAGAAGCCGCTGCTCCTGCATTCCGTTGCCGATCAGCGAGTTGTTGGCGTAACCAAGGGTCAAGCCCAGTGTTGTGGCTCCGCTCTGCCAGCCCAATTTTCCAAAGAATTGCCGCACGTTGGACGGAGAATTCTGGCGCCAGCCATCCTCGAAGAACAGATTGCTGGCCATGTACCAATGCAAGCCATTCTTGGCGGAACCGCCGTGTTCCACCTCCGCCGACTTTCGCCCAAAGCTGCCGCCGCTCAGGTCCACCACCGTCCCCGGATTGCGAAAACCGCTCTTGGTCTCCATGGAAAGCGCGCCACCCAACGTGTTCAAGCCGAACAGGGGATTCGAGCCCGGCATCAACGCCATTTCAGAGATTGCGACCCGCGGAATCAGGTCCCAGCTCACTACATCGCCAAACGGCTGGTTCATGCGTACGCCGTCCATGTAAACGGAAAGGCCTTGCGGCGTACCCAGCAACGGAGATGCGGTGAAGCCTCGGTAGTTGACGTCGGGCTGGTAGGGATTACCCTGGATCTCATTGACGTTCACGCTATCCAGCCGGCGATTCAGGAAGTCGGCCAGGCTAAGCGCTCCGCTATCGGCGAGGTCGCGGGAAGTGGCAAGCTGCACGGGCGAGGGGATCTCCATGCGCGAAAGGCCTACGCCGGCCAGCGGCGTGGTCTCCACCACGTCCACCTTGTCGGCGGCAACACTCACTTCCATGGTGATGGCGCGCGCGAGAGGGGCCGTGGAGCGGACGTCGAGCAGCACGGTTTGCGTGGCGAATCCGCCGGCGGAGAGCGTCAGCCGGTAGCGCCCATAGGCGATATCTTGCAGCGCGTAGCGGCCCTGGGCGTCCGTCTCGAAGTTGCGCGACGTTCTATTCGCGATGCTTTCAATCCTTCCCGACGCCTTCATCACCGCGCCGGACGGGTCTTTCACCTCCAGGCGAATTTCGCCCGTTGGGGTTTGGGCAAATGAAATCAACGAAGTAGCGGCGAGCGCGGCCAAGAAAAGGGGAAGGGTCAATCCCCGGGACACAACCCGGGCCATAAAGGAAGCGAGCATGTACTGGAACATTCCACGAGAACGGCGCCTGTTCAGTGTTTTTTCGTAAACTTTCCCTGAACAGAGCGGCTTGTGCTGGAATATGGACTATGGACGTGAAGTTGTGAAGGACTCCGCACCAGCTCCCTCGCTTGCGATCGCCGCGCTGACGCAGATGGCGGATGCTCCTGCCGAAGGCGCCTCGGCGCTGGAAGGCGAAGTGGTGGTTCTGTTCGATCAACTCAGAGCTCCCCTGCTGCGGTATGTGGTGAGTTTCGGCCTGGATGCCGCCGATAGCGAAGAGGTAATTCAAGAAGCGTTTCTCTCCTTGTTCCGGCACGTGCGCGGCGGCAAGTCCCGCGCGAACTTGCGCGGCTGGCTTTTTCGCGTGGCGCACAACATGGCTCTCAAGCGGCGGCACCGGATCCAACGCGGTCCGGAAACGCTGACCGAAAGCACCGGTGGTGATGCGGCCGTGGACCCCGCGCCGACGCCCGAAGACCAGTTGCTCACCGGCGAGTTGCAGCGCCGGCTGCGGGCGGTGGTCGAGGTGTTACCGGAAATGGACCGCCGGTGCTTATTCCTGCGGGCCGAAGGGCTGCGCTACCGGGACATCGCGGAGGTCCTGGACATCTCCCTGGGCGCGGTGTCGCTTTCTCTGTCGCGTTCTCTGGCGCGTATTTCCCGCGCATCCCAAAGGTGAACTTTATGTGGCAAGCAGATTCTCATCTTTCCGATCAGCACCTGTTGCGCAAACTGGACGGAGAACTGTCCGCGAGCGAGGCGCGTCAGGCGGACGCGCATTTGGCGGCGTGCTGGACGTGCCGCGCCCGGGTGCGCGAACTGGAAGACGCAGTGGAAGAATTCGCGCGCATCCACCGGCGGGACGGGGAAGCCGTGACCCCGGCGGCGGGCCCCCGCGCGCTGCTGAAAGTCCGTCTGGCGGCGCTGGCGAGCGCGCCTGAGCCGACGCTGCGTTGGATGCTCGCGCGCCATAAAGTCACCGCCATCGCGGCGTTTGCGACGATCACGGTAGGGCTCATGCTGGCCGGCGCGGCTCTCTACCGGTACTTTGCGCCCGCGCCGAAGATGATGGTCGTTTTCATTCCGGATTCCCGGTTGACCCCCGGAGCAGCCATCCTGGGGAGCCGGCGGGCCGTGTGCGAGCAAACCAACGTGAAGAACAAGTCCGTTCCCGCCGCGCTACAGCGCAAAGTGTTTGAAGCCTACGGAATCACGCGGGCCGAGGCGGCGGATTACGAAGTGGACTATCTCATCACGCCGGCGCTGGGCGGCGCCGATGACATCCACAACCTGTGGCCGCATTCCTACAAGGCCACCGTGTGGAATGCCGAGGTCAAGGACGCCCTGGAGGACCGCCTGCGCGAGATGGTGTGCAGCGGCGACCTGGACTTGGCCGAAGCGCAGCAGGAACTCGCGACCAACTGGATCTCGGCGTACAAGAAATACTTTCACACCGATACGCCGGTGGAAGATCCGCGGGCGACCGAGCGGCCGTAGCCGCGGGGGACTTGGCAAGCGGGGAGTTTGCGCCACAATCACTTGTGTGGTGCTCTTGCGTGCCCGGCAGCCATTCTTGGCGACGCTCGGCGCGGAACGCCTCGCGGCAGGGGAGAAGGTCCGCCGCTGGGAGCCCCTGCGGCGCCAGGCGGAAAAACGCCTGCGTATTCTCGACGCGGCAACGTCGATGGGCGACCTGGCCCGGCTGAACTCCAACCGGTTGGAAACGCTGAAGGGCGATCGCAAAGGGCAGTATTCGATTCGCGTGAATGACCAATGGCGCATTTGTTTCGAGTGGCAGCAGGATGCGCCGGGGCCGTCAAATGTGGAAATCGTTGATTACCATTGAGCAAAAGGAGCGCACAGTGGCCCGCACCCCTATTCATCCTGGAGAGATTTTCGCCGACGAACTGGAGGAGATTAGCCTCACCGCGAAAAAGCTCGCCGATGTGATTCAGGTTCCGCCAAACCGGTTGTATCAAATCCTGGCCGGCAAACGGAACCTGACGGCGGATACAGCGCTCCGCCTCAGCCGGTACTTCGGCACGTCGGCTGATTTTTGGATGAATCTTCAGAGCGCGTATGAACTCGATCTCGCGCGCCAGACCAGCGGCAAGGTCATTCAGCGACTTCCCCGGCGGTCCGCGGCCAAAACCCAACCGGCGGCGTAGTTCAGCGACGCGCCGGGCATGCCCTCACAGCATGTCCGCAAACCGGGCCAGGGCAAACATCAGAGCAAAGAGGTACGCGTAGCCGAAGTGGTCAATGCGAACCAACTCTGTGCCGCGTCTTGCGCGCCGTGCACCCATCCAGGCCATGCACACTCCCACCGCAACCGGTGTTAACAATAGATTGCCGTAGCGTAATACCGGGTTGTGCAGGAGGTGCCTCGGCCAAAAGATCAGACTCAAGCCACCGCCTGCCGCACCTAAAAAGGAATAGCCTATGGCCGCTAGCAAAGGATTGGCCTGCTTTTTGGGAAGTCCGGCAAGCCAGCGCAAAACGGCATCGCAAGCGCTTCAAAAGCAATTTGAACGATGAACTCCCAGAGGACCTCGAATAGGAACTCAAACAGGAACTCCAGCACTGCATTTCCAATTTACGTCCTCTTGGAAACCACCTTGCCGCCGTACACGGTGGCGATGGGGAACAGCCTCAGCTTGCCGGTGCGCTTGCCTTCGTAATTATCCAGGAAGTCGAAGCTGCCTTCGCGGAGTTCCAGCACCGCGACGTCCGCGGCTGCGCCCACGCGCAGAGTCCCGCGGTCTTTGAACACCGGGAACATCTTGCTGGGATTGCTGGTCATACAGGCGATCACCTGATTCAACGGCATGCCCAGCATGAGGAACTTGGATGCCACGTTGGGCAGATCTACAACCTGTGGCAGGCCGTCCACAGTCCAATCCGTGGAGAAGCTGTCCGGCATGAAGCCAGTCTTCATGATCTTGTCGGCCATGTCCCAGCGGAGGTGCGAGTTGCGTCCGTTGCCCAGATCGAAAAACACGCCGCGTTTGCGGGCGGCTATCACTTCCGGCCGGATGCGCCCCTCGTCGTCGACGATGCTGTTGGGAGGCGGCGCATACATGTGAGTCACAATGTCGCCGGATTTCATCAGCGGCAGGAGCTTGGAAAGCGGTGACACGGTCTGCCCCATGTGAATCATCACCGGGATACGGAAGCTGGAGGCGAGCTCCGTGGCGCGGCGCAGAACTTCGTAATCGTTCTTGCCGGCGACGCTTTCCGAAAGCCGTGCTTTGATGCCAACAACGTATTCGCGGTTGTGTTCGATGGCCGCTTTGGCGAGTCCCACATCGGCGCGATTGAGGTCCATGGTGTCGCCTTCCGGCAGCAGCCCTTGGCGTCCGATGTTGATCAGGATGCGGGCCTGCTGCTGCGCGGCCTTGGCGGCCGTCACAAGTTCGTCAATGGCATCGGCGCCCTTGCTGCCGGCCTCGATGATGCCGGTGACGCCATCGGCCAGGCAGCGGCTGGGTCCGTCCTTGAAACGCAGCGCGTGGGTGTGGATGTCGATCAGGCCGGGGACCACCAGCTTGCCCTTCGCGTCCAGCGTTTCCGCGCCGGCGGCGGCAATATTTTCACGGATGGCGGCGATTTTGCCCTGCGCAATGGCCACGTCGCGGACGGCATCGAATTTGCGCGAAGGATCGATAACGCGGCCCCCCTTAATGATCAGGTCAAACTTGGTATCCGCCGCGAATAATTCCGGAATGCGGGCGAAGGCCGCGGCTCCCGCGGCTGTGGCGAAAAAGTGGCGCCGGTTGGTCATGTTCCCTCCTTGTGGGTGGCGATTCATCCGGTTCATTATCGCTTGAACAACCGGTCTCGGTCCATACTGGCTTCGCGATGCGGATTCCCGGGTATACCGGTTCCTGGGTTGCCGCGACCGGTTGCGGCGGCCTTACATCAATTCCATGAGCTGAATCAGGCTGATCGCGAGGAGAATGCCAGAGATGACGTAGCGCGCCAAGCGGCTCATATCGAGACCTTTCGCGCCCGCCAGCAAGTATCCGGCTGCCAATAGAGCAACGAACACCACAGCGATTCCCTCAAGCTCATGCATTCCGCTCGCTCTCCAAGCGCATCCTCATTGTGATTCATGTTCCGCTCCATACCGGGCCAGCCCCACTTCCACAGTGAGCAGAAAAGGAATGAAAATCATTGCATGCAGGCAAGCCGTTGAGGTGGGAAATAAGACTGAGGGCGGCGCTGTCGAGCGGTCCTACCCGGATCTTGCGTTGACGCCATCATGATGCGCCATATAGGCGCGCACTTGCAGGGTGCGATTCCGGCCGTTCGCGATCCGTTACCAACTGGTAGAAAGGCCTGGTAGAAAGGCCCAAGCCACGCCGCCCAATGGAAGGTTCGGTGGACTATCCAGGTGCCTCCTTTCTACTGGCACCGGCCTCCTCGGCCGGTACGTTCACTCATCTTTTTCTAACTGATATATGCGCCTAAAACGGGCGTTTGTCAACAGAAATCGGTGGCACAAAACGGGGTCCGATCCGCACGCTTCACGGCGCCCCGTGAGTCGCGAAGGTCACCTCGGATGCGGAGGCGCCGGTTGGTCTAATTGTGTTGCCTCGCTCGTAGGTATCCTATATCCATGGAGTGCCTGGGGAGGCTGGATGCCGCTGGCTATGCTCGATCATTATTCGGTTCGCACCACCAGGATGGCGGAGACCGAACGTTTTTACACGGAGGCGCTGGGGTTGCAGGTCGGCCCGCGGCCGGCATTCAAGTTTCCAGGCATCTGGTTGTATAACGGACCGCAGGCAGTGGTGCACGTGGTGGGCATCGACCGCGGCGACCCGCAGCCGCTGATCGACTACCTGGGTGAGAAGGGATTGCGGGACGCCGACGAGACCGGCAGCATCGACCACATCGCGTTCGTGGCCCAGGATTTCGAAGGCATGAAAGCCCATTTCACGGCAATCGGCTGCCCGTACCGCGAGAGAATGGTGCCGACTATGAACCTGGCGCAGCTTTTTGTGGACGACCCGAACGGCGTCACCGTCGAGCTGAACTTCCCCGGTTGAGCATGTTCTCCTCGCGACGCCGTTTTTTGGTGCAGGCCAGCGCACTCGTCGCGCAACGCGGCTTCGCCGATACCCGCGCGCAATGGACCGCGCGGCAGTTCCACAATCAACCCGAACAGAGCCATCAGCACAAATTTCTGGTGAAGCTGTGGGACGCGGTCCGCAAGGAAACCAACGGCCGCTTCGCCTGCACTGTCTTTGCGCGGAACGCGAACATTGCGGGCTCCGACCCGGCGGCGCTGAAGATGTTGATCTCCGGGGAGCTGGAATTCTTCACATTGATGGGCGGCATTTTGGGGAAAGAGGTGCCCGTCACTGAAATCCAGGGGCTGCCGTTTGCCTTTTCCAGCCACCAGCAGGTGCATCGCGTGATGGATGGCGAGCTTGGCAATTACCTGCGGCGGGAGATGGCGGCGAAAGGGATTTACGGGTTTCCGCGCGGGCTGCTGGAAAACGGTTTCCGGCACATCTCGATGATTGACGGGCCGATTCGCGGTGCGGGCGATCTGCGCGGCAAGAAGATCCGCGTGCCGGATGGGGAAATGTTCACGGACCTATTCCGGACGCTGGGCGCCGAGCCTGTGATCGTGAATATCCGTGAGCTGTACGATTCGCTGAAGACGCGCCGCGTCGATGGCCAGGAGAATCCGCTGGTGGTGACGGAAGTCAACAAGCTCTACGAGGTCACGCGCTACCTGAGCATGACCAGTCATATGTGGTCGGGCTTCAATATGCTGGCCAATTTGAAATTCTGGAACGCCCTGCCCGGCGGCGTGCGCGGCATCATCAGCCGCAACGTGGTCAAGTACGTCGCGCAGCAGCGGCGCTACACCAACGGCTTCAACAGGACGCTTTCTACCCAACTCGCCCAGCGCGGCATGCTCATCAATACGGCGGATACAACGACCTTCCGCGCGCCGCTCGGGCCGTTCTACCAGCGTTGGAAAGAACGGCTGGGGAGCAAGGCGTGGGGCCTGCTGGAAGGGCAAGTGGGTAGGTTGGGTTAGGCCGGCTGGCGCGACGAAAGCATAACAACGCTGATGTCTATCAGTAGATCAATGTTGTGAAAACCACGCCAGTACCCGTCTGCGGAATTCATCGGGCTCGACGCTGGCCGCGCCCGTGTGGACCGCGTTGGGAACGAGCCAAAGTGGATTCCGCGGATTGGCTCTCGCCAGCTTCTCCGAATGGGCCGGAGGCGTGTTTGTGTCCTTGAGGCCATGGATGAGCAGGATGGGAGTTGCCGTGTTTTCGATGGCATGAAGGGGTGAGACCTGTCGAAGATCCAAACCATCCATCCAGCGGGCGTACAGCATGCCGCTGCTCACGACCATTTTCGCGGCTGGGGCTGCAAAAAGAGATGGCATTCTCAGTAACTGGCGGACCCGATACTCCGCGATCTCCCGAAGATCAGCGTAAGGACATTCCGCGACGATGGCGCTGAACTCTGGTTGAATGCTTGCGGCCAAGATCAGCGTCGAGGCCCCCAGCGACTCCCCCAGCCCGTAGAGGTTCCGGCAGCCGGTTTGTTTCATCCATTTGGCCCACTCGGCGACATCGTATTTCTCCAGCACGCCGTATGTCACGAATCCGCCTTCGCTTGCTCCGTGCGCGCGGCTATCCGGCAGGAGCACTCGATAGCCTTCGCGCAGGAACATCGGCGCGAATCCCTTACTGCCCGATCGAGAGTCGCCAATCCCATGCAGCACCACCACGCAATTTCCGTTCGGATTGCCGGGCTGGAGCCACCAACCGCTCAAGCGCGCGGCGTCGCGTGCCACCATCGAGACCACTGCGGCGTCCGGGGGAGGGCTCCCCACATTCCTTGGCACATGCAACGTGGCTCCCGTGAAAAGCGCTCCGATCAATAAGAAACACAGGAAGCCTCCGGTGAGTGCCCCAATCGTAGTTATGAAGATGACTTTCCGGGACAAGGTTCTGTGCGGGGGCGTTAGGCACCCATAGTAAAGAGTACGCGGAAACGAGTTGAGAAGTTCCGCCTGATTGCAGTGGACATTGCTAAGCTGGGCTCATTACAGATGAGGAGCGGACCGATGCCGAAACACCATATCGCCTTTGCTGTTTCCGTGCTGGGGCTTGTCGCCAGCGCACAGGATTTACGCAAACCTCCCAGCACCGACTGGCCCCTGGTGGGCGGCGATTGGGCCAACACGCGGTACTCCGCGCTCTCCCAAATCAATCCGGCCAACGTGAAAACCATGAAGGGCGCCTGGATGGCGCGCCTGAATTCGGGCTTCGGTCCGCCGTACTCGCAGCAGGGCACGCCAGTGGTCAAAGACGGCGTGATGTACATCACCACCGGCCAGCAGGATATCTTCGCGCTGAACGCCAAGACGGGCGCCGTGATTTGGGAGTACCGCACCACGTCCGATCCCAAGACTCCCGACAACAAAGCCAAGCGCGGCGTCGGCCTGGGCGAGGGCATGGTCTTCGGCGTTGAAGCCGACATCCGGAAATCGGAATCCGGACGCAACGAGCCGGTGACACGGCTGATCGCGCTTGATAGCAAGACCGGCAAGGTGCGCTGGAAGCACGAGCTGGGCGAAGATGTCCCCAAGAATCTGCGTAAGTACATCACCGCGCCACCGCTCTACTACAAGGGCCTGGTGTACATGAGCATCTCCGGAGGCGACGGCGGCCTGCGCGGGCGTCTCACCGCGCACGATGCCAAGACCGGCGCCGAAGTGTGGCGCTGGTGGGCCATTCCCGCGCCCGGCGAGCCCGGCAGCGAAACCTGGACCGGCGACGCGTGGAAGACCGGAGGCGGAGCCATGTGGGTGCAGCCCGCGCTTGATCCCGACCTGGGCTTGCTGTACGTGAACACGGGCAACCCCTGGCCCGACTACGACGGCTCTTCGCGCGCCGGCGACAACCTATTCACCAGTTGCATCGTGGCGCTGGACGCCATGACCGGCAAATACAAGTGGCACTATCAGGCGGTCCATCACGACCTGTGGGATTTTGATATGCCGGCGCCGCTGATTTTGTTCGACCAAGTGTATGAAGGACAGACCCGCAAGGCACTGGCCGCGCACTCCAAGCAAGGCTGGGTCTACATTCTGGATCGTGTGACGGGTAAGCCGGTGCTGCCGATTCCGGAAACACCGGTGCCGCAGGAGCCGCGCCAGAAGACGGCGGCCACGCAGCCGATTCCCAGCGGCGACCCGACGGCTCCGCAATGCAGCGAACCCAGCAAGGACTACAAGCAAGGCTGCATGTTCACGCCGTTCTGGAGCGATACGAATATCGCCCAGCCTTCGGCCGCGGGAGATTGGGCGCCGGGCGCGTACGATCCGCAGACCGGGTACTTGTTTTTCACGACTGAAATCGCGACGCGCAAGTTCGGCCTCGCGGCGCGGCGGTCGGTGGCAGGCTCGCGCGAGTACGGCAGGATCACGGCCATCGATTCGCGCACCAACAAGAAAGTTTGGAGCCAGGACGTGCCCTACCCAGCAGGATTCGGCAGTGGAGTGATGGCCACCGGCGGCGGGCTGGTGTTCCACGGCGGGTCCGACGGTTTCTTCCGCGCCTACAATTCCAAAACCGGCGAAGAACTGTGGCGCTTCCAGACGGGTTTCGGAGCGGACGCTCCCGCTGCGACGTATCAGATCGACGGCGAACAGTACATCGCCATCGCCGCCGGCGGCAGCCGCGACGGGCTGAAGGAAGCCAAAGGCGATCTGGTGTGGAGCTTCAAACTCGGCGGCAAGCTGAATCCGCTCAACGGACCGCCCGCGCCGAAGACCGTGATCGACGTGGAATCCGGCCCCAACGGGCGCGCGGAGTGACCCCATATTTGCTTTCAATGTCTTAGGCTGGTCACTCACCGGTCAGTGACCTGAGCGTGACTACTTGCGAGGCAAGTGCGGACACCTCCCGTGCTAGCCTGCCACTTATGCATATCCGGCGGGTCTACTCGTATTGCGCGTGTGTAGCAGCACTGTGGGGAGGGTTGAGCGGCGTTCCGGCGATCGGCCAGTCTCTCTCCGTCAAGGGCACGGTAACCGACAATCAGGCCAGGCCGATAGCTGATGTCACGGTCAGCCTGACGGTGACCGGGGCGGCTGGGCGCCGAACCGCGAGGACCACCCAGTCCGGTGAATACTCGTTCGACGGCGTCAACGGCGGCAGCTACCAATTAGTGTTTGATCGCGCCGGATTTGAGACGGTCACGCGGAGTGGAGTGCTGGCGGCCGATGGCTCGGGCGGCGAAGTCTCCGTGACGCTGCCGGTGGCGGGCGTCATCACCTCGATTGACGTAACGGATGTGGCGGCCAAGGCTACCGCGTCGCGCCTCGATATCCCGGATCGCGACCTGCCCGTGCAAGTGAGTTCCATTCCGTACCAATTGCTGCAACAACAAGGCGTCAACGACATGGTGACGGCCCTGCGCAATGCCTCCGGCGTGCAGGCCCAGCGCTGGTATGGCATGTACGAGTACTACACGATCCGCGGCTTCAATCAGGTAGACGTGATGCTGGTGGATGGCATGCGTCTGGAGGGAAACCGGATCAACACGCAGCTGAACAATATTCAGAGCGTGGAAATCCTGAAAGGCCCCAGTTCGGTGCTCTACGGAGGCTCAGCGTTGGGCGGCATCATCAACGTGGTCCGCAAGAAGCCCCAGGGCACGCGCGCCTACGATTTCAGCTACCGAGGCGGACGCTTCAACTCCCATCAGGTGGCCGGGGGCGCTACGGGGCCCCTCTTCAGCAACAGTTGGCTCTACCGAGTGGACGCGAGCGTCGATCGTTCCGATGGCTGGCGGGGAGCGGGCGCCGATCGCGTAAACGTGTCCCCTTCGCTTACCTGGCTGATGAGTGAACGCGCGCGTGTCACGGTGCATCAAGCTTTCAATCACGACCGCTTCGATGGCGACGGTGGCTTGCCCTTAAGCCTGATTAACACTCCCGGATTCGATTTGAGCCGCCGTTTCAGCACACCCAGCGACTTCGCCTTGGTGGAAGATTCGCAGACGCACATGCTGTTTAACGCGAACATATCTCACAACTGGGAGTTCCGCGACGGACTCCTTGTGCGCCGCACGAGTGATGAATACTTCGTGACGGAGTCCGTCTCGCACAACGCAAAGCTGAATCAGGTAGACCGAGAAGCTCTTTATTTCCACCACACGCGCCGGCCTACGATCAATCAGGCGGACGTCGTGGGGCGCTTCAACTTCCTCAAGATGCACCACACGCTGCTGGCGGGTCACGAATACCAGGATTTCTACTCGCGCACGGACGTAACGCCGGGCGGCGGCGTTGTTCCGCTGACCCCCATCAGTCTGGCCAACTTCCGGGAAACCAACCCGCCTATTACTTCGTTTCCAATTGTGCGCGCCACCTATTTCACCAACCGCATCAACGCCGGTTTCTGGCAGGACCAGATCGACGTTACCAGCAAACTGAAGATCAACGTGGGCGGCCGCTTTGATGATTTTGACCGCTACCGTTATCGCACTTTTGCCACCGATCCAAATACGATTACCCAAGAACAGAGGCGCCACCAGCGAGCCTACACGTATCGCGCAGGGATACTCTACGCTCCTCTTGCCACCCACCAGTTCTATTTCAATTCCTCGAGTGCGTTCACTCCCGTGACCGATATTCCGCCGAACGGCGCGGAGCTGAAACCCCGCACGGGGCGTAGCTTTGAAGTGGGGCACCGCTGGCAAGGCTTCGGAGGACGCGTGCAGACCAGCCTTGCGTTCTATCACTTGGAGCAAGACAACCTGACCTTCCGTGAATCGCTGGCATCGGTGATTCAAGCCGGGCAGCAACGCGCGCGGGGCGTCGATCTGGATGTGAACGCGAACCTAGGTATGGGTATGCGACTACTAGCTAACTACGGTTTTTCGCAGCCCGTGTTCACGGAGTTTGACAACTTTACGGGCAAACAACCGCGTTTCGTTCAGAAGCACGCCGCCAACACCTGGCTGACCAAGAGCTGGAACAACGGAGTGATTGCCAGCATCGGCAGCCGCTACATGGGTCCCATGTTCACCAACAACGCAAACACGATCCGCATGGGCGGCTGGACGACGTTCGGCGGCGCGCTGGGCTTCCGGCGCGGCATTTGGGAATACCAGATCAACGCGGAAAACCTCTTTAATCGGCAGCGGTATTTCACTGGGTCTTCCTTTGAGAACCAGCTTTACCCCGGTGCTCCGATTAACGTCTTCGCGACCGTCAGAGTCCGCTTTAACTAGAGCACGCCTTGAGCCGGCATACCTGTCATACTTGAAGTACCTCGATCCGAGAGCCGCGTCGTATCCGACTCCCAAGGCGTTCCTCTTCTTTCCAGGTAGACAAGGGAACCATATTGAGAACAACGCGGAAGGGAAACGCCGACCCAGCGGAGGTAACGGCGGGGATTCGAGACCTCATTGTGCACCTGCACCGGGGGAACAGCGGGCTAGCCGAATCGATCGTGCAGAATATCGTGGAACGCCTGCACGAAGTCCTGCAATCGGATGAAGGCGCGGAAAGCTTTCCGGTGCGGCGCGCCCAACAAACGATGTTTGCCATCGATGAGGTCCGCATCCTGATGGCCGAACAGGACTACAACGGCGCGGCGGAAGCCGCCCGTGACGCCGGCAAAGAGTGGAAGCAGCAGCCCACGCCCGAATTGGGCAAGTAACCGGTTGCCGGCAAGAGCGCCGTGGTACGATTAGGCGTAGTTGACAGCTGGTTGATTTTGGCATCTCTTTCGTCCGGTCCACAAACCTCTCGTCCGATCCTGCCCCGATACACTGCTCTGCAACTCAGAAGGAAAACCTAAATGAAGAAAATATTTGTCGGCAATTTGAGTTTTGGGGCCACCGAGGATTCGGTCCGCGCCATGTTTGAGGCTTATGGGGCAGTGGATCGCGTCAGCATCGTGACGGATCGTGATAGCGGGCAGCCGCGCGGTTTCGGGTTCGTCGAAATGGCTTCCAATAGCGAAGCGGATCGCGCCATCTCGGAACTTAACGGCCGGGAGCTCGACGGCAGAGCGCTCAACATCAACGAAGCGCGTCCCAAGGAAGACCGGGGCTTCGGCGGCGGTGGTGGTGGCGGGAACCGGCGCGGCGGCGGCGGCGGCGGGGGCGGCGGCGGATTCGGCGGCCAACGGCGCGGTAGCCGCTACTAAAGCAAAGTTTCAGATTGGATGGAGAGGGCGGGGTCGTCAAGACACCGCCCTTTTTCCGTGTGCGACCCTATGTTGTAGTTGGTTGATGTATACTTTTCTCGGTCGGGGAGCGAACCCCCGCGAGGAGGATTCAGATGCCGCATCGACGTCTTGCCGGGTTGGGATTGGCCGCCATGGCCGTGATCGCGCTGTTTGGGGCCGAGGCGCTCGCCGAAGAGGCGCAACCCAATTCACAGCCCAGCTACCACCGTCCGGTCGAAAACTGGCTTACGCCTCCGGACGGGCGCGTATGGGGACAGGTCCCCACCGCCCAAGTCGATAGCAAGGGCAATATCTGGATGTTGGATCGCTGCGGCGGGACCAATTGCGTCGGGAAATCCGTTGACCCGATTCTCCAATTCGACCCATCCGGCAAACTGCTGCGCAGCTTCGGCGGCGGGATGTTCGTCTATCCCCACGGCATTTATATCGATAAGGACGACAACATCTGGACCACCGACGGCCAGGGGAAAGACGACAAAGGCCAGCAGGTAATCAAGTTCTCCAAAGAGGGAAAAGAGCTGATGCGGTTGGGTACAGCGGGCCTCAAGGGCGAAACGCCCACCACGTTTAACCGGCCCTCCGACGTTGCGGTCGCGCCCAACGGCGATATTTTTGTCTCCGATGGCCACGGCGGCGAGGATACCAACGCGCGTATCGTCAAGTTCAGCAAAGACGGCAAATTCATTAAGGCCTGGGGGAAGAAGGGCACGGCACCGGGTGAGTTTGACGCCCCACATTCGCTGGCTTTCGATTCCCAGGGCCGTCTGTTTGTGGCCGATCGCGGCAACAACCGCATCCAGATCTTTGACCAGGACGGAAAAGTCCTGGATCAGTGGAAGCAGTTCAGCCGGCCCGTGGGGCTTTTCATCGACAAGAACGACACGCTCTACGTGTCCGACTCGGATTCTGATGCTCCTCGTAATCCTGGATGGCAGCAGGGGATTCGGATTGGCAGCGCGAAGGACGGCACGGTAAAAGAATTCATCCCGTATCCAGGACCGCAGGCGCAGTCCGGCAATAACGCCGCGGAAGGCGTTGCCGCCGATGATTCCGGTAACGTCTATGGCGCGGAAGTAGCTCACAAAATGCTGCGGAAGTACGTCAAGAAGTGAATCCCTGAGGTGTGAATATGATTACCATGAACTGGTTTCGCGTCAGTCTGGCCGTGGGTATCCTGTCCGCGTCAGTTCCTCTTTCCGCGCAATGGGAAAAGGTAAAGGGTCCGAACGTCCCCCGCGGGGCCGACGGCAAGCCCAATCTTTCCGCGCCGGCTCCACGCCGGGCGGATGGCAAGCCCGACCTTTCCGGGATGTGGTGGCTGCCGGCCGCGGGAGGCGGCGCAACCGGAGTCCCGCCCAAGTACCTCAACAACCTTGCCGCGGACCTGAAGCCCGAAGAGATTCCCATGCAGCCCTGGGCGGCGGCGCTCTACAAGCAGCGCAGGGCCGACGAATCCAAGGACTTCCCTTACTCCCGGTGCCTGTTGCCGGGTGTTCCCATGATCAGTTCCTTTCCCGCCCCCTGGAAGCTGATTCAAAATCCCGGCCTGATCGCGATTCTCTACGAGAACTCTTCCACCTACCGCCAGATCTTCATGGATGGCCGCGTGCTCTCGAAGGATGCCAATCCGAACTTTATGGGGTACTCGACCGGCCGTTGGGAGGGCGACTCGTTGGTTGTGGAAACAACCGGATTTAACGAAAATACGTGGCTGGATCTTTCAGGCCATCCCCACTCGGATGCCTTGCGCGTGGTCGAGCGCTTCCGCCGCCGTGACAGCGGGCACATGGAAATCCAGATCACCATCGACGATGCGAAAGCGTACACGAAGCCCTGGACCGTGAAGATCAATCCCATCTTGCTGCTGGAAGGCGATCTGTATGAGTCCGTCTGCAACGAGAACGAAAAAGATCTTCCGCATATGGTGGGCAAGTAAGCGCGGCCGAGGCCGGCGATTCTTCAGAGCCGCGGAGGCCATTCCAACGCAAGCTGGTACACTACCTACTAGTTGTGAGGAACAGAATGAAAGCAAGCTTCTTCCTGGTTTCGGCCCTCCTAGCCGCCCCCGCCGCATTCGCGCAAACAGGCGCCATTAGCGGGAAAATCGTAACCGTTTCGGGCGGAAATCCCGTGCCCGAGGTGAAGGTCCGCGTTAAGAACACCACAACCGACGCATCGTTTGCCGCGCAGAGCGAAGTGAACGGCAATTATACCGTCGGCGGGCTGCCGCCCGGAAACTACGAACTGGCTACTGAGTTCCAACTCTTCCTGTCTTTCCGGCAGAAAGACATTCCGGTGCAGGCCGGGCAGACCGCCCGCGTAGACATCCAGTTGAGCGACATGCAATTGAATACGCTTGGTGATGGCGGCGACGACTTCGTGAAGTTGGTCACCGAACGTCCCGCGCCGGCCGGCCCCACGCCTCGCATGCCCGACGGGAAGCCGGATTTCAACGGAGTCTGGCTGGCCGCCGCTTACCGCGTGGACGGCGATCCGCCCCAGCCGCTGCCCTGGGCGGAAGAAATATCGAAGAAGCGCAGGGACAGACTGGGCATCGATTCTCCCGGCGCGCATTGCCTGCCGAACGGATTGGCGTCTTCCGGCAATTTGCGTCCTTATCGATTCGTCCAGACCAAAGACATCATCGTAATCGTCGAGGAAGCCAACGATCCCACGCGCCAGATCTACCTGGATGGGCGCCCGCACCCCGAGGATCCCAATCCCACGTATGTGGGGCATTCGGTGGGCCACTGGGAAGGCGACACGCTGGTGGTGGACACGGTGGGTCTCACCGAGCGCGGCTGGGTCGCTTTCGGCAGCTTTCCGCAGACGGAGAAATTGCACGTCACCGAGCGGTTCCGCCGTCCCGACCTCGGGCACCTGGAACGTGAAGTGGCCTTCGACGACTCCACCACGTTCAAGAAGCCATGGAAATTGAAGCGCGTCAGTGCGCTCGCGCCCAAGGAAATCGAAGTGCTGGAATACGTCTGCGCGGAAAACAACAAAGACGTCGAACACTACGTGGGCAAGTAACGGTTCCGCGAAACGCGGGAGCGTTTTTCCGGGCCGCTCAGAGGCCCGTCATTTTTTCGCGGTGCTCCGGGTAGCACGCTCCTCGTCTGCCCTTAGAACTCAATTCCCCCTAGCCCAAGTTCGTCACAAAACGGGTAAAACTGACGTAAGTCATTGAGAATTGGTTCAGGCGATCGCCGAGTCTACACTACATTTGCGATTGAACTGGAGATGCTCGGGCAGGCTGATGCCAAGTTGCTGGAGCAGGGACCGCTGCT
>CAMAVI010000030.1 GCA_945861625.1 Candidatus Sulfopaludibacter sp. SbA3
TCCGGGCGTGCGTGCTTTCCACCATCTTCATCTCCCCCAACTCCCCTCGCGTCAAAAACACTGCCTCAATTTCCCGTTACGTCCCCCTCATGCCCCGCGCCACTGCCTTCCTTGACCGTCAAGCCAGCCCTTACCGACGGATTAGGGGACTCCGTCTATACTTGACAATACAACACTAAGCTTGCATAATGGCAATAGGCTAAATCATAGCCGCCAGTTCAATTAGGAAGAGAGACGCATAACATGGGCAAAATCATTGGCATAGACCTGGGCACCACCAATTCGGTGGTCGCCGTCATGGAAGGCGGCCAACCGGTTGTCATACCGAACCAGGAAGGCGGGCGGACGACCCCTTCCGTGGTGGGCTTCGCCAAGAACGGCGAGCGCTTGGTCGGGCAGGTCGCCAAGCGCCAGGCGGTCACCAATCCGGAAAACACCGTTTATTCCATTAAGCGCTTCATGGGCCGGCGCATCGACGAAGTCAGCCAGGAAATGAAGCTGGTTCCGTATAAGATCGCCGCGGGTGACAGCCAGGACGCTCGTGTCGATATCAGCGGGAAGAAGTATTCCCCGCCCGAGGTTTCGGCGATGATCCTGGGCAAGCTCAAGGAAGCCGCGGAGGCCTACCTGGGCGAAAAAGTGACGCAGGCCGTGATTACCGTGCCCGCTTACTTTAATGACTCGCAGCGCCAAGCCACCAAGGATGCCGGCAAGGTCGCGGGCCTGGAGGTCATGCGTATTATCAACGAGCCCACGGCGGCTGCGTTGGCCTATGGACTCGACCGCAAGAAAAACGAAACCATCGCCGTGTATGACTTTGGCGGCGGCACGTTCGACATCTCCATCCTGGAAGTCGGCGACGGAGTGGTGGAAGTGAAGTCCACCAACGGCGACACGCACCTGGGCGGCGACAACATCGACAATCGCATCATAGACTGGCTGATACAGGAATTCAAACGCGATCAGGGCCTCGACGTCTCCAAGGATCAGATGGCATTGCAGCGCCTGAAGGAAGCCTCTGAAAAAGCCAAGATTGAGCTGTCGACGTTGCTCGAAACGGAAATCAATCTGCCCTTCCTCACGGCGGACGCCAGTGGCCCTAAGCACTTGGCCATCAAGCTGACCCGCGCCCGCTTCGAGCAGATGGTGGCCGACATTCTGGACCGCTCCATCGAGCCCTGCAAGAAGGCTCTGACGGATGCCGGCCTCCAGCCGTCACAGATTGACGAAGTGGTCTTGGTAGGCGGCTCCACGCGAATTCCGAAGGTGCAGGAGATTGTCCGCAATCTGTTCGGCAAGGACCCTAACCGCAGCGTAAACCCCGACGAAGTGGTCGCGGTGGGTGCGGCGGTGCAGGGCGGCGTACTAGGCGGCGAAGTGAAGGACGTGCTGCTGCTGGACGTGACGCCGCTTTCGCTCGGTATCGAAACACTGGGCGGAGTCTTCACCAAGCTGATCGAGCGCAACACCACGATTCCAACGCGCAAGAGCGAGGTTTTCTCGACCGCGGCCGACTCGCAGACATCGGTTGAAATCAAGGTCTACCAGGGCGAGCGCGCCCTGGCCAAGGACAACCGCATGCTGGGCGTGTTCCAGTTGATCGGCATCCCGCCGGCGCCGCGCGGCATTCCGCAAGTGGAAGTGACGTTCGATATCGACGCCAACGGCATCCTCAACGTCACCGCGAAGGACAAGGCCACCAACAACGAACAGAAGATCACCATCACGTCTTCTTCCGGCCTCAGCAAGGACGAAGTGGACAAGATGGCCAAGGACGCCGAATCGCACGCCGCCGACGACAACCGGCGCAAGGACGAGATCGATGCGCGCAATCGGGCCGACTCAATGGTCTATCAAGTCGAAAAGATGCTCAAGGAGCATCGCGACAAGATCGGCGAAGACGATGCCAAGAACGTGGAAGCCGCGCTCGAAGGTACGCGGAAAGCCATGGCGGGAGGCTCGGTGGAGGAAATCAGCAAAGCCACCGATAGCCTGACCCAGGCCAGTCACAAACTGGCCGAGGCGATGTACAAATCAACCGCCGGCGCCGCCGCGGCCGATGCCGGTGCGGGCGACAAACCCGCTGGTGATACGGCCAAGGACAAACCCAAGGACAATGTGGTCGACGCCGAGTTTGTCGACGTGGACGAGAAGAAATAAATCGAAGGGGCCAGGGGTTGCAGGGCACCGGCCCATAACCCCTGCGTGCCGCCATGCCGCAGAACGACTATTACAAGACGCTCGGAGTTGACCGCAGCACGGGCGCGGACGATCTCCGCAAGGCTTACCGGCGCCTGGCGCGCAAGTACCATCCCGACCTGAATCCGGGCGACAAGGCCGCCGAAGACCGCTTCAAGCAAGTGCAGGAGGCCTACGACATCCTGAGCGATCCGAAGAAGAAGCAGATGTACGACCAGTTCGGCTTCTATTCGGACAGCGGCATGCCGGGAGGCGCGGGCGCGTATGGAGGCGGGCGCGGCGGCGGCCCCAACATGGGATTCAGCGGTTTCGACTTCGCCGACTTCATGAAGGCGGGGGCAAGCGCGGGCGCGGGGCGCGGCCGCCATGCCGGCCCTGAAGATTCAGCCAATTTCCAGGACATTTTCAGCCAGTGGTTCGGCCGCCAGCACGAGCCCCAGGGAGCGGCACCGGAAAAAGGCACCGACCTTGAATACGGTCTCAGCATCGACTTCTGGCAGGCCATCCGCGGCACCCAAGTGCGGCTCAAGATCAACCGCCAGGAAGTGTGCCGGACCTGCGATGGAACCGGCTCACGGAGCGGCTCCAACACGGTGTGTCCGGAATGCAACGGCGGCGGAAACGTCACCCAGATGGCGGGCGCGATGCGTTTCAACCTTACCTGCCCGCGCTGCGAAGGCGCGGGGAGGCTCACCAACAGCTGCGGAACATGTCATGGGGATGGGCGCATTTCAAACCCGGAGTCCGTGGAAGTGCGTATCCCGGCGGGAGCGCAACAAGGTTCGCGCCTCCGCGTGCCGGGCAAGGGCAATGCCGGAACGCATGGAGCGTTGGCCGGAGATTTATATATTACGGTTCGCGTGGAACCGCACCCGCTGTTCCGCCGCGAGGGCGACGATATTGAAATCCAGGTTCCCGTGCGTATTGACGAGGCGGGCTTAGGTACGAAGATTGAAGTGCCGACCATCGACGGCCGCGCTCTGCTGCGCATTCCACAGGGCACGAAAAACGGACAGAAATTCCGGCTGCGCGAAAAAGGAGTGCAGAATTCCCGCACCGGCACCCGCGGCGATCAGATTGTCGAAGTGCTGGTTGAAGCGCCGGTGGTCCAGGACGAGCGCACCAAGGAAATTCTGCGCGAGTATGCCACGCTGCACCCGGAAGATCCGCGGGCGGACATCTGGACGAAAGTATAAGGCGGTACAACGATGGCCAAGGCAAAACGAGCCGCGTTCATGATCTCGGCGGTAGCCGAGCAGTTCGAAATCCATCCCCAGACCCTCAGGCTCTACGAGCGCGAGGGGCTCCTCAAGCCATCCCGCAGCGACGGCAACACACGCCTCTACACCGAAGAAGACTTGGAACGCCTGGAAGTGATTCTGAAGCTCACGCGCGAGCTGGGCGTGAACCTGGCAGGCGTTGAAATCATCCTCAACATGCGCGAAAAGATGGAAGAGATGCAGCGCCAGATCGAGTCGTTTGTCTCCAGCTTGAACACGGAAATTTCTTCCCAGCGCGCCCGGCCAGTCGCCAAGGAAACGGTGAATTCGTTGATTCCGGTGATTGAGCTGCGAACGCCGAAGAAGTAAACGCTCTGGCCTTAGTCGCGCGCGACCACTTTGCCCGTGTTAGCGTCCACCGTCACCGTGTATTCCGCCGAAGAGACCGACCCGCCCCACAACACGCGCCAGATCGGATTCGGGAAGCGGGTTCCCGCCTCGTAGTCCAGCATGAAATTAACCGGCGGACGCGTGCCCGGCTTGCTCACATAGTCTTTCGCGGACTTCACAGCCTCTTCGTACGCATCGATGGTATCCGTTTTCAATAACGCCGGAGAGAATGGCCTTTGCGCGCCGCCTGCCCGCCAGGCTTCCTGCTGCCCCGGAAACACGCCCTTGTGCAGCCCGTCGGCTTCCACGGCGGACCAAGTGTAGGTACGCGCACGAGCCAGGCTTTCGGAAACAAATATGATTTCCCAGCCTCCGGCCTTGCCGGGTTCCAGCTTCACGCCGGTCACATTCACGCTGCGCCCGGTCAACGGCTGGCTATCCGGAGCCCACATCCGCGACGATCCGTACAGATATTGGAACGCCTGGCGGCCACTGAGGGGCGCGGGTGGCGGTTCAGCCTTCTTGGTTACAGGAGCGGGCTCGTCGGAACAGCCCACCAGGAGGATCGCCGCGACAGCGGCGAGAAACATGCGCATACACTTCCAGTGTAGTGCACGGTATAACGTACTACGGCCGCGCGGCCCAACTTATTTCACGGCGTTCTATTTCACCACCTTGACCGTCACCGTGTTGGAGTATGCCGAAACGTTCATCGCGTTAAAGGCTTGCACCCGGTACAGATACGTGCCGCGGCTGGCCATGTTGGTAAACGTCTTGCTGTTGGCGCCGACAGTTCCGGCGCGCGCGAAGTTCGTGGTTCCGGAAGGCGCGCGCTCGATGTAGAAGCCCGCCTCATTTCCAGAATTGTCCACCCATTGCAGAGTGACCGCTCCCCGGCCGGCTTTTCCGGTGAGCCCTGACGGCGCGTTGATCAGATTCGGATCGGGATTTACAGTGATCCCTACTTGCGCCGTCGCGGTCGCCCCGCGATTATCTGTCACCGTCAGAACCGCGCTATAGGTCCCCGCATTCGCATACGTGTGCGATGGACTCGCGCCTGTGCCCGTCGAACCGTCCCCAAAATTCCAGCCATACGAAGCGATCGAGCCGTCGGGATCGCTCGATCCAGCCGAACTGAATGTCACCGCGAGCGGCGCTGTTCCCGACAAGGGAGCCGCCGAAGCCGCAGCCACCGGGGGCTGGTTCGGCGCGCCGGACGGCAGCACCAGCAGAGTGATGCTCTGCGCGGGCGAGGTGAAGTTGACGGCGTTGCCGCTATAGCCCAGATCGGCCAATCGCGTAATCGCATTAGAAGCGGCGAGTTGATACACCTGCGCCGCGCCGCTCCCCGCGAAGTTATTCAGAGCGACATTGACTGGCGTCGAGCCTGACAAATACTTGCTGACGACCATCACGGTCAGTGCGCCATCGGCAGTACGTTGACCGGCGAACACCGCCACGTTGTCCGGGTTCGGCCCGGAAGCCGACACGCTCACGTCGCCAAACGCCGATTTATTGCCGTCGTAGTTGCGGTACATCTTGATCGCCTTGTACGTTGGCGTGGAGGCGTCCGGAGTGGTCCAGCGCGCCGCCAGATCCAGTCCCTCGCGGCCAAAGATGCCGAGAATATCGGCCTGCGTGGTGGCGCCGTTGATATGGTTTTCCGCGCCCCAATTGTATTCGGTGATGCCGATCGGCGTGCCCGGATAGTAGTAGTTGTTCGCCCATCCACGCAAGCGCGGAATCAGCATGACATTGTCATTGATCCAGGTCGGGTCGACGTAATTGGGGTCCCACAGAGAGCGCGTCGATTGATTCCTGCGCAACTGCATGGCGGTACTGGTGTCGGAACTGAATTCCCCGCTCTGCGGGTAATAGTGCACGGTGAACACGTCGAGCAAGTGACGCCCATCGGCCCTCAACTGCCCCAGAAGCCAGGGAAGATAATCGGCGCCGCCGTGGCTGTTGCGATCCGGCAGAAAACTCCAGCCGTGAAGGCTGCCGTACTGCTGGTCATAGCCGCTGAGGAGATAGCCGCTCCAGCCCCACTCTTCCGGACCCACTATCTGCGCGTTGGGGTCCGTTCCGCGAATTTGCGCGGCGTAGTCTTTGATCCGCGCCAGAACTTCGTCCATGCTGGCGCCGGTGGGATGCACGTCGCGATGCGTGGAGTGCCAGATGCTGTGTTCGTTATCCAGGACGCAGTAGCGCGGCGCGGAGGCGTCGGCCAGGCCCCACTGATTGACGATCGCCTGCACCCACTGCTGCTGAAAACCCGCCGTGTTGGCCACATTCGCGTCGTTCGGATCATTGCCCGTGATGGGTTGCCCGTTGGATTTGAGAATCCCGTTTCCGGCGTCCGGAAACCACTGCGCGTCGTTGCCGGTCTGCGCGCCGTACTTGGCCTGTGAAAAGCCGGAGAGCTTGGAGCGGTTCGCCCCCAGCTTGGCCACCCAGTCGAGCATGGGTATCGTGATCATGGCGCGGGCGCCGGCCGCCTGCGTCGTGGAAATGAACGTATGGCCGCGTTCACCGGCCACCGCCGAAGCCTCGCCTATGCTTTCGAAGTACCAATCCTGAGCTCGGTTGTCCGCGTTCAGTTGCCAGTTGTAGCGGCTGCTGTTGTTGCCTCCATAGCGATTGAGAGGCACATTCAGATCGGAAAGCTGCGCCGTGGTTCCGTAGGCGATTCCGTAGACGCGTGGATCGATCGCATGCCGGTTGGCGCTGGCATCCACTACGACCGACGCGGCTGGATTCTGCGCCAGGGCGGCGGCCGTGAACAGAAGCAACCCGCTGATGCGACGCATGGCTATCTCCGGCTCACCGTAACACTGGCGCTGGCGGACTTGCTTGTATTCGCGACGGAAACCGCCGTGACCGTGACCGTCGCCGGTGACGGAACGGAAGCTGGCGCTCTGTAGAGACCACCGGTACTGATCGTGCCTACGGTGGAGTTTCCCCCAGTCACGCCATTTACTTTCCAGACGACCGCCGTATTCGACGTGTTAGAGACTGTCGCCGAAAATTGTTTAGTCTTTCCGGGACGTACCGTCGCGCTGGTGGGCGAGATACTGATGCTCACCGGAGGCGGCGGATTGACCACACTGACCGCGGCACTACCTACGGCGGACGAAACGGCGACGCTGATCGCATGAACCGTCGCATTCACCGGCGATGTGGGAGCCGTATACAGGCCTGTGATCGAATCGATGAATCCGACGGCAGAATTGCCGCCGACGGTTCCGTTTACATCCCAGGTGACCGACTGATTGGCGTTGCCGGTTACCGTCGCAGTGAATTGCTTCTGTGTATTCACTTGGACGCTGGCGCTGGCCGGACTGACGCTGACGAATACGCCGGCTTGCGCGGCTTGTCCTGAATTCGGATCGATCATGAGCGGCGACACGTCCACGGCTTCGAAATCCGAACCCTTCACGTTACCCAGCGCGCGCAGGTCACTGTCGTTCCACCGCGAATCCGGCGCGCCCGTGATGTACCAGGCCGAACCGTTATCGGCCAGCATCATGCCATATCTTTTCATCGCCGTCAAAATGATTTGGTTGGTGGCCGAGTAACCGGAGATATTGAAATTCGCGCGCAAGCGGAAACGCGCGCCCATGGGCGGATATTGAGGTCCGGTCAGAGAAGACGCGTAGTGACGCGCGGGCCATACGTAAGCCCGCTGCGTCTGGGGCACGGTAAAGCGGATCGCGTGGCGGATTTCGCCCGCCAGAATTTCGTCAAAGCGCAGCAAGCCGGGGAAGATCGGCAGACCCGCGGCGTCGGCGGAAGTCCAGGTGGCCGGCCGCAGCGCGTTCGATTGCAGATTGTAGATCGCGCCGGAGCCTCCCTGCCAGCTGGCGGTCTGCGGAAATGCGTAGTAGATCTCGTAGAGAATGCAGTTGCTCGTGTCAATCGAAGTCGCGTGGCGGTCGCCGGTACTCGCGCTGCCGCCTTCGATCGGGGCATTCAAGGGAATCGCGTAAGGGCCAGTGTCGCTTTCGCCCTGGTATGTGAAATTCGCGGGATACTTCGTCTGGGTACCCGGCACCGTGACAAACGGAATGCCAATCGGACCGCCGTTCCACATGCCCGCTCCGAAATCGGGATGGACACCCGTCCCGGCGCCGATGGTGTTGACCCACGTGGAAGAACTGGGCGAGACCGGAAGCTGATCCACCCGCGTATTCCAGATGTTATTCGCGGGAAGAACGGGACAGTTGCCGACAGTAGGGGCCTGGGCAAAAGCCAAGCCAACTGAACACAGGAAACCAATGAGATGTTTCAAAACACTCCTCCGAGGCTTCCAGAATAAAGTTGGAGGGCGGAACCTACAATCGGGTATCTGCCTGAGGAGACCTGTGGCGGGCCCCTACTACTCGCCGCCGCTGACCGCGTACTCGGTCTTGGGTTTGACGTTGCCCGACTGCACCAGCATGGCTTTGCTGTGATCGATTTCGCCTTCCCACTTGGCGACCACCAACGTTGCCACCGCGTTGCCCGACAGGTTTACCAGGCTGCGCATTTGAGACATGAAGCGGTCCACGCCGAGCAGCAATGTAATAGCGGCCACCGGTACTGAGTTCAGTGACGCAAGAGTCGCGGCCAAGGTAATGAAGCCCCCGCCCGTTACAGCGGCCGCTCCCTTGGACGTCAGCATGAGAACCAGAAGCAACTGAAACTCCTGCGCTCCGGTCAGTTGCGTGTTGGTGGCTTGCGCCAGGAATATGGCCGCAACAGTCAGGTAGATCGAGGTGCCATCCAGATTGAATGAGTATCCGGAGGGAATTACCAGGCCGACAACAGATTTGTTGACACCCAGCTTTTCCAGTTTGACCATGAGCGAAGGCAGGGCCGCCTCCGATGTTGAAGTACCCAGCACGATGAGCAGCTCTTCCTTCAAATAGCGCAGCAACTTGAAAATGCTGAAGCCATGGGCGCGGGCGATCAGCCCTAAGACGACGAACACGAACAGGCACCCGGTGACGAAGAAGCACAGCATCAGATTGCCCAACTGGATCAGGGTGCGGATACCGTACCGTCCGATGGTGAAGGCCATGGCCCCGAACGCACCCAATGGCGCGGCGTACATGATGAAATTCAACATCTTGAAAAAGACGTTGCTGGCGTTATAAATCAAATCCAGAATCGGCTTGCCTTTGTCGTAGACCGTCAAAGCCAGACCGAACAAGATGGCGATGAATAGAATCTGCAGAATTTCGCCCTTAGCAAAAGCATTGGTAAGTTGGTCCGGAATGATATTCATCACGAAATCGACCGAACTCAGCTTTTCACCGGACGTCGTGTATTGGGCGATCGACTTGGCGTCAAGAGTGGCGGGGTCCGCATTGATTCCTGCGCCCGGTTGCACGACTTTCACAACAATCAGGCCAATCACCAGCGCGGCCGTGGTCACCACTTCGAAATAGAGCAGCGCTTTCATGCCCACGCGGCCCAGCTTCTTCATATCGCCCATGCCCGCAATGCCCGTCACGACGGTGGTGAAAATGATAGGCGCGATCATCATGCGGATCAATTTCACAAAGCCATCCCCCAGCGGCTTCATTTGTTGGGCCAGCGGCGGATTGAAGAAGCCGAGTGCGATTCCCAGCAAGATTGCGATCAGCACCTGGAAGTACAGCTCTTTGTATAGCGGGCGGGGCGCTAGCGCCGACGATGAGGACTGCGTGTCTGCCATAAAACTCCTACAATTCTACGCGTTCTACTCCAGGGCGAAAGCGTTCAAACCCGAACTCACGATTACAACATATTGCTTGCCGTTGCGTCCCATGTAGGTCATGGGGTTGGTGTGGCCTTCCGAGTCGAGCTTCCCTTCCCACAGCACCTTTCCGCTTTTCGAGTCAAATGCGCGGAAGCGCCTGTCGTTGGTGCCGGCGATAAACACCAGTCCCCCGGCGGTGGCGATGGGCCCGCCTTGTCCGAACGCACCGGTGTTGTGAATACCCTTGGCCTCCATCGCGTCGCTGGTACCCAGCGGAACCTGCCAGGCGATCTCGCCGGTATTGGCATTCACCGCCGTCAGCAGCGCCCACGGCGGCTGCTGGCAGGGCAATTGGGTCGCCGGATTCCAGAAGCGCGCATTCGCCGTCCCAGGGCCAAGCGGGCTGCCGCGCCGGTACGCCACCTGGTCGCCGGGAGGCGTCTTTTCGTGTTTTCCCATGCCGGCCAGCTCACGGGAATTCACGAACACGTATCCGAGGCTTCCGTCCACCGCGACACCGCCGTAATTCGGGCCGCCCTGCTGGCTCGGGAAAATAACGCGGTACTCTTTGCTGCTGTACGGAGTGTAGGAGCCGTAGCTATGGATGCCGCCGATCTTTTCCGCCAGATCACGGCAAAACTTCTCGTGCTCCGGCTCGCCTTTGAAAATCTCATCCGGCCGCATGCCTTGCCGGGTCAGTGGCGGAGGCTTCAGCGGAAACGGCTGCGTGGGCCAGGTCTGCTCGCCCGGGATGTCGCTCTGCGGCACCGGACGCTCTTCCATTCCGTAAATGGACTTGCCCGTTTCGCGATCCAGGAAAAACATCAGGCCCGGTTTGGAGACCGCGACAACGGCTGGGATGCGCTTGCCATCGCGGACCACCTCCACCAATGACGGCGCGGCTTCGGCGTCGTAATCCCATACGTCATGATGCGTAAGTTGGAAGTGCCAGCGGACCTTTCCCGTGTTGGCGTCCAGGCACACAATCGACGAGGAGTACAGGTTCTGGCCGGGCCGGCCGCCGCCGTAGTATTGCGGCGCGGGCTGGCCGATGGGCAGAAAGACCAGACCGCGCTGGGTATCCACGGTTGCGGCGCCCCAGTGCGCGGGCGAGCCGGCGCGAATCCAGTAATCCTTGGGCCAGGTTTCGGCGCCTGCTTCTCCCGGCTGCGGGAGGGGATGGAAAGTCCACATCAATTTTCCGTTGCGCAGGTCCCAGGCGCGTATGTCCATGGCCGCTCCCTCCGGATCGTCTTCCTTGCCCTGCGCGCCCGTGATGATTAGGTTGCGATAGATCGCGCCCGGCGAACTCATGTGGTAAATCGCATTGGGGAACTTGTCGGTCACGCCGACGCGCAGATTCACCGTGCCCTCATTGCCGAAGCCAGGAACCGGCTTACCGGTCTTGGCGTTCAACCCCACCAGGCGTCCGTTGCTCGATCCGGCGAGAATCATCGCGGGACTGTCTTTGTCGCCCGGCCAATACGACACGCCGCGAAATGGCGCGCCCTCCTGGCCGAAATCGTACTTCCAGATTTCCTTGCCGGTTTCCGGCTCCAGCGCGACCACCGTGTGCTGGCGCGTCGGCGAATACAAGACGCCGCCAACCATGATCGGCACCGCCTCCGTTCCCGACAGATTCCGCGTCGCCGAATCGAAGCTGTTGACGCCGGGAGTGACACCGTACTGCCACGCCGGTTTCAGCTTGGAGACGTTCGAAGTGTTGATCTGTTTGAGCGGAGAAAAGCGCCGGCCACCCGGGTCATATCCGTAGGAGGGCCAGTCGGACTGCCCCCAACCGGCAACCGCCGCCAACCCCAGCAATGGAATGAGAATTGTTACTTGCTTCATAATGAGTACCGAGAAAAAAGTATACACCCCCGCTGGGGTCAGGATGCGACAATAGGAACTGGAAATGGTTTCCTACGGCATCTATTATGCGCTGGGACTGACCAGCGCGGGCGCGGTCGTCACTTGGCTATTGAGTTGGCCATTCGCGATTCCGTTCTATCTTCTGGCCGCCTTTTGCCTGAATTTTTTCCGCGATCCGGAGCGCGAAATCCCCGCCGGTCCCTACGCCGTATCGCCTGCGGACGGCAAGGTGGTGGTTGTCAAACAGAACGACGCCGGCGGGCACCAAGTCAGCATCTTCCTCAACGTTTTCGATGTACACGTCAATCGCACACCCATCGGTGGAAAAGTTGCGTGCGTGACATACAAGAAGGGCGAGTTCCTGGTCGCCAGCAAGCCGGAAGCCAGCGCGGCCAATGAACAGAATGTCATCACCATTGACGGCTCCATTCAAGGCCATCCCACTCGCGTCGTGATGAAGCAGATTGCCGGATTGATCGCCCGCCGGATCATTTGTTACGTCCAGGCTGGGAACATCCTGGAAGCCGGCCAGCGGATCGGACTGATGAAATTCGGCTCGCGTGTTGACGTACTGTTCGGCCCGGAGTGGGAAGTCGCCGTACGGGCAGGCGAACGTGTGACGGGTGGCTCGACCGTCATTGCTCGTTTCAAAGACGCCCGCTTCAAGGAAACGGCATGAGCAGCATGCCCTGGCGCGACCGGTTGATTGACCCGCGCTCCCCGGATCGCCGTCCGCGGCGCGCGGCGTATGCATTGCCCACTCTGTTTACCGCGGGCAACGTATTTCTGGGCTTCTATGCGCTGATCGAAGCCTTCCTGGGATCGATGGCCATGGTGACGGATGCCGCTTCGGCTCCAGGCCACTTCCGCAACGCGGCGGTTTCCATTGGTTGGGCCGTCTTCTTGGACGGCCTCGACGGGCGCATCGCGCGCATGACCAACACCGTCAGCGAATTCGGCCGCGAGATGGATTCGTTGGCTGACTCGATCACCTTCGGCATCGCACCGGCGGTACTGGCGTTTACCTGGGGCGTGCAGTTCGTCGATCCATCCACCGACGCGACGGTTCTGGAGTATCTGAACCGGTGCGGGTACTTTTTGGCGTTCCTCTACCTTCTCTGCGGCGCGGCGCGCCTGGCTCGCTTCAACATCACGAAAAATCCCGTACCAAAGAATCCCGGCCGGCCGGATCGAAAGTATTTCGTGGGCATGCCCATCCCTTCAGCGGCGAGTGCCATTGCGGCGATTGTTTATGCAACGGGAAGCGAGCCGCTGCATAACTGGGTACTATCCGCTGTCTGGCTGGCGCTGTTGGCGCTGTTGGCGTTCCTGATGGTGTGCACGTGGCGTTATCCCAGCTTCAAAGACCTGAGCCTCACCCAGCCGCGCTCGCCGCTCAGCATTATTCTGATCGGCAGCTTTATTTATTTGATCTGGGTGTTCTCCAAACCGGTCTTGCTGGCCATGGCCGTCACCTATGTGGCGAGCGGCATCGTGATTCGAATCGGCGGCGCCGTGCGGCGGAAACTCAAGGGGCACCCGGTTGGCTGAGCAAACCACACGAACGCGAGTGGCGCTGGTGGGAGGAGACTCCCTGCTGGGCCGTGAACTGCGCGAGGTATTGGGAGAGTCGAAGCCCGCGCCTGCAATCGAGATGATTTCCGCGTCGGCGGAGAACGCGAGCATGCTGGGGGCTGATGACGAGGAAATCATCGCGCTCACACCTCTCACCGCACAGAGTCTGGCCGGCGCGCGGGTCGCGTTTCTCGCCGGATCCCCTGCTTCCAGCCGCCGGGCGCTGAAACTGAATCCAGCGGACGGGCCGGTGCTGATTGACCTGACCGCGGCGCTGGAAGATCAGCCGCACGCACGGTTGCGCGCGCCTTCGGCCGAAGTCACGCGTTCCCTGCCTCAGCCCGGCGTCATCTATGTCATTGCGCATCCGGCCGCCATCGCCGCCACAATGCTGCTGGCCAGTCTGTCCAAAGCCAAACCGATTCGCCGGTCTGTGATCCACGTCTTCGAACCCGCCAGTGAGCGTGGCAAAAAAGGTTTGGATGAACTGCGCCAACAAACCGTGGGTGTCCTCACATTTCAAAAACTGAAAACGGATGTCTTCGATACCCAACTCGGCTTTGCGATGCTGGCGCGCTACGGAGAAGAGGCAGTAGAACCGCTCGAAAGCGTCGAACAGCGGATCGAGAAGCACCTGGCGTCCCTGCTGGCCTCCTATCCGGGAATTCCCATGCCGTCCCTGCGGCTGATTCAGGCGCCGGTGTTTCATGGCCACAGTTTTTCCGTATGGGTGGAGTTTGAAGAGAACCCTGGAGCCGGCGCAATCACCCAGGCACTCCAGGCCGCGGACATCGACGTCCGGCCGGACGATCCGCCGAGCAACGCAAACATCGCCGGGCATCACGGGTTAAGCGCGGGAGCGATTGCGGTTGACCCGAATCATCCTCGCGCCTGTTGGCTGTGGATGGTGGCGGACAACCTGAAGCTTTCCGCCGAGAACGCCTTAAGCGTGGCCCGAGGGTTTATGCGATGAGGCGTCATGCGGTGAAGTCTCATAGGACGAGGTTGGCGGCTCTGCTCCTGACTGGGTTCGCCGCTTCCTGCGGCTACCACACAGGCGGACGCGCCGATCTGATCCCCAAGGCCGTTCATACCATCGCCGTTCCGGCGTTCACCAATATCACGGCGCGTTACAAGTTGACCGATCAACTTCCGCAGGCCATCTCCCGCGAGTTTATTGCCCGCACGCGCTATCGCGTGGTTTCCGATCCCGAAGCAGCGGACGCGGTGCTGGATGGCGCGGTGCTGGGATACAACTCGTTCCCGACTGTCTTTGATCCGAAAACCGGCCGCGCCAGCGCCGTCGAATTGCGCGTGGTCATGCGCCTCAGCCTGCGTGAACGCGCTACCGGAAAGGTTCTTTACAGCCGGCCCAACTTTGAAATTCGCGAACGCTATCAGATTTCGATCGACCCCGCCGCCTTTTTCGAAGAAAGCGATTCCGCTCTGCTGCGTGCCGGCCAGCAAACCGCGCGGCAGGTGGTATCTTCCATTCTCGAAAGTTTTTGACCCATGACGCCGGACCAGTTCGTCGCCAGTTTGCAGAAGAACGGAGCGGCTCCGGTTTATCTTTTTCTCGGTCCGGAACCTTATCAGCGGGAACGCTGCCGCAAGGCCTTATTGGATGCCGTGCTGGGCACGGATGCCGATCGCGACGGCGGATTCGGCCGCCTGGACCTGGATGAAATCCCCTTGGCGGCGGCGCTGGATGACGCCCGATCACTTTCTTTGTTCGCGACCAGCCGCGTGCTGTGGCTGGCCAGCGCCGAGACTGCATTGCCTCGCGGACGTGCGGCGGCCAGTGAGGAAGGCGAAGCACCCGGCGATGGCGGTGAGCTCGCCGCTTACCTGCGTGAACCCACGCCAGGCACGGCCGTTGTGCTCGAATGCAGCCGTTACGGTTTCGATGGGGAGGACAAAGCCAAACTCGAACGCGTCCAGAAGCACTTCGCGGCGGTGACGGCGCAGGTGGAGTTCCGCCCGTTCTCGCCCGAATCCGCGCGCTCGCTGGCACAGTCGCTGGCCAAGAAGGCCGGGCTGCAACTGGGCCTGGCCGAGCTGGCGCTCTTGCTCGACGCCACCGGAGGCGACGCCGCCCGCATCGAGATTGAAATCGAAAAGCTATGGCTCCTGACAGCGGGCCAGCGCAAGGTCACCGCCGAAGACATCGCCGCGTTGGTGCCCAACGCCCAGGCAACAACGATCTTCGTTTTGGTCGCGGCGCTCGGCCGCCGCGATCGAACACGGGCTCTGGAAGTCCTGGATACCCTGACCCGTGAAGGCGAATACATGCCGCTGGCACTCACGTTTCTGGCCACGCAATTCCGCATGGCGCTGGCCGCTCGCGAAGCGGGCTTGCGGAGTGCCTCCCAAATTCAAGCGCACTTCAACAAGTTGGGAGCCCGCATGTGGCCGGAGCGCGCACGCCAGATTGAGCAGACGGTCGGCGCGTTTTCCAAACAGAAGCTGGAGCGGGCGGTGGTGAAGCTGTTCGAAGTGGATCGCGCGCTGAGAGACGCGCGGCCGGACGACCGCATCGTGATGGAAGAAATGATCCTCGCGCTTACCGCGTGAGACTTAGGCCGCGAGCTTGCGCAGGCGGAGCGTCAGCCGGCTCTTGTAGCGGGCCGCCGTGTTCTTCTTGATGATGCCCCACTTGGCGGCACGGTCAATCAACGAATACGTCTTGGGAACCAGAGCGGTGGCGCCTTTGGCGTCCTTGCTTTCGAGCAGCCGCCGCATCGCACGGATTCCATGACGCAGCCGGGTCTTACGAGTCCGATTGATGGCCGTACGCCGTTCGGTGATGCGAACGCGTTTAAGCGCGGTAACAGTATTTGCCATGTGAACTTTAAGAATACCTTACATGGCGTTGCCTGGTCAATTTCGGTGGAAACCTGAGGGGACGGCCAGAAGCGGCATGCTACGCTGGTGGCGTCAGATGTCCGCGCGTCTCCTGCTCGCAGTTTTCCTGACCGTAACCGGCGCTTTCGCGGCGCCTCCGCCCGCCGTCTTCGCTCAGTTGGATCAAATGATCGCTACGTTGGGCGAAATCACCGGCTGGCAGGTGAAGAAAAGAGTGCCCTCGGAGGTCCTGACCAGGGAAAAGTTCCAGCGCTACCTGGCGACTCACATCAAAGACGGCGACCACGATAAAGCCGTACACGCCGAAGAGCTTGCGCTCAAAATGTTCGGCTTGGTGCCGCGGGATTTCAACCTGGCGCGGGAAACCTCAGATCTGCTGGGCGAGCAAGCTGCCGCGTTCTACGACTATCGCAGGAAGCGGTTGTATTTGCTCGATTCCACGCCCCCGGGCGAGGAACAGCAAATGGCTCTGGTCCATGAACTGGCCCACGCGCTAGCCGATCAACAACACTCGCTTGGTAAGTACCTAACGCGCGGCTCTCCGGACGCGGATGAGACCACGGCCCGCGAAGCGGTCATGGAAGGCCAGGCCACTTGGCTGACCTGGGCTTACGAAGTGAAGCAATCCGGCGGCAAGGCCGAGGTGCCCGAAGGCATGATCGATCGCCTGACACGCGAACGCGACAACCCCTCCGATTTTCCGGTACTCGAAAATACGCCGCTGTATATGCGCGAATCGCTGCTGTTTCCATACAACGCCGGCGCCCGCTTTCAGGATGCCGTGTATCGGAAGATGGGCCGCGAAGCCTTCAATGCCGTGTTCGCCCGCGGACCGCTGAGCACGCAGCAAATTATGCACCCCGGCGAATACTTCGGCGGCAAGAAGCCGCCCGCGCTCGACCTGCCCGAACTGGACAAGATCCTCGGCAAGCAGGGCAATCCATACCGGGGAATTATCGAAGGCAGCGTCGGCGAGTTCGACCACGCGATTCTGTTACGCCAATACGTGGGAGAACTGCAAGGTAAAGACGCCGCCGAACACTGGCGCGGCGGCTGGTTCCGCCTCTATGAACACAAGAAGGATCAGCACGCCATCCTTTCCTACGCTTCCGAATGGGACTCCCCTGCCGCCGCCCGCCGCTACTTCGAGCTCTACCAGCGCGTGCTGAAGGGTAAGTGGAAGAAGATGGAAGTTACCTCCGCCTCCGAAAGCGAAGTCGGCGGCGCGGGCGATTCCGGACGCTTCAGCCTCCGCCTGACCGGCACTTCGGTCCAGTCCTTCGAGGGCTTGCCTTAGGGATTCCGCCGGGCTAAGCAGCGAGGCAGACTCCTGTGTAAAATAAAGGCATGCGACTCCTGGCTTCTGCTGCTGCAATCTTGGCGCTCACCGTCACGGCCTTCGCCGCTCCTCCGGTTCCGCGCAAGTCTCCGGAATTCGTCATCACGGACCCTTCTGGCAAACCAGTCCCGGTTTCCAGCTTCAAGGGCAAAATTTTGGTGATGCCGCTCATGTTCACCACGTGCCCGCACTGCCAGCGCGAGGCGCAAATACTTACCAAGCTGCAAAAAGAATTCGCGAATCGCGGCGTGGTAATGCAAGGCACTGTGTTTGACAACGCAAATGGACCCAAGGCGGCGCAATTCGTCAAGGACTTCAGCATCGGATTCCCGGTGGGCTTCAACACGCGCGACCAGGTGGTGGGTTATCTTGGCTTATCCGTAATGGACCGCTGGGTGGTTCCGCAGGTCGTCATCATTGATAAGGACGGGACGATCGTCGCGCAGAGCGCCGCCGAAGGTACGCCGGAACTGCAGGACGAGGCTTACATACGCACGTTCCTCGAAAAGCTGTTGAAAGGTGGCGCGGCTGCTCCGAAAACCAGCAGCGCGGCGCCGGCTCCCAAGGCGGTAGCCACAAAGTAACCACACAAAGTAACCACGCAAAGTAACCACGCAAAGTAACCACGCAACGCGCTACGTTTTTGAAGAAGTCGCCGAGGCAATCGCTTCGGCGATTTTTTTTCCGTGAAAGCGGCCGTTCTCGATGAATATCTCGCTGGTGTGCATTCCGGCCACCAGCACTCCCGCCAGATACATTCCCTTGCGATCGCTCTCCAGTGTCTCCGGATTCGTGTTGGGCCGCGCGGTGTGCGGATCGAACTCGATCCCGTGCGCGGCGAGGAACTCCGTATCAGGCCGGTAGCCGGTCATCGCAAACACGAAATCGTTCTTCACGGTGACTTCGCCCTTCGGCGTAGTTAGCGTGACCGAATCGGGGCGGATCTCTTTCACAGTCGAGTTGAAGTATGCCGGAATTTCACCGTTCGTGATGCGGTTTTCGATATTGGGCTTGATCCAGTACTTGACGTTCTTGTGGATGCCCGGTCCGCGGTGAACCATGGTGACGCGCGCACCGGTCCACCATAATTCGAGCGCCGCCAGCGCTGCCGAGTTCCTGGCGCCAACAATCAAGACGTCCTGGTTGTAATACGGATGCGCCTCTTTGTAATAGTGGATGACCTTCGGCAACTCCTCGCCGGGCACGTTCAACCGGTTAGGCACATCGTAATAACCCATCGCCAAAATCACCTTGCGCGATTCGTAGCGCTGCGGGCCGCCAAGGTTATCCACGGCGTGGGTCACGAAGGCTCCTTCTTCGCCCGTAATTTTCTGCACGTGCTGGTATTGCCGGACATCCAGGGCGTAGTGCGCGGCCACGCGGCGATAGTATTTGAGCGCCTCATTCCGCACCGGCTTCTCATTCAGCGCCGTCATGGGGATGTCGCCAATCTCCAGCAATTCCGGTGTTGTGAAGAATACCAGGTTGGTCGGATACTGGTAGAGCGAGTTGACCACGCAACCTTTATCAATTAACAGCGCGTTGCAGCCGAGTTTCTTGAGCTCGATGCCGCAGGCCAATCCCGTAGGTCCGGCGCCAACGATAACGACATCCAGCACTCAGAGCTTCCCTTCCACGGTCTTGTAAACACGCTCCAGCTCGCCGTCGAGTGCGGCTACGTTCTTGCCGCCACCTTCCGCCATGTCCGGACGCCCCCCACCTTTGCCTCCAGTCGCGAGGGCAATCTCCTGCACCAGTTTGCCCGCCTGAACTTTGGATGTCAGATCCTTCGTCACGCCACTCACAATCGCGATATCATCTCCGCTCGCCGCGGCCAAAACCACGACGGCCGTCTTCCACTTATTGCGCAGCGAATCGGCCAGAGTGCGGAGCTGCTGACGGTCGAATCCATCCACGCGCGCCGCAAGCACTTTTACGCCTTTGATGTCACGCGCCTGGCTTTCCAGATCACCCGCCTGCGCCTGGGCCATCTTGGTCTTCAACTGCTGCAATTCGTGCTCGAGCGCCCGTTCCTTGGCGACGAGTTTATCGAGCTGTTCCAGTAAATCATTTTCGGAAGACTTCACCAAACTAGCGACACCCGCCAACTGTGCTTGCGCCGACTGGAACCGCCGCAGCGCCTCGTCTCCCGTGATCGCCTCAATGCGCCGCACGCCGGCCGAGATGCTGCCTTCGTAAACGATCTTGCACAGGCCGATGTCGCCGGTCCGGCTGACATGCGTGCCGCCGCAGAGTTCCTTACTGAAGCTGTCAATCGCCACTACGCGCACGTGCTCGCCGTATTTCTCACCGAATAGCGCCATGGCGCCGGTCGACAGCGCCTGATCCAGGTCCATTACATCGGTGTGCACGACTCGATTAGCCAGGATCTCCTGATTCATCAAGCGCTCGACTTCGGCGAGCTCATCGCGATCCATCGCCGTGTAGTGCGTAAAGTCGAAGCGCAGTCGCGAGGGCTCGACTACACTACCCGCTTGCTTGACGTGGGTGCCGAGCACGGTCCGCAACGCCGCATGCAACAGGTGCGTGCCTGTGTGATTGCGCATCGTTGAATGACGGGACGCGGAATCGACGCGAGCGATCACCGTGTCGCCTTCTTTCAACGAGCCGGTCACTTTGACCCGGTGAGCGGTCTTACCCGGCGCGCCGTTGTGCGCCGCTTCCACGACGGCAACTGTATCGCCTGTTTGCACAGACACCAGCACTCCCGTATCGCCCACCTGCCCACCGGCTTCCGCATAGAACGGCGTGCGGTCGAGAACAACTTCGCCATCCAGAACCACCACCACCGTCGCCGTCGCTTCCAGCGCTTCACGGCCTACGAACTCTGTCTTCGGCAATGTCTGGTAAACCGGATTGACGTGTGCCTTCTCCGCGCCCTTCCAACTGGCACGGGCGCGTACGCGCTGTTTCTCCATCTCCGCCGTGAAGCCCTCCCGATCGATAGTCAGGCCCAGTTCGCGCGCCATGTCTTCCTGCTCGTCTAACGCAAGGCCGTAGGTGTCATATAACTTGAACGCTGTCGCGCCTGGAAGCACAGCAACGCTTCCCGAAACTTTAACGTCTTCATAAACGAACACTTTCAGCACACCTCCCGCCGCCGTCTTCGCCTCGTCGCGGAAGTATTTCTCGGCCACCTGGAACGTGGTGGCATATCGGTGCTCCTCGTCTTTGACAACACGGGCCACGCGCTGCACGCTCTCCATCATTTCCGGATACGCATCGCGCATATGCTCGGCCACAAAGCCGGTGAGTTTGTAGAGGTAGGGATCGGTGACTCCCGACATGCGCGCGTTGCGGATCGCCCTGCGCATGATCTTGCGCAGAACGTAGCCACGCCCCTCGTTGGACGGCACGACACCATCGTGAATCAGGAACGCCGTGGAGCGCGCGTGATCCGCGTTGATGCGCATCACGGTATCCATCTTCGGGTCTTCACCAAACGTCTTACCGATGAGATCACCGGTCTTCAGGACAATCGGTTTGATCAGATCCGTGTCGTAGTTGGACAACACCCCTTGCATGACTGCCGCAAGGCGCTCCAACCCCATGCCGGTGTCGATGGAAGGCCGCGGCAACGGGGTCAACTTGCCGCTGGCGTCGCGGTCAAACTGCATGAACACCAGATTCCAGATTTCCACGAAACGCTCTCCGGCTTCATGAGGGAAACTCCCCGGACCCGCTTCCGGTCCGAAATCGTAGTGGATTTCCGAGCAAGGCCCGCACGGTCCGGTCTCACCCATTTGCCAGAAATTGTCTTTCTCGTCAAGACGGAAGATCCTGTCTTTAGGGATCCAATCCTGCCACAACTTCTCGGCGTCGTCATCCTCGCGGAACACCGTGACGTAGAGACGATCTTTCGACAGCCCGTAATCCTTCGTGATCAATTCCCAGGCATACGCGATGGCGTCTTTCTTGAAATAGTCGCCGAAAGAAAAGTTTCCCAGCATTTCAAAGAACGTGTGATGCCGCCGCGTGTAGCCGACGTTATCTAGATCGTTGTGCTTCCCGCCCGCCCGCACACATTTCTGTGAGGTCGTCGCGCGCGTGTAATCACGTTGATCCTGACCCAGGAACACGTCTTTGAACTGATTCATTCCCGCGTTGTTGAACAGCAATGTGGGGTCGTTCGCCGGCACCAGCGACGAACTGCGCACCACGCGATGCCCGCGGGCGGAAAAATAGTCGAGGAACTTCTGGCGTACCTGGGAGCCTGTCATCGGTAGTTTTATTTTCCCATGCCGGATCTATTTCAATCCGACGACTTCATATCCCGCCAGCCGGAAATGGCGATCAAACGTAAACGCCCGCCGGATCCGGTGACGCCGCATGAGAGCAAACGATACGCAATCGGTGAAACTGACGCGCTGGCCGGCGTACTTGCGCATCCAGCGCAGCGCTTCCAGTTCGTCTTCGCGATCGGAGCCGATCACATCGATATGCGGCGATGCGTAGACATCCGTAACTCGATTCACCGCCTCCAGCCAACCGACCTGCCTCGCCAACAACGTCGCGAGTTCGGCGGTGATGTGACTGCTGGTAATAAATGGCGGTTCCAGCTTTCCCCAGGTGTCAGCGGCCTGCCTGTAATACTGGTCCCGCTTGCGATACAGCGCCAGAAAGGCGCCCGTGTCGACGAAGATCAAGATTCCTCACCGTAGAGGTACTCGTCATGCCGGGCCGCCAGATCCACCGGCCCATCGTCGACATAGATCACCAGATTATCCCAGAACGGATCGCCGGTCTTCTTTTTCGACTTTCCTTTGGCGGGCGCGGCGATCTGTTTCTCCACGGCCTGCCGCACAAACTCGCCGAAGGAGATGCCCTGCTGGCGCGCCTTGGCCACGGCCTTGGCCTTGAGCAGCGGAGGCATCACGATGGTGGTGCGGTCAGGCATAATTATGTATACATAATAGCATAACTCTACCAGCCCGCCGGTTTGCCCTGGTTTTGCTCGTCCAGCCATTTCTGGAGAGGCGCGAAGTAATCCAGAATCGCCGTTGCGTCGATCTGCCGCTGCCCAGTGAGTTCAGACATCGCGTCCTGCCAGGGACGGCTGAGCCCCATCTCCAGCATCTTGTTCAATCGCGCGCCGGCTTCCTTGTTGTCATAGATGGAGCAGCGGTGCAAAGGGGTGTCAGCGCCCGGCGCCGGGCAACCCGCGGCCTTCGCTAGAGCTTTGTGAAACTGGAACTGCATGATGAACGACAGGAAATACCGCGTGTAGGGAACATTCGCGGCCACATGATACTTCGCGCCGGGATCGAAGTCCGCTTCGCTGCGCGCCACCGGCGGCGCCACGCCCTGATACTTCAACCGCAAATCCCACCAGGCTTTGTTGTATTGATCCGGCGGAATCTCCCCAGAAAACACACGCCAGCGCCACTGGTCGATCATCAGCCCGAACGGCAGGAACGCGATCTTTTCGAGCGCTCGCGAGAGCAGCAACCCTATGTCTTTCGAGGAATCCGGCGCGCCGTTGAGCAACCCGATCTTCATCAGGTATTCGGGTGTCACGGACAATGCAATCGTGTCGCCGATGGCTTCGTGGAACCCGTCATTGGCGCTGTCACGGAACAGCAACGGTTGTTTGTTATACGCCCGTTGATAAAAGCTGTGGCCGAGTTCATGGTGAACCGTGGTGAATTCTTCTTCGGTGATGTCGATGCACATCTTGAGGCGCAGGTCTTCGATGTTGTCCACGTCCCACGCGCTGGCGTGGCACACCACATCGCGATCGCGCGGTTTGATGAACATGGAGCGGTCCCAGAATGTCTGCGGCAGCGGCGCAAAACCCAGAGACTTGAAGAAGCTTTCTCCGTAGCGCACCATGTCCAGCGGCTTGGTGTTGCGCCTCTTCAGAATCTCGGTCAAGTCGTAGCCCTTGTCCGCCGCCGGAGCCACCAGCTTGTACGTATTCGACCAATCTTGCGCCCAGATGTTGCCCAACAGGTGCGCCGGAATCGGACCTTTCTCCGGCACCACGCTGGCCCCGTATTTCTCGCGCAACTTCCAACGCACGTAGCTGTGCAAGGACACATAGAGGGGCCGCACCTGCCCCCACAATCGGTCGACTTCTTTGGCGAACTCATCGGGCGTCATGTCGTACTTCGACCGCCACATCGCGCCCGAGTCTTTGAAACCCAACTCACGCGCGCCCTTGTTGGCCAGTTCGACAAAGCGCTGGTAGTCTTTGCGCATCGGCGGCGAAATCGTATGCCAGCCGCGCCAGGCGTCCAGGATCTCCGCCGGATTATTGCTGGTCGCCAGCACCTTCGTCACCGCCGCGATATCCATGCAGGGATTCGCGGTACCAGCTTTGTTTTCAGGGCAGTACTTGCCCTTGCCATAGCGGCCTTCCATCGAGGCGCCCAAGCGCGTGACCTCGGCGCTCTCCGCCGGATTGGAAGGCGCCGCCAGCACCAACCCGACCTTCAGCAGATTCAGCTTGCGGCGCTGATCGGCGGGGAGATCTGCTTTGTCGAACTGAACCGCGCCCTTGGCCAGGCGCACGCTTTCGGCGATGGAGCGCTCGTTGGCGCGCGCCGCGACGGCCTCGCTGTCATCCGTGATGTAGGTCGACTGCACCCAGGCCGCCTGGCTCGCATCCAGAACCAAGTCGAACAGTTTCTTTTCCGCCTCGTCCAGAAAGGTCTTGGCGTCGGAGCTACCGGTGGAACCGCAGCCACAAAGTGCGCAAACAAAACCAATGGCGGTCAAAACGCGCAGCGTCTTCATAACCGCCATGGTATCGGATTTGCAAAGTACGTTAGCATTGAAGCGCCTGCCAGCCGGCGGAAACACCGATGATGGCGATCGGGAACTGGAGGAAGAAGCTATGCGATTCCCCGCGACGCGCCGTCACTTCCTGACGCGCACCCTAGTCGGCGCCTCCGTGCTGACCATAAGCCGAACCGGCTTGGCCCAATCGAACTCGGCCGAGACTAAATCCGGGAGACTTGTCGACCTGACGGCCACGGAAGCCGTCGCGCTGCTGCGATCGGGCGATCTGTCATCCGAGCGGTACACCACCGCGCTCCTGGAGCAGTGCCGCAAACATCGGGCGCTCAATGCGTTCATCTGGCAAAACGAGGAGATGGTGCTGGAGGCGGCCAGAGCCGCTGACAAGAATCGCACGGCCAAGCGGCTTGGACCCCTGCACGGGCTGCCGATTTTAGTGAAGGACAACATAGACACAGCGAGCGCCCCGACCACTGGGGGAACACCGGCCCTGCGAAACCATCGTCCGCGCGCGGACGCGCCCGTTTTGGCGTCGTTATTTTCCGCCGGGGCCATTATGCTCGGCAAGACCAATATGCATGAGCTTGCGCTGGGCATCACCAGTAACAATGGAGCTTTCGGCGCGGTTCACAATCCCTACGATCCTGCCCTGATTCCCGGCGGCAGCAGCGGAGGCAATGGGGCTGCCATCGCGGCGCGAATGTGCGCGGCCGGCCTGGGAACAGACACCGGCGGTTCTGTCCGGATTCCGGCGGCTCTGTGCGGTATTACCGCCCTGAGACCGACTATGGGCCGCTACCCTGGTAAGGGTATCGTTCCCATATCTCACACGCGGGATACTGCGGGACCGATGGCACGCTCCGTGCGGGATCTCGCGCTTCTGGATTCCGTCATCACCGGCGACAGAACGCCCGCTCGGCCCGTGGCGCTCAAAGGAGTGCGCATTGGCGTGCCGCGCGGCTACTTTTACGACAACCTGGATCCCAGCCTTGCGCCGGTGATCGAGAATGCGCTGGCCAGGCTTCGTCAAGCAGGCTGCGTGCTGGTGGAAGCGGATATCCCAGATATCGATAAACTCTACTTGTCGGCAACAATTCCCGCTACGTATTACGAAACGCTTCACGACACGTCGCGGTATCTACAGGAAAGCGGAGAGCGTATAACAATTCAGGAATTTGCAGCACAGATTGGAAGTCCCGACGTCAAAACTTACTATGCAACGCTTGTACTAGGACCGGGCGCTCCGACTCAAGCGGCGTATGAGGCCACGATGAAAACTCGGCCGATACTTCAGGCTGCCTACCGCAATTACTTCCAGAGCCACAACGTTATGGCGATCGCCTTCCCCACCACCGTATTACCCGCGCGCGCCATCGGTGAGGATGCCGAAATCGATCTCAATGGAAAAACACTTTCTACCTTCAACACGTATCTCCGAAACACCCGTCCGATGACCACAGCAGGAATACCAGGATTGAGCCTCCCGGTGGGGCTTACCGGCGCAGGGTTGCCCGTGGGCCTTGAATTCGACGCACCTCACGGCAACGACAGGAAACTGCTGAGCTTGGGCATGTCGCTGGAGACTGTGTTTGGGAAGATGCCTCCCCCACCGTACTGAGAGGCAAAGGGATCTAACCAGCGGAATCGCTACGCCAGCAGTTCCAGGCTTGACTCCGCGCTTCCAGGCACGGTATCCAAGGAAATCGACCGGTCAAACGTCACCAAATTGCCCTTCCGCGATACCGCTAGAGCAAGCAGATACACGTCAGTCAATCGACTCGAGTTTGTGACTTTCGAGGGGCGGCAACGGGCTTCATCCAGGAGCGAGATGTCATCCGGCCAGAATTCATGGTTTGCTTTGGCACAAAGTATCCGCAGATGCGACATCACCTCGGCCGGAGTTGCGCGAACCGTCGGATAGCTCGCATGGCTCAACACGCGAATGCAGCCATTGATCGTAATCGGACAAGTTGCCCAACGTTGCCCCATCTTTGCCGACAATGCGCCGCCCGCCGGTGTGCACTCTCATGGTGAATGTGGCTGGGATCGAAGAGTGCAACCAGCACGTTCACGTCGAGCAGCGCAGTGCTCATTCAGAATCACGCAGGCGGTTGACCACTGCGAGGTCGGCGCGCGCTCCCTTGCGGGCCGTTTCGAACAAAGGCACCCCGTTGCGTACTTTCGCAGGCCGACGGGAAGGACTAGACAGCCCTTGCCGGACCAAGTCCGAGATGACCTGCCCCGCCGTCAGCCCGCGCCGCGCCGCGATCTGTTTGGCCAAACTAAGAACGTCTTCATTCAGATCCAGCGTGGTGCGCATGTCTACATCATCACACTCCACTAAACGTGATGCTTGATGTCACGCCGCCTTCGCCGGCGTCGCCGGTTTACTCGCGAATCCGGGCAGGATCGCCCGCAGCACGTCTTCCACGCGCTCGGCGAAGATAAATTCCATCTCCTTGCGGACTTCTTCGGGCAGATCCCGCAGGTCTTTCTCATTGGCCTTCGGGAGAATCACGCGCTTGAGGCCCAGTCGCCGCGCGGCCAGCACCTTTTCCTTGACGCCGCCGATGGGCAGCACCAGGCCCGTCAACGTAACTTCACCTGTCATCGCGGTATCGCTGCGAGCAGGCCTACCCGAATACAGGGAAGCCAGCGCAGTGGTCATGGTCACGCCAGCCGACGGACCGTCTTTCGGAGTCGCCCCGGCCGGCACGTGAATGTGCAGGCCACTGTTGAGGAACAGCGCGGGGTCGATGCCAAGTTCGGCGGCGTGGCTCCACACATAGCTGCGTGCTGTCTTGGCGGATTCCTGCATCACCTCGCCCAGTTGTCCGGTAATGGTGACGTCTTTCCCGTTGGGCAGCAGCGTCGCTTCAATGTACAGAACGTCGCCGCCCGTTTCAGTCCAAGCCAGACCCGTGGCCACGCCCGCCGGCAATTCGCGGCGGCCCGTCTCAGGCGAATTTGTCTCCGGCCCCAGAAAGTCCGCAACCTGTTCCGGGATGATCTCGGCCGCTTCCGTGCGGCCCTCGGCCACGCGTAGCGCAATCTTCCGCATCAACCGCCCGATGGTCTGTTCGAGCTGCCGCACGCCCGCTTCTCGCGTGTATCGCGAAATCACCAGTTGGAGCGCAGGGTCGGTGATCCGCATCTGTTCTTCGTTGAGTCCGGTTTGTTTTTACTGCCGCGGAATCAGGTAACGCCGCGCGATCTGCGCCTTCTCTTCTTCGCTGTAGCCGGAGAGCCGCAGAATCTCCATGCGATCCAGCAGAGGAGCGGGAATCGCGTCCAGCGTGTTGGCCGTGGTTACGAACATGACTTTCGAAAGATCGAAAGGCAGGTCCAGATAATTATCACGAAACGTCTTGTTCTGCTCCGGGTCCAGGACCTCCAGCAGCGCCGACGCCGGGTCGCCCCGGAAATCGCGCCCCAGCTTATCGACTTCGTCCAGCATCAATACCGGATTCGCGAAACCAGCCCGCCGCATGGCCTGCAACAGGCGGCCCGGCAGCGCCCCGATATAAGTCCGCCGGTGGCCGCGCAGTTCCGCTTCGTCGTGCACGCCGCCCAGACTCATGCGCTCAAACTTGCGTCCAAGTGCCCTCGCGATGGATTGCCCCAGAGACGTTTTTCCGACGCCCGGCGCGCCCACGAAGCACAGAATGGGAGCCTTGGCTTCCGGATTCAACTTCAACACTGCCAGGTGCTCCAGGATGCGTTCTTTCACCTTGCTGATGCCGAAGTGATCTTCATCCAGAACCTGGCGGGCCCGCGCCAGATCCAGTTGATCCTCGCTGCGCTTGTTCCAAGGCAGTTCAATCACATATTCGAGCCACGTGCGGATCACATTGTGCTCGGGCTGAGAAGCCGGCAGTTTCTCCAAGCGCCCCAATTCGCGCTCGGCTTCCTTGCGGACGTCTTCCGGCAGGTCCGCCGCGGCAAGTTTTTCGCGCAGCGATTCCACCTCGGCTTGCTCCGGATTCTTCTCGCCGAGTTCCTGCTCGATGGCCTTCTTCTGTTGCCGCAGGATGTATTCTTTCTGCTCGCGCGACATTTCTCCGCTGGCTTCCGCTGTGATCTTGTTGCGCAACTCCATCACATCCAGCTCGTGGTCGAGCCAGCCGTGCAACAGGCGCAGCGCCTCCAGCCGCGTCGTGGCTTCCAGCAGCGATTGTTCCTTAATCCCTTCCAGCCCCATCAACGACGCGACCATGTAAGCCAGCCGCAGCGGATCTTCATGGGACGTAAACATACGCGCCAGTTGCTGTGGCGACGCTGCCCCCGGTTGGATCAGTCCCGCAAACTTGCTGCCCATCTCCACGATGGCGAGCGTAAGAGCTTCGGTTTCGCGGCTGGAATCATCCGGCGCGGGGAGCGGCGTGAAGCGCGCCGACAAAAACTTGTCATCGTCGACCTTGACGATGACAACGCGCTCCAGGCCGAGAACGACAACGTCCAGATGATCTGGCTTGGGCCGTGCGGTCTTGCGAATCGCAGCCCGCGTGCCGATGGTGAACAGATCCGATGCGCCAGGGGCATCCACCGCCGGATCCCTCTGCGCGACGATAATGATTTCTTTATCTTCGGTTGCGACGGCCGCTTCCACCGCCGCCATGGACGCCGGCCGGCCCACCGAGAGCGGCATCATCAACCCCGGAAACAAAACCGAGTTTTTCAGCGCCAGTAACGGCAGCGTGCGAAGTTTTTCCATCTCGGCCATATTGTACTCCTTGTCCCCCGCTCCTTCTCTTAAGATGCTGCGATGGGGGCCGCGGATTCGACATGAAACGTAAGTTCATGGTCCGCGCCCACCTCCACGCGAACTTTCTGGCCATCGCGAACTTCTCCGCCCACCAACTTCCGCGCCAGTGGTGTTTCGACTCCCTTTTGAATGGCTCGCTTCAGCGGACGCGCGCCGAAGCTGGGGTCGTAGCCCACGCTCGCCAGGTGTTCCACGGCGGCAGCGGAGAGTTCCAGTCCAATGTGCCTCTCCGCCAGCCGGGCCCGCAGAGTTTCCAATTGAATCACCACAATCTTCTTCAGTTGCTCGTCCGTCAAACTGTGGAAGTTGATGATCTCGTCGACACGGTTCAGGAACTCCGGCCGGAAAATATTCCGCAGTTCGCCTTGCGGCGCATTGGACGTCATGATCACGATGGTGTTCTTGAAATCCACCGTGCCGCCCTGGCTGTCGGTCAGGCGTCCGTCATCGAGCACTTGCAACAGAACGTGGAAGACATCGTGATGCGCCTTCTCAATTTCATCCAGCAGCACCACCGAATACGGACGCCGCCGCACAGCTTCAGTCAACTGCCCGCCTTCTTCGTAGCCGATGTAGCCGGGAGGCGCGCCCACCAGCCGCGAGACCGTATGCTTTTCCTGGTACTCGGACATATCGATACGAATCATCGACCGCTCGTCGTCGAACAGGAATTGCGCCAGCGCGCGAGCCAGTTCCGTCTTCCCCACGCCCGTTGGCCCCAGGAACAGGAAGCTACCCACGGGTCGTTTCGGATCTTTCAATCCACCGCGAGCCCGCACGACAGCATCCGCGACCGCTTCCACGGCTTCGTCCTGACCCACAATGCGCTTATGTAATTCCTCGGGCAGATGCATCAGCTTCTGGATCTCGCCTTCGAGCAACTTGGACAGCGGAACACCCGTCCAGCGGCTGACCACCTGTGCGATATCTTCTTCATCCACCTCCTCTTTGAGCAGCGCCGTGCTGTTCTTGCCGGCTTCCAACTGCTTTTCGAGCCCAGTCAACTTGCCATATTTCAATTCCGCGGCTTTGTTGAGGTCATAAGCGCGTTCGGCTTGCTCGATCTCGACCTTGGTCCGCTCGATTTGCTCGCGTATGTCGCGCTGCTTCTTGAGAGCTTCCTGATCGGCCTGCCACTGCGCGCGCAGGCTTGCCGAAGAAGTTTTCAATTCGGCCAATTCCCGTTCCAACTTGGCGAGCCTCTCCCGCGATGCTTTGTCCGTCTCTTTCTTCAGCGCCTCGCGTTCAATTTCAAGCTGCATCTGGCGGCGCGTGGTTTCGTCCAGCTCCGCCGGCATCGAATCGATTTCCGTGCGCGTCTTGGCACCGGCTTCGTCAATCAGGTCAATGGCCTTGTCCGGCAGGAAGCGGTCGGAAATATAGCGGTTGCTCAGCACCGCCGCCGCCACCATGGCCGAATCCTTGATGCGCACCCCATGGTGCAGCTCGTAGCGTTCGCGCAGCCCGCGCAAGATAGAAATCGTGTCTTCCACGGTCGGTTGATCCACCAACACCGTCTGGAAGCGCCGCTCCAGCGCTTTGTCTTTCTCGATGTTCTTGCGGTATTCGTCAAGCGTGGTCGCGCCGATGCAATGCAGTTCGCCGCGGGCGAGCATGGGCTTCAGCAAGTTGCCGGCGTCCATCGACCCTTCGGCCTTCCCCGCCCCGACCACCGTGTGCAACTCGTCGATGAAGAGAATGATTTCGCCTTCCGCGGCCAGCACTTCCTTGAGCACGGCTTTTAAGCGCTCTTCGAACTCGCCACGGAATTTCGCACCCGCCACCAGCGCGCCCATATCGAGGGAAATGATTTTCCTGTTCTTCAGCCCCTCCGGCACGTCGCCGCGCACAATGCGGTGCGCGAGCCCTTCCACGATCGCGGTCTTGCCCACACCCGGCTCACCGATCAACACCGGATTGTTCTTGGTGCGCCGCGATAGAACCTGGACCACTCGCCGAATTTCCTCGTCGCGGCCAATCACGGGATCGAGTTTCCCCATCGCCGCAAGCTTCGTCAGATCGCTACCGTATTTCTCCAGCGACTCATAGGTCGCTTCGGGATTCGACGACGTCACGCGTTGCCCCTTTCGGATGGTTTGCAGTGTTTTGAGAATGCGCTCATGCGTCAGGCCCATCTCGCGCATGATTTTCTCACTCGTCGCGGCCAGCGCCACGTGTTCCACCGAGACATACTCATCCTTAAACTGAGCGGCTTCTTTTTCAGCACGCTCCAGAAGATCCTGCAAGCGCTTGGTAACGTAAACCTGATCGACGCCCGGCGCCGAACCGGAAACCGTCGGCATCCGGTCCAACTCTTCGGTCAGCTTCTGAAAAACCTTCTTAAGATCTACCTCGGCCTTCCCCAGCAGCGACGGCATCAGGCCGCCCTCCTGGCCCAGCAGAGACATCAATAAATGTTCTACCTCAATTTGCTGCTGCCCTCGCTTGGAAGCCAATGCCTGGGCTGAGCGCATTCCTTCTTGCAGCTTTTCCGTAAATCGATTGAAGTCCATAGGTTCCTGACCTTCTTGGTTGCACTATAACACATGAGCGGAGTACAGTTCAATAATCTTATTGTATTACAATCATATTTTGAGTCTTTGCAGACGCTCCTTCAGTGATATCATCGTTCTGGTCATGGCAACCACTCTGCCAAAGCTCGTGACTCCTCTTCCGGGGCCCAAGGCGCGGACCCTGATCGAACGCGACGCCCAATTTATCTCGCCTTCTTATACCCGCAGCTACCCGTTGGTGGTTGCTTCCGGCCAAGGGGCGATCGTGGAAGACGTTGACGGCAATCGGTTTCTGGATTGCAGCGCGGGTATTGCGGTGGTCGCCACGGGCCACTGCCACCCCAAGGTCGTCGAGGCCATTCAGCGCCAGGCCGCCCGGCTCATCCATATGTCGGGCACGGACTTCTATTACGAGAACATGGTGGATTTGGCGCAGAAGCTGGCGTCCCTCACCCCCGGCGGCGTCCCCAGGAAGGTGTACTTCGGCAACTCCGGCACCGAGGCCATCGAGGCCGCTATTAAGTTGGCTCGCTATCACACCGGCCGCAAGCAGTTCGTGGCCTTCTTCGGGGCCTTTCACGGCCGCACCATGGGCTCTCTGGCCCTCACCGGCAGCAAGAACACCCAGAAGAAGAACTTTTTCCCGCTGATGCCAGGCGTCCACCATGTGCCTTACGCGGATTGCTACCGCTGCCCGTACGGCAAGAAGGTCGAGACCTGCGCGGTCGAATGCGCCAAGGCCATTGAGGACCCGCTGTTCCGCACCATCCTGCCTCCCGAAGAGGTAGCGGCCATTGTCGTTGAGCCCATCCAGGGCGAAGGCGGCTACCTGGTGCCGCCCAAGAAGTTTCTGGACGAGCTACGCCGCATCGCCGACCAGCACGGCATCCTCCTGATTTTCGACGAAGTCCAGTGCGGCATGGGACGGACCGGTAAGATGTTCGCCTCCGAGCACTTTGACGCGGTGCCGGATATCGTCGCGCTGGCCAAGGGAATCGCCAGCGGCCTGCCGCTGAGCGCCACCATCGCCCGCGCCGAAATCATGGACTGGAAACCGGGCGCCCACGCGTCCACCTTTGGCGGGAATCCGGTGGCCGTGGCGGCATCGCTGGCGACCATCGAACTATTGGAGCAGGAGCTGATCGCGAACGCGGCGACCGTCGGCGCGCACATGAAAGCGCGCCTGAGTGAGTTCCCCCAGCGATTCGCGAATGTCGGCGACGTGCGCGGCCTGGGGCTGATGATCGGCATCGAGCTGGTGAAGGACCAGGCCAGCAAGGAACGGACTCCCGAGCTGCGCGACCGTCTGGTGCAAATGTGCTTCGAACGCGGCTTGCTGGTGCTCGGCGCGGGTCCCAACACGCTGCGCCTGTCACCTCCGCTGGTGCTCACGACCGAGCAGGCGGATTGCGCCGTGGACATCATCGCCGAGTGCCTGCAAACGGCTACCCGCTAAGCCGCGCTACAATCGTCGATTCCATGCGGATTCTAGACGTCGGCTGCGGCATCAACAAACTCGCGGGCGCGATTGGCATCGACCGCAATCCCTCCAGCCGCGCCGATGTCATCTGCGACCTGGACCGTTTCCCGTACCCCTTTCGCGATGCGTCCTTCGACAAACTGCAAGCCATCCACGTGATCGAGCACGTCTCCGACGTCATCAAGACCATGGAGGAATTCCACCGCCTGCTGCGCGCCGGCGGCGAGGCGTTCATTGTCACACCTCACTACACGGATTTCAGTTCTTTTTGCGACCCCACGCACCGCTGGCACCTCAACAGCTTCTCGCTGCGCTACTTCGGCAAAAATCACGGTGGCTTCGGCTACTATTCCGGCGCGCGCTTCGAGGAAGTCTCGGTGCGCGTCAAGCTGCTGGCCCTATGGCGTTACCTCGGCTTCGAGCTGGCCGTCAATGCCTCCACGCGCTTCCGCCGCTTCTGGGAATACTATCTGTGCTATGTGGTGCGCGGCAAAGTGATTGAGTGGAGATTGCGGGCGGTAAAGTAGCGTCCTACCTGCTCACTTATTCCCCGCCGGCGCGCGCCGCCGCACTTCGTCGAAGAAGTTTTCGATAAATGTGACGCGGCTCCGTGTTTGATTCGAGCCGGGCTCTTCGGCCGGCAGAATCACGGCGAATCGCTTGCCGGCGGGCGCGAGGTCAATGTTCCGGCTGGCGTTGACTCTGTTAGCAAGCTGCTTCTCGGACCACATGCGCGGCTTCTCCGCCACGAACGAACTGCCTTGCACGGTGTAGGCGGCCGTCATCACACGGCTCTCCAGGTTCTCGAAGAACAGTTGCCGCCCGCTGCGCGACCACATCGGGTAGGCTCCCCCGCCGCTCGATATCTGCCACTTTCCGCCGCCGGAGGTTGCTTCCGGAAACGCCCGGACGTATATCTCGTAGGTCCCCGACTCAGTGGACGCGTAGGCCATCCACCGCCCGTCTGGAGAGAGCATGGGGTATCGCTCGTCGGATAGACGCAGATGAACGCCGATGACCATTTGTTTGAAATAATCGCCGCCTTCCGCCCACTCATGTTGTATGATCGCGACATTCGCCGACTGGCTCCGTCACCGCATGCGGCTTCGCCGCTGGAATGCGGACCTGGCGCTGGGCCGGCGCGGTGAAGATCTCGCCCACCGCTACCTGCGCCGCCAGGGCTATACGATCGTTGCGCGCAATTACCGTCTGGCGTCCGGCGAAGCTGAGGCCGATCTCATCGCCTGGGACTGCGACACGCTGGTCATCGTGGAAGTGAAGACGCGCCGCAGCGATGAATTCGGCCCTCCCGACCGCGCCGTGGGCCCGGAAAAGCTGGCCCACCTGCGCCGGGTCGCCCGCTCCTACGCGCGCAAATCAGAAATACCGTGGGAACGTGTGCGACTGGACCTGGTTACGGTCACGATGGGCACGCCGCCCAGGCTCGAATTGTTCCGCAACGTGTGAAGGGACTCGCCGGCTAAAGAGAACCCCAGCCCAGGCCGATCTATGGTATGGTATCCGCTATTCTGGCTACTGTACTGTGACCACTTCCACCGTTCACCAAAAGCGCCGCTCCCTGGTCTTAGTCGTCGCGTTCACTTTGCTCGCAGCGGCCGCCCAGGTGTTGTTCAAGTTCGGTACGGTCCACTTGAACCAACACCCCGGCCTCATGGGCCTCCTCACCAATTTTCCGTTGATTGGTGGACTGGCGCTCTACGGCGTAGGCTCGGCGATGATGGTGATCGCTCTGCGGCATGGCGAGTTGTCCTTTCTTTACCCATTAATCTCCTTAAGCTATGTCTGGGTCGCTATTCTTTCGGTCGTGGTTTTTCAGGAGGAAATGAATCCGTACAAAGTCGCGGGCATCAGCGTGATCATCGCCGGCGTGGCCGTCATGGGTAATGGAGCCCGCCGATGAACACGCCGCTTTCCGCCATGGCCTGGGTGAGTTTTGGAGCCTTTATCGGCAGCCTGGGCGCGGTGGGTTTCAAGGCCGGAGCCGGGAGGCTGGAACGAAATCTCATGTCCCTGCTCCGGAATTGGCAACTCGCGGCCGGCGTGGCGGGCTATCTGCTGTCGTCGGTGTTCTTCGTCGTGGGCCTGCGGCGCGGCGAGCTCAGCGTTCTGTTCCCCATGGTATCTACCGGCTACATCTGGACCATGCTGTGGTCCAAAATGTTTTTTCACGAGCCCATGACACGGGGCAAGCTTGCCGGACTCGTCCTGATCCTGGCCGGCTGCGTTCTCCTGGGCATGGGAAACCAGCACGCCGGCTAGCTTCCCGCCAGAACGCCGCGCTCCGGGAGTATACTGTCCAAAGGCCGCCAATCCGGCACACTCACTTGAGGAGTACAGATATGCAAAGACATTTTTGGAAATCGATAAGCCTCGCCGCGCTGCTGGTAGGATCGGCCGCCGCGCAGGATGTACAAAGCGTTTTGCGCACCGCCTCCACGGCGATGGGCATGAATGACATGAAATCCCTCCAGTACACGGGCACTGGCTGGCAGGGGATGGTGGGGCAAAACTTCACGCCCGGCGACGACTGGCCGCGAACGGGCTTAAAAACGTATACGCGGACCATTGACTTCGACTCCATGTCTTCTAAAGAAGAGTTTGTCCGGTCACAAGGCACCTATGCACTCCGCGGCGGCGGCGCCGGCTTTCCTTTTCTGACCGACCAGAAAGTCACCCGCATGGTCAAGGGCAGCTCCGCCTGGACCTTAAACCCGCAAGGGCAAGCCGTTCCCGAGCTTGCTGAAGCCGAAATCCGCCAGATGGAAATCTACCTGACGCCGTGGGGCTTCCTCAAAGGCGCGATGGCGCCGGGCGCAAACCCGATGATGGTCAAGCGCACGGAATATGACGAAAGAGTGACGGTGGTCTCCTACATGGCGCTCGGCAAGTACCGGATCAACGGAACTATCAACGCGAAGAATATGATTCAGCGCGTACAGACCTGGTTCCCCAATCCGGTAGTGGGCGACATGTACATTGAAATTGTCTACACCAATTACAAGCCGGTGGGCGGCATTCAGTTCCCGCGTTTCCACCAGCACTATGACTATGACAACGGTCCGCCTTCCACCAATGTCAGCGGCGGCGATCATGCCTTTGGCCTGGAAACCGTTTCCGAGGTGAAGTTGAATGTGCCAGACGCCGCGCTCACCGTGCCCGCCAATGTGCAAGGTGCCATGATCGCTCCGGTGCGCGTGACCACCACCAAGCTCGGCGACGGCCTGTGGCTGATGGGAGGCGGTTCCCACAACAGCATCACGGTCGAGTTCGCCGACCATGTGGTTGTGATCGAAGCGCCATTGAACGAAGAGCGTTCGCTCGCGGTCATCGCCGAAGTCAACAAGCTGGTGCCCAACAAGCCGATCAAGTACATCGTGAACACGCACCACCATTGGGACCATCTGGGCGGCATCCGGACCTATGTACACGAGGGTGCAACGGTAATTACGCAAGAAGGCAACCGCCCTTATTACGGAGAAGTCCTGCACGCCGGGCCCTGGCTCCTGAAACCGGACCGCTATTCGATGTTCCCGCCGGAGGAATGGTCGGAAGGCTACGTCTTTGAAACCGTGGCGGAGAAATTCGTCCTGGCCGACGATACACGGCGCTTCGAACTCCACAAGGTGGAGGGCCTTCCCCACGTGTCCGGCATGCTGATCGCGTATTTCCCCAAGGAAAAGGTCGTGGTGCAGGCCGACATGTTCGCTCCGGGCGCGCCCGTCAACCCGAATACCAGGGCGTTTTACCAAACCCTGAAAAAGCTAAAGCTGGATGTCAACACCGTCGTCGGCCTCCACGGTAATCCGGCTCCGATGTCGGCACTGGAA